>NZ_CP012676.1:2990000-3335000 GCF_001294575.1 Pseudomonas versuta
ATCGGACACAGGGTCAATGTTTCAAACTTGAGAAACGAACCAAACTCCGACGCACCCGCCTCGCGATTCAATACCAGATTCTCGATTCGCACCCCCCAGCGACCCGGACGATATGTTCCTGGCTCGATAGAGGTGATCATCCCGGCCTGCATGGCTGTATGAGGCGCGGGTGCAGCCTGATAGGCAATAACCTGAGGCCCTTCGTGCACATTCAGGAAATAGCCCACGCCATGCCCGGTTCCATGCCCGTAATCCACGGCCTCAGCCCAAATGGGAGCTCTTGCAATCGAGTCCAGCAAGGGCGACAAAATCCCTTTTGGAAACTGAGCCCGGGACAAGGCAATCACACCTTTAAGCACACGGGTGCAATCGCGCTTTTGCTCATAGCTCAAGGTGCCAATTGGTACCATCCGGGTAATATCTGTCGTTCCGCCCAGATACTGGCCACCGGAATCTATTAACAGCAGACCATCCCCCTCAACCACGGCATGCTCCTGCTCTGTCGCGTGATAGTGGGGCATTGCGCCATTGGCATTAAAAGCAGCAATCGTGTTGAAACTCAGCGATACAAACCCCGGACGACGCGCACGCGCAGCGGTCAACTGCTCGTCAATCGTCAACTCAGTGATGCGCTCGCGACCCAAGGCTGTTTCCAGCCAGGCAAAAAACTCACAGAGCGCTGCACCGTCCTGCTCCATGGCCTGACGGATATGAAACGCGTCATCCAGGCTTTTCTGCGACTTGGCCAGAGTAGTCGGGTTTACTCCTTCGACCAGCTTCACATCAGGCTGCAGATGGCTGAGCAACCCGCAGGTCACCCGCGCCGGGTCTACCAGTAACCGGGTTGAAGCCGGCAATGCTGCCAGAGCGTCATTGATTTCAATGTACTCACGTAGCTCGACACCATCATGCTTGAGCGTCTCCTGCAGCGCGGGACTGACCTTGTTCAAGTCCACAAACAAGGTGGCTTGCTCTGCATTAATCAATGCGAACGAAACAAACACCGGATTGAAGGAAACATCCGAGCCACGCAGATTGAACAACCAGGCAATGTCATCAAGGGTTGCAATGAAATGCGCATCAGCCTTGCGCTGAACAAGTGATTCACGCAATTGCGCCAGCTTGACTACGCGGCTCACTGTCGCCTGTGGCGGCAAATGCTCGTATACCGCCTGGACCGGCAGCGCAGGACGATCCTCCCAAACCTGCCCCAGCAGATCGATATCAGTGCGCAAAACAGCACCGCGCTCCTTGAGCTTACCTTCCAGTGTTCGCGCCGAGGCCAGTGCGAGTACCGCGCCATCAACCGAAACCGTAGCCCCTTGAGGCGCTTGTTCCGCCAACCACTCCAGCGGCCCCGGCTGCCCTGGTACCAACTTGACCAGTTCGATGCTACTGCCGGCAAGCTCCTTGGTAGCCTGCTCCCAGTAACGACTGTCAGCCCAAAGACCGGCAAAGGTCGGGGTCACAATCAAAGTACCGACCGAGCCGTAAAAACCCGATAGCCATTGCCGCCCCTGCCAATAGGCAGGCAAGTACTCTGAAAGATGAGGGTCGGCCGAGGGTACCAACAGTGCCTGTATTCCGTTCTGGCTCATTAAAGCTCGGGTGCGCGCCAAACGCTGCACTACCAACCCCGGATTCAACGACTGAGTACTCATTCTGTCTCCTGCTAGCCACGGCTAATTATTATTCCCGTCGGATAATGAATCAGCAGCTAAGACTGGGCAACCGCCCAAAAAGGTGCAGGGGCGGCTACGGCCGTTTTAATCGCATTTACTGCAGTATCGATATCCTGCTCGCTTGTAAAACGCCCCAGACTCAAGCGGATGGTTCGACTTGCCTTATCAGCGTCGTGACCAAGCGCGAGCAGCACATGCGATGGTGTTTTGCTGGCTGAGTTGCACGCCGAAGTAGCCGAATACGCCAGCACCGCGCTCAATGCAGAACTATTGAAGTGCCCTTGGGGGAAAGTCAGGCTCAAGGTATGGGGAATTCGTTGTGTTGGACAGCCGTTGCATTGCACCCCCGGCACAGCGGCCAACTGCGCCAGCAAACGCTCACGCAGAACGCTGATATGGCCCAACTCCTTGGAGAATGACTCGCTGGCCAGGGCAAAGGCAGCTCCCATTCCTGCTATCTGGTGAGTGGCCAGCGTGCCCGAGCGCAACCCCGACTCATGACCACCACCATGAATCTGAGCCTGCAAACGATCCTGCGCACGCGCGCCTACATACAGCGCTCCAATTCCCTTGGGCCCGTACACCTTGTGCCCGGAGAATGACATCAGATCCACAGCCCACTTCTGCAGGTCAATGGCTATCTTGCCTGCGCCCTGGGCGGCATCAACATGGAACAAAGCGCCGTGCTCGCGAACCAGCAAACCAATAGCAGAGATATCATTTACCGTCCCGAGCTCATTGTTAACCAGCATCAGCGATACCAGCAGCGTGTCTTCACGCAATGCAGCGCTGACTTGTTGCGCACTTACAAGCCCATCGCTATCGGGCGCCAGATACGTCACGTCAAACCCTGACTGCTCCAGGAACCGCGCCGTGTCCAGTACCGCCTTGTGCTCAATCTGACTGGTGATGATATGCCCGCGTGATTTGCCATTGGCCAGCGCAACCCCCTTCAGCGCAAGGTTATTGGACTCGGTAGCGCCCGAGGTCCAGATAATTTGCTCTGCCTTGGCGTTAATCAACTGGGCAACCTGCTCGCGAGCCAGCTCCACCGCGCTTCGGGCTTGCTGACCGAATACATGGGAGCCCGAGGCAGGGTTGCCAAAATTTCCTTCAAAGCCAAGACAGTCGACCATCACCTGAATGACACGAGCGTCCACAGGAGTGGTGGCAGCGTAATCGAAATAAAGAGGTCTTTTGTTCATTGTCAAACCTACTGAGCGTTCCGGAATCAGGCAGTGCTTGATATCAGAAGAGTGAAGCCACGTTAAAGAATGGCCATTAGAAATACCCGATCAACCTGGGTGACAAAAGAAGCCGCTTCATTACATGTCGTAGGAGCATTCCAAAATTCACGACATCGAAAAACCATAGCCCTATAAAGCGCCAAAAAGACCGGTTTGTGCAAGTCCGATATGCCATAAGGATATATAAATATGGAATTAGGTTAGTTTACGGAATAACAAAAGCACTTTATAAAGCAGCCTCCGGCTTTCCTTTGTGGGTATAGCCCTCCCCCTTAAAAGGAGCTGTACATGCAGCTTTTGACACTGCCTGCCACTCCGGCACTCGCTACCTCCATACGGGCCACAGCCCAGGTTTTTGCAGATCCCGCCTCCAAGGCGTTACTCGCGCATCTACAGCAAATAGCGCCCAGTGATGCCAGCGTGTTGATCATTGGAGAAACCGGCACCGGTAAAGAAATCGTTGCCCGGCACATACATCAACTCAGCCACCGCAACCAGCAACCGTTTGTGGCCGTCAATTGCGGAGCGTTTTCAGAATCGCTGGTCGAAGCCGAGCTGTTTGGCCACGAGAAAGGGGCATTCACCGGCGCACTGGGGGCCAAGGCCGGCTGGTTTGAAGAGGCTGACGGCGGCACATTGTTCTTGGACGAAATCGGCGATTTGCCACTGCCCATTCAAGTGAAGCTGCTGCGCGTGCTGCAAGAGCAAGAAGTGGTGCGGCTGGGATCACGCAAAAGCACGCCGATTAATGTTCGCGTACTCGCGGCCACCAATGTGAATCTGGAACAGGCCATTGATGCCGGTCACTTTCGCGAAGATCTGTATTACCGGCTAAACGTGGTCAGCCTGGTGCTGAAGCCTTTGCGCGAACGCCAAGGGGACATCCTGCCGCTGGCCAGACATTTCCTTCAAACCTACCGGCAACGGCTGCAACACGGCCCCACTGCACTGAGCACATGCGCTGAAGACGTGCTCATGAACCACCCTTGGCAGGGCAATATCCGCGAGCTTGAAAACGTCATGCACCACAGCCTGCTCCTGTGCCGCAATCAGACCATCACGGCCCAGGACCTGCGCCTGTCACAGTCGCGCAGCAAACGGCTGGAGCACCCCGTACCGCAGCATTGCACCGATACCCCGGATCACTTGCTGCAACGTGCATTTCAAAAGTTGTTCGAGGAAGAACCCGGTGCGCTGCACGAAGCCGTCGAGGACAGCCTCTTGCGTGCGGCTTATGAGTTCTGCCATCACAATCAGGTGCACACCGCCAAACTGCTGGGTTTAAGCCGTAATGTCACCCGCACTCGCCTGATCAAACTCGGGGCCCTGGCAGTGAACACACGAAGGCTTGATGCTCAAACCCTCTCGGCGTTCTGAACCGACACCCCAGCAGCAGCCCGGGGCACTGCTGCCGGGGTCGCCCTCAAGCGGGTGTCAGTTGTTCAAGCGTGCTTGCTTCCAGCTCGCGCACTAAAGGCAGTACACGACGCCCGAAATACTCCACCTCTTCCTGAAAATGCAGAAACCCCGCCAGCACCAGGTCCACGCCCAATGCCTTGAGCGCCACGATCCGCTGCGCGATCTGCCGGGGGGTGCCAATCAAGTTGGTTTTAAAACCATCGTTGTACTGAACCAGATCTTCAAAGGTTGACTTGGCCCAGTTACCTTCTCCCTCAAGCGAAGACTTGCCCGCCTGTTTTGCAGCGTCGCCAAAGGCATGGACCGCATCAATGTCGGCATTTTCAATGATTTCCTGCAACACCGCCCTGGCCTCTTCCTCCGTGTCACGGGCAATGACAAAAGCATTCACCCCGACCTTCACTGAGTGCTGGTTGGCTGCAGCCTTGGCCCGTATATCGTCGATTTGAGCTTTGATGCCTTCTGGTGTGTTGCCATTAGTGAAGTACCAGTCCGATACGCGGGCGGCCATATCCCGTGCAGCACGCGAGCTCCCGCCCTGAAATATCTCCGGGTGCGGCAAGCCCAGCGGCTTGGGCTTTAGGGTGTAATTGTTGATTCGATAAAAATCCCCCTTGAAGGTGAAGTTATCCTGGGTCCAGATGCCTTTAAGGACCCGAATGAATTCCTCGGAGCGGCGATAGCGCTCGTCATGCTCCAGCCAATGCTCACCAATGGCGTTGAATTCGCCCTTGAACCAGCCACTGACGATATTGACCGCGACACGGCCCTGCGTCAGTTGATCAATGGTAGCCAGCTGCTTGGCCGCCAATGCGGGTTTCCAGGGCCCCGGCAGGATCGCCGCGATAACTTTCAAATGCGTGGTAGCAGCCAATAACGCGTGACTGAACGCTACGGACTCGTGCTGAAACTCGGCACCATAACCCGCCGTGAAGCGGATTTGCGTCAGTGCATATTCAAAGCCCGCTGCTTCTGCCAACTGGGCGAGTTTGCGGTTGTAATCAATCCCCCAGTGGGTGCGTTGCTCAATTTTGCTGACGACCAGTCCACCGCTGACGTTAGGCACCCAGTAGGCAAATTTTATGGCTTGCTGACTCATTGGCATGATCTCGGCGTTAGGGAATGTCATGACTACAGAGCAGCATTTATGCCAACAGGTCTAAACCGCCTTTGCGCCCCGTGAAACCGCACCGGGCTGTTCATCAGGCATTTTTTTGTTGAATCACTGTTGGCCATGCAACACTTTTCGAACGCAAAAGGTCAGTCGCAGCTGGTGACCGTTATCGGTAAGATGACGCCCTTCGCGCGCTTGTGCGCTGTCCGTCCTGCCGAATTAAGCCGACCCGATGCCATTTGAACTCAGCGTAGATTTGACCACCCTCGCCATTCTGGCCGCAGTGGCCTTTGTTGCCGGCTTTATCGATGCCATTGCCGGTGGCGGAGGCTTGCTCACCACGCCGGCCTTGCTGACTGCCGGCCTGCCCCCGCACCTGGTACTGGGTACCAACAAACTCAGTTCGACGTTTGGTTCGGCAACGGCCAGTTTTACCTTTTATCGACGCAAGCTGTTCCATCCCAGAGAGTGGAAGCTGGCAATTTTCGGTACGTTGGCAGGGGCCCTGATGGGAGCCATCGTGGCCCATTACATGCCGGCCGAGTGGCTGAACAAAATGCTGCCGGTGATTGTTTTTGGCTGTGGCCTGTATCTACTGTTCGGCGGCACACCCAAAACTCCGATCGACAACGATGCTCCAATAAAAAAGAAATGGCAGCTGCCCCAAGGCCTGGGTCTGGGCTTCTATGACGGTGTGGCAGGCCCCGGAACCGGTGCCTTCTGGACGGTCAGCAGCATGCTGATGTACCCCATCGACCTGGTGAAGGCCAGCGGCGTGGCCCGCAGCATGAACTTCGTCAGCAACATTGCAGCGCTGTCGGTGTTTGTTTTTTCGGGGCATGTGGACTGGGTCATCGGCCTGACCATGGGCTTTGCCGTCATGGTCGGTGCCTTCTTTGGCGCCCGCAGCGCGATCAGCGGCGGGGCCAAATTCATTCGCCCGGTGTTTATCACCGTGGTCTTGGGACTGACCGTGCGCCTAGCCTGGCAGCACTGGTTCGGCCAGGCCTAAGCGTCGCGCCACATACACGTCGATGAGATAGCGGGCAATCGAGCGCGATGCTGGCAGCGGCGGCAAATGATGCACATTGAACCACTGTGCATCTTCTATCTCGTCCGCCTGGGGAACGATTTCGCCCCCCGCATATTCAGCATGAAAACCCAGCATCATCGAGTGCGGAAAAGGCCAGCACTGGCTGCCCAGGTACTGGATATTCCTGACTTCCACCTGCACCTCTTCACGCACCTCGCGAATCAGGCAATCCTCCGCCGACTCTCCCGGCTCGGCGAACCCCGCCAGCGTGCTGTATACCCCCGGCACAAAGCGCGGCGAACGGGCCAGCAGCACCTCATCACCCCGGGTAATCAACACAATCATGCTTGGCGAAATTCGCGGGTAACTACGCAGGTCGCAGGGCGCGCAGTACATCGCACGCTCCAGGTGTATCTGGGTCATGGCCCGCCCGCAGCTTCCACAGAAACGATGCTCTCTGGCCCAGCTGCCTATTTGCGCGGCGTAGCCCAGGACCTTGTAAAGCGTGTGATCGCCCTCCAGCATAAAAGCTCGCAAGCCCTGCCAGCGACAGCCTTCAACCTGCGCCGCAAGGTCAAGCTCCAGCAGGTACACCGGCTCCCCGTCCAGGTGACCGATGCCATGCTCGGCCAGCACCGTCAGGTCCTGACGCTTTAGCCATTCACGGGGGAACAACGGGCCATTATCGTCAAGTAAAAAACCGTCGGGGCCGCGTGCCACAGCCAGGCCGCCAGGTAGGTCTGTATCCAGTACTGCCGTGGTCCAACGCGGTGTCATGAAACGATCCTTGGTCAGGTTAAAAATCGTCAATCGAGAAATTCAGGCTTTTGTTTGGTCATATGGGCGGTCATTGCCAGCCGCAAGTCGCTCGACTGGAGCATGGCTGCGTTCCATGTCGCGACATACTCCAGACCATCGTCTACGCGGTGATCGCGCATGTAGCTGATCATCTGCTTGGTACCGCCAATAGCAATCGGCGACTTGCCCGCGATCTCTTGCGCGATCGACATGACACCTTCGAGCAACGCCTGATGATCGCTGTAGACCCGGTTGACCAGGCCAATCGTGCGCGCTTCGTCGGCCGCCACCATGCGCCCGGTGTAGGCCATCTCACGCAGCATGCCGTCGCCGATGATGCGCGGCAGACGTTGCAGGGTACCGACATCGGCAGCCATGCCCATGTCGATTTCCTTGATCGAGAATTGCGCATCTGCAGCCGCATAGCGCATGTCGCAGGCTGCGATCAGGTCAATGGCGCCCCCCAGGCAATACCCCTGAATGGCCGCCAGCACCGGCTTGCGGCACTGATCGACAGCATTGAACGAAGCCTGCAATTGCAAAATCTTACGCCGCAGCAAACGGGCGTTACGCCCGACATCCTTGCCCAGTTCATTGGCAACCGAGGCCAGCAACATCAGATCGATACCGGCCGAGAAATGCTTGCCCGCGCCGCTGAGCACGACTACGCGTACGGCATCGGTTTCATCGATCCACTGAAAGATTTCGACGATTTCGCTCCAGAACGCCGCATTCATCGCATTGACCTTCTCAGGTCGGTTGATCTGCACGTGGGCAATGTTGCCCTGTAACTCAACCTGAAAAGCCTGGTAGTCGGACATAAACTCAATCCTTTTTGGGGCGCAGTGCCGGTCAATAAGTCGCGGACTATAACAAGCACTGCGGGCCTCAGGCAGGCCGTTATTACGCCAAAAACCGGGCTAAAGAATAAAGCGCTCGATCGCCCGGGCAACGCCGTCTTCAAGGTTACTGCCCGTCACATACATCGCCTGCTTGCGTATGTCTTCAGGGGCCTGGCCCATGGCAATCGAAATCCCCGCCCGGTGGAACATCGCCGGATCATTGCCCCCATCACCGATGGCCGCCGTGCGTACCAGCGGCACATCCAGAAACTCGGCCAGAGTGGCCAACGCCTCACCTTTATTGGCTTTGAGCGCAGTGATATCCAGATAACGAGCCTGTGAGCGACTGGCGATCGCGAGCCCGCTCAATACAGGTTGCAAACGCTGCTCGAGATCCATCAATAACGGTGCATCGCTACAGGTCGCTACGATCTTGTGCACCCGGTGCAGATAAGGTTCATAGCTTTCAACCACCTTGGGGGGGTAACCGAGGCCGTGCTGCTCGTGAGAAACCATCTCGCCCGACGGATCGCGCACCAGCCACTCTTCATCGACAAACAGCCAGACTTCAACCGGGTGCTCCGCCAACAGGGCCAGGGTCTTCAGCACCCCTTCATACTGCACGTGATGAGATTGCAGGTACTCCCCCTGGGCGTTGACCAGCAGTCCGCCATTGAATCCGGCGACCGGCAACTCAATGCCCAGTTGCTGACTGATCTCGCGCATGGCACGCGGCGGCCTGCCGGAGGCCAGGGTGAAATAAACGCCCGCCGCCTGCAGCTTTTTAACCGCGGCCAGGTTTCCGGGACTGATGGTGTGGTCAGGCATAAGAAGGGTGCCATCCATGTCACACAGCACCAGCTTAATGGTCTCTTGCTTCACGTCACTCATCCTATGTTCAGCCAGACGCGACCATCGCGGGCCAGTAGTTCTTTTGAGGCTTCGGGGCCATCCTGACCGGCCGGGTATGGATGCACGTCCGAATGTTCACGCCACGCATCGAGAAAAGGCTGCACAGCGCGCCAGCCGTTTTCAATATTGTCAGCACGCTGGAACAAGGTCTGATCGCCGGTCAGGCAGTCGTAGATCAACGTCTCATAACCGGTGGAAGGCTGCATTTCGAAGAAGTCTTTATAGGCGAACCCAAGGGCGATATTGGCCATTTTCAGCCCCGGGCCCGGACGCTTGGCCTGAAGGTCAAACCACATGCCTTCGTTGGGTTGAATCTGGATCCGCAAATAGTTTGGCTGCAGCCGATCGACTTCGGTGTCGCGGAACTGTGCATAAGGCGCGGGTTTGAAACAGATCGCGATTTCGGTATCACGGGCACTCATGCGCTTGCCGGTGCGCAGATAAAACGGCACGCCGACCCAACGCCAGTTATCGATCATCACCTTGAGCGCGACAAAGGTCTCAGTGGAGCTGTCGGCGGCCACGTTGTTCTCTTCGCGATAACCCTCTACCGGCTTGCCACCGGACTCACCGCGGGTGTATTGCCCGCGCACCGAGTTTTTTAACGCATCTTCCTTCGACCACGGGCGAATTGCTCCGATGACCTTGGCCTTCTCGCCGCGCACCGCATCAGCACCAAAGGCCGCGGGAGGCTCCATCGCAACCATCGCCAGCAACTGAAACAAATGGTTGGGCAACATGTCGCGCAAGGCACCGGTATGCTCGTAAAAACTGCCACGGGTCTCGACCCCGACGGTTTCTGCCGCCGTGATCTGCACATGGTCGATGTAATGATTATTCCAAAAGGACTCGAAAAGTCCGTTGGAGAATCGACTGACCAGGATGTTCTGGACGGTTTCCTTGCCCAGATAGTGGTCAATCCGGTAAATCTGCTTCTCGCTCATGACGGTCAGCAGGCACTCGTTCAATGCTTGTGCCGTTTCGACGTCAGAGCCAAAAGGTTTTTCAATAACTACCCGGCGAAATGCATCCGGGGTTTCTTTAAGCAATCCGCCAGCGCCCAACCGCTGCACCACTTCGCTGAAAAAGCGCGGGGCAGTGGCCAGGTAGAACACCGCGTTGCCAGTGCCACTGGCGATGATTTTCTGTTCCAGCGCGGTATAAGTGCTGTCATCCAGAAAGTCGCCCTGCACATAACTGATGTTCTTCGCCAGCGAAGCCCACAATTGGGCATTCAAGCCCTTGCCCTCAGGATGATCCACTTTGCTGGCGGCTTCATTGCGAATGAAGTCCTCCAGCTTTTTGGCAAAACCCTCATCACTGATCGCATTGTGGTCGACGCCCACAATGTGCAAACCATCGTCCAGCAAACCGTCCCGACTCAAGTTGTACAGCGCCGGCATCAGCAGGCGCTTGACCAGATCACCGTGAGCCCCAAACAGAAACAGCGTGGTGGGCGGTGCCGGCTTGGTGTTGGATTTGCTGGACTGATCGGTCATTTCTTAGGTGTCTCCACATGGCCGCCGAAACCAAAACGCATGGCAGACAACAATTTGTCTCCATACAGGCTTTGCTGGCGTGAGCTATAACGGGCAAACAAGGCGTTCGACAGTACCGGAACCGGTGTCGACTGTTCCATGGCCGCTTCGATGGTCCAACGGCCTTCACCGCTGTCCGCCACAGCGCCCGAGTAACCGTCCAGCGGTGCGTCAGTGGCCAGTGCATCAGCGGTCAGATCCAGCAACCAGGACGACACAACGCTGCCGCGGCGCCACACTTCGGCGATATCACCCAGATTCAGGTCAAAACGCTGATCTTCAGGCAGGTTTTCACCGCCCTTCATCTTCATCAGGTTGAAACCTTCGGCGTAAGCCTGCATCAGGCCGTACTCAATACCGTTATGCACCATCTTGACGAAGTGCCCGGCGCCCGCAGGACCTGCATGGATGTAGCCACGTTCTGCGCGGTCATCATCTGAGACACGATCCTTGGTGCGTGCGATGTCGCCCATACCCGGAGCAAGGGCCGCGAACAGCGGATCCAGATGTGTGACGACGCCAGTGTCACCGCCAATCATCATGCAGTAGCCGCGCTCCAGCCCCCACACGCCGCCAGAGGTGCCGACGTCAACATACTGAATGCCTTTTTCGGCCAGCGCCTGCGAACGACGGATGTCATCTTTATAAAAGGTATTGCCGCCATCGATGATGATGTCATCGGCGTCGAGCAGTTGGCTCAGGGTTTCAATGGTGTCTTCGGTCGGAGCACCGGACGGCAGCATGACCCAGACAGCCCGGGGCTTGGCCAGGCCAGCAACCAGCGCAGGCAAGTCGGTCACGCCTGTGGCGCCTTCCTGCTCGAGGGCACTGACAAAGTCGGTATTGCGGTCAAAAACCACGGTTGTATGCCCATTGAGCATCAGACGCCGCGCGATGTTACCGCCCATACGGCCCAATCCAATAATTCCCAACTGCATGTACTGTTGCTCCCAACGACAAATAAATAGGTGTACAGCACCTTAGTGCAGCATTGCTTAAGGTGCCCGGCTGAGGATTAGTCCTAGCGCATGCTGCATAGTTTCGCACAAGCAGCCACCCAGATTCGCGATTCAATACACTCAGAAGACGAACGAGCACACCTGGACCGCAAAAAAATTAAAAGTTCACATCACTCAAGAAAGAAATCACAATCGGCCACGACAGTGATCCATGTCCGGCAACGGGCTATCTGGATACTCGATATAAAGTTGCCAGAGGCGAAGTGAACCATGACCACCATACTGTCCGCACGACCTGCCCAGACCCTCTATGTCACCGTCCGCCGTGATGAGCTGCGTCAACTCAAAGAGGAGTGCGTGCAGTTGCGCCAGGAACTCGAACAATTGCGCCGGCAATTACAGAGTGCCCAGGCTGGCCATGTCAGCCTCCACGACTGATCCCCCCACAACACGCGGCGAGCCAGAGCCCGCCATCATCCCTGACAAAGTTTTCACATCCCGTTAGCAATACTTCAACACTTTGCGGCTGCTCATTAGTGATGCGGCCCTCACTTGTTGTGCCGGGCTAAACGGCATTGACGATTCAAGTTGTTATCAGCTGGAGCGCTGTATGGGGATGTTCAAACGCAGTAACACATCTGCGAAAGGTTTCGACTGGGCCGGACTCGGCTGGCTATTTCTGTTCTTCTGGTACTTTTCCGGCATTACCCAACTGCTGATCCAACTGACGGGCACCTCCGGATTTTCGGGCTTTCGCCAGGCGTTCATAATGAGCGCCATCTGGCTGGCACCCATGCTGATGTTCCCAAAGCATACCCGCGCAATGGCGGCCGTCATCGGCGTGGTGCTGTGGGCGTGTTCCATGGCCAGCCTCGGTTACTTCTTCATCTATCAGCAAGAATTCTCGCAAAGCGTCATCTTCATCATGTTCGAGTCGAACGTGTCTGAAGCCGGCGAATACATGACCCAGTACTTCGCCTGGTGGATGGTGCTGGCGTTCCTTGCGCACACCGCTTTCGCCGTATTCCTCTGGACCCGTTTGCGCCCGGTGTACATGCCCCGTGCCCAAGCCTGGACAGTAGCCATTGCCTTGCTGGTGGCGATTGTCGGCTACCCGATCATCAAACAATCGATCAAGCACGACACCATGGCCGCTGCCATGGAAAGCTTTGAAAGCCGCATAGAGCCTGCAGTGCCATGGCAGATGGTGGTCGCGTATCGCCGTTACCTGGAGCAACTGGACAACATGCAGGGCATGCTCGCCAGTGCCAGCAAAATCCCGCCATTGACCAACCTCAAGGACAATGAAGCCGGCAAGCCCACCACCCTGGTACTGGTCATTGGCGAATCAACCAACCGCCAGCGCATGAGCCTCTATGGCTACCCGCGCGAGACAACCCCCAATCTTGATAAATTGCGCGATCAGCTGGCGATTTTCGACAACGTCGTAACACCGCGCCCTTACACCATCGAAGCACTGCAACAAGTCCTGACGTTTGCTGATGAAGAAAACCCGGACCTGTACCTCAGCACCCCGTCGCTGGTCAGCGTGATGAAACAGGCCGGTTACAAAACCTTCTGGGTGACCAACCAGCAGACCATGACCAAGCGCAACACCATGCTCACCACGTTCTCCGAGCAGGCAGACCAACAGGTCTACCTCAACAACAACCGTAACCAGAATGCGCGCCAGTATGACGGCGACGTGATTGAGCCCTTCAACAAGATCCTGGCCGACAGCGCGCCACGCAAACTGATCGTGATTCATCTGCTCGGCACGCACATGAGCTACCAGTACCGTTACCCGCCGACCTTCGACAAATTCACCGATCGCACCGGTGTCCCCGCCGGCCTGACCGATGACCAGGTACCGACTTACAACAGCTACGACAATGCCGTTTTGTATAACGACTTTGTGGTGTCGAGCCTGATCAAGGACTTCGCCAAAACCGATCCCAACGGTTTCCTGCTGTACCTGTCCGATCACGGTGAAGACGTTTTCGATTCGGTTGGCCACAGCACCCTGGGCCGTAACGAAGCCAAGCCGACCGCTCCGATGTACACCATCCCGTTCATGGCCTGGGCCTCGCCAAAATGGCGTGAAAGCCATACCTGGAATTTCGCCAGCGACCTTGGCCGCCCGTATAGCAGCTCACAGTTCATCCACACCTGGGCAGATCTGGCCGGTTTGAGCGCTGACGAACTGGACGATAAAAAGAGCCTGGTAAGCGATCAGTTTGTCGCGCGTCCGCAATTGATCGGCGACCCGTACTCGCGCCCGCAAAAAGCCTTGATCGACTTCAGCCTGATCAAACCCAAGCCCCCTGCAGCGGGTAATGTGGCCACGCAGTAAAAAGCACAACGGGGAGCCAATACCTCCCCGTTGAGTGTTAGTTCACTACTGGAAACAATCAGAAACAACAATCATTCGCGATTACGCTAATTCGCCCCCTTGTCATTCGTTTGAAGCACTAGACCACTTCACAACAATGACAAGGAGCCGGCAGCGATGTTCGCGCCCACCACCCGTTCGATGACGTTAACCCTCGGCCTGCTAAGCAGCACCATCAGCCCCTGCCTCATGGCTGATAGCGAGATCAAGGACGAAACACGTTCCACCTCAATGGAACTCGGCAGCACCAGCATCACAGCCCAGGGACTGGGTGCAACGACTGAGAACACCGGTTCCTACACCACGGGCACGACCAGTACCGCCACCAAACTCAACCTGAGCATCCGCGAAACGCCGCAGTCGATTTCGGTGGTCACCCGCCAGGAGATGGACGACTTCAACCTCAACACCCTGACCGAAGCCATGCGTCATACCACCGGTGTCGTGGTGCAACACAACGATTCGGACCGGGTCAGCTATTCGTCTCGTGGCTATACCATCAACAACTTCCAGATTGACGGCATGCTCAACACCTTCAGTTTCATGAAGTCTGATGCCGACACCATCATCTATGACCGCATTGAAGTCATCCGGGGCGCAACAGGCCTGACCACAGGCGCTGGCGACCCGTCCGGCACCATCAACATGATCCGCAAGCGGCCAACCCGCGAGCTCCAGGCCAAAGCCGGCGTCACCGGGGGCAGCTATGACGACTATTACAGCTACGTTGATGTCGGCGGCCCGCTGGCGTTTGACGGGCGTTTGCGCGGGCGTACCGTGCTGGCTTACCGCGACAGCAAATCGTTCCGCGACAACTACGCACTCAAGCGAGAAGTGGCCTACGGCATTCTGGAAGCCGACCTGACAGACGACACCACAGTTGCAGTCGGATATGACTACCAGGACAAGCAAGTGCAGGGTTCATCCTGGGGAACAACACCGTACTGGACCGGCACCGGCGACAAAGCCGGATTTGGGCGCTCAACCAACCTGGCCACGTCATGGAGCTCATGGCCCATGAAGGACAAGACTGCATTCGCCACCCTGGAGCAACGACTGTTCAATGACTGGCGTCTGAAAGCGGCCTACACCCATCGCACCAGTGATGCCGAAGGCAAGGTGTACTACGCCGGCGGTGGTTTCCCCAATGCCGATGGCACCGGCATGTCGGCTTTTAGCAGCCATTTCATCGGAGAGGAAAAAATGACCGCCATCGATGTGAATATCTCGGGCACCTACCCGTTATTCGGGCGCGAGCATGATCTGATGCTGGGTTATGGCGAAGCCAAAAACGACAACACCTCGCCCTTGATGGTTGAACTCAACCCAGATAACTACCGCCAGATTCCGGACTGGCGGGACATGAGCACCATTGCCAGGTATCAGGACTTTAATACCGGCATTCAGGGCACCCGGGACATCATCAAACAGAAGTCAGGCTACCTGGCCACGCGCTTTAACCTGACCGATCAATGGCATGCCGTGCTCGGCACGCGGTATGGCAGCTGGCAAAGCTCCAGCGCCAGCACTGAGTTCGATGAAGCGTCCAAAGGGCTGGTGCATGCAAAAAAAGTTCAGACCCACAACGACATGCTCACCCCTTACGCGGGGGTGCTCTATGACTTCACCGAAGAGCTGACGGCCTATGTCAGCTACACCGACATTTTCAAGCCGGGTACCAACAAGGATATTGGCGACTCCTACCTGGAACCCGTTGTGGGCAGCAACTATGAGCTGGGGCTCAAGGGCAGCTTCTTTCAGGAGCGGCTCAATCTGTCGTCGGCCGTGTTCTGGAGCAAACAGGATAACGTGCCGGAAATCGACGACTCGGCACCCCGCGGGCCCAACGGCGAGCAATATTACAAATCCGGGGGCAAGGGCAATAAGGTCAACGGTTTCGAAATCGAGCTGGCCGGTGAAGTGATGCGTGACTGGAACATGATGGCCGGGTACACCTACACCCACTCACGTAACGCTGCGGGCAAGCGGATGAACACCGCGGCACCCTTGAACCTGGTAAAGGTGTCGACCACCTACCGCCTGCCTGCCGAATGGAAGGCCATGACCGTGGGGGCTGCCGTCAACTGGCAAAGCGATATCTACCGCGCGGCCAATCGTCCGACCGCAGAGAAAGACGCCAAGGGCTATCCGGTTACGTTCAAGGAAGACATCACCCAAAAGTCCTACACCCTCGTCGATCTGATGGCCCGCTACGAGTTCGACAAACACGTCTCGGCCACTTTGAACGTGAAGAACCTGCTGGATCAGAAGTACTACGAAAACGTCGGCTTCTATAACGGCGTGTTCTGGGGTGATCCACGGACCGTTAGCCTGGGCCTGGAGTGGACGCTCTAACCAGCCACAGGCTTTTGTAACTGCTGCCGCGTTCTGCGGCAGCGGCTATCGAGGTTGAGCCTTACAAATATTTATTCCAGAACAACATGCGACCATATGCAGGGTCGAGCTGCCCCTCACTGAAACCGAATTTCCTGTATGAACCTTGAGCTACCGGGTTTCCCTCAAGCACTTCAAGGGTGATCTTGCAGCAGTCACGCTCACGGGCAATTTCTTCTACCTTGAGCAGCATCTTCTGACTCAGGCCCAGACCACGAAATGCATCGACCACTGAAACGTCGTGCACGTTGACCAATGGCTTGCCGGCAAAGGTCGAGAAGCCTTCAAAACAATTGACCAGCCCTGCCGCCTCGCCATTTACAAAGGCCAGTACGCTGAACGCATGGGGACGTTTGGCCAGCTCGTCCGGTAACTGCTCCAGTACCTGCGCCGACAACGCCTCACCGCCGCCCATAGGGTCCTTGGCGTAGTGATTCAATACGTCTCTCAAGGCCTGGGCGTGTACCGGGTTTGTATAGTTTGCTTGCACTACCACGACATCCGACATTGCGTATGTTCCTCGACGACTTGGGTTCTTGGTGTCCGATTTTGACGACACCAGACCTTAGCGTGCCGCAAGCGACGCATACAAGTGCCCGGATCAGATATGGCTTGAGGGATCGATGCCTTGCATCAGCGCGTCGATTTTCGGCGCCAGGGTGTCGGCGTCCGGATAAATCAGAATGTGGCGAAACTGTGCATTGGCCTTGCGATACGCCTCGACATCCACAGCCGCTCCGCCCGCCATCTCCTGGCTGATCAGTAACAAATCAAACTCATGGGCTTGAGCGTCATACAGGCTCACTAACGCCTGCTGGTGATACAAGGGAGCAATGCGGTAGTAGCCCGCAGCATTGAGCGACCTTTCTAAGGTTAAAGCCTGGGCCGGTTCGGTGTCGGCAATCAAAATTCGTAATGACTTGGTGGGCATGATGTCTGAACCATCGTCAAAAGCATTCTGTTAGAACGGAACACGTCAGCAGTACTGCATGTACCGAAGCCAGATAAGTGCACTTTCGGACATTTCAAGACACCGTTTATCTCGTCACTGATTTGACGACCTGCACACTGGCAACAAAGTCAAAAACAGGCCCGGGGCTCATGCCCCGGTCTTTCTCCAGGGAGCGCCGGGCGACGCCCCCTCATTATGCTCCTGACTATCGGCTACGCCATCACTGCCAGCCAAATTTGCGGATGTAGAAACCCTTCACCGCCTGAGTCAACACCATGTAGGCCAGCAAAATCATTGGCAGGAACACAAAGTACAGTGGCGGCAACGCCTGCAATTTGAAGTAGGCCGCCAGCGGTCCCATCGGCAGGAATATCCCCACAGCCATGATGACGCCTGTCATGACCATCAGCGGCATCGCTGCACGGCTTTGCAGAAACGGAATTTTTGGCGTGCGGATCATGTGCACGATCAGCGTTTGAGTCAGCAACCCGACCACGAACCAGCCCGACTGGAAAAGGGTCTGGTGCTCAGGTGTGTTGGCTTTAAACACGTACCACATCAAGGCAAAGGTCAGAATGTCGAAAATCGAGCTGATCGGGCCAAAGAACAACATGAAACGCCCGACCTCGGCGGGCTGCCAGCGCTGCGGTTTTTTCAGCATTTCCTCATCGACGTTATCGAACGGAATAGCGATTTGTGACACGTCGTAAAGCAGGTTCTGGACCAACAGGTGCATGGGCAGCATCGGCAGAAACGGGATGAACGCACTGGCGACCAACACCGAGAACACGTTGCCGAAGTTCGAGCTGGCGGTCATTTTTATATACTTGAGCATGTTGGCGAAGGTCCGGCGCCCTTCCAGCACGCCCTCCTCCAGCACCATCAGGCTTTTCTCCAAAAGGATGATGTCCGCCGCTTCCTTGGCGATATCCACTGCGCTATCCACTGAAATCCCGATGTCCGCCGTACGCAGCGCAGGCGCGTCGTTGATTCCGTCCCCCATAAAGCCAACCACATGGCCGTTGGCTTTGAGCAAGCGCACGATGCGTTCTTTGTGGGTGGGTGTGAGCTTGGCAAATACGTTGGTGGTCTCAACAGCCACCGCCAGCTCGGCATCGGTCATGCGCTCAATGTCGTTACCCATCAGCAGCCCCTGTTGCTCCAGGCCCACTTCCCGGCAGATTTTCGCCGTCACCAGTTCGTTATCGCCAGTCAGGACTTTTACCGCAACTCCGTGTTCGGCCAACGCTTTAAGCGCGGGCGCGGTGCTCTCTTTAGGCGGATCAAGGAACGCCACATAACCAATCAGCGTCAGGTCCTGCTCGTCTGCCAGGTTGTAGGTATCACGCCCGGCAATCATGGGTCTGGCCGCCACCGCCACTACCCGCAACCCTTCTTCGTTAAATGCTGCGGTCACCTGGCGAATACGCGCCAGCAACTCGTCGCTCAGGGCTTCCTCCGACTCGCCATGGCGCACGGTTTTGCACACTGACAGCACCTCTTCGACAGCACCTTTGCAGATCAGCAGATGGGGCTGATCCTGCTCGGCCACGACTACCGACATGCGCCGCCGTGTGAAGTCGAAAGGGATTTCATCCACTTTGCTAAAGGCAGTGCCCACATTTAACTCTCGGTGCACCTCGACATGCTCCAGCACCGCCACATCCAGTAGATTTTTCAGTCCGGTCTGGTAGTAGCTGTTGAGGTAAGCCATTTCCAGCACGTCATCGGATTCTTGACCCCAGACATCCACGTGCCGTGCGAGAAAGATCTTGTCCTGGGTCAAAGTGCCGGTTTTATCGGTGCACAGTACATCCATCGCGCCAAAGTTCTGGATCGCGTCCAGCCGCTTGACGATGACTTTTTTACGCGACAGAAACACTGCGCCCTTGGCCAGGGTTGAAGTCACGATCATCGGCAGCATTTCCGGAGTCAGGCCAACGGCTACCGACAATGCAAACAGCAAGGCTTCGGTCCAGTCGCCCTTGGTAAAGCCGTTAATGAACAGAACCAGCGGCGCCATTACAAACATGAAGCGGATCAGCAACCAGCTGACCTTGTTGACCCCGGTCTGAAACGACGTAGGACCACGGTCCGTCGCGCCGACACGCTGCGCCAGCGCGCCGAAGTAGGTGTTATTGCCGGTCGTCAGTACAACTGCCGTGGCCGCACCGGATACCACGTTGGTGCCCATGAACAGAATATTTTCCAACTCCAGCGGGTTACTGGTCTGGCTGTCGGACTGTCGGGAAAATTTCTCGACCGGCATTGACTCACCCGTCATCGCCGCCTGGCTGACAAACAGGTCCTTGGCGCTGAGCACCCTGCAATCTGCCGGAATCATGTCGCCCGCGGACAACACGATCAAATCCCCCGGAACCAATTGCTTGATCGGCAGTTCAATGCGTTGCGCGCCTCTGATTTGCTGGGCTGCGCCGTAGAACTTGCCAAACATTGGCGAGCTGTCAGCACTGAAATCGCGCCGCATGACCGTCGCGGTGTTACTCACCATGGCCTTGAGCGCGTCCGCCGCCTTGTTGGACTTGGCTTCTTGCCAAAACCGCAGCAACGTCGACAACACCACCATGGTGCCAATCACCACCGCAGCCTGAATGTCATCAGTGGCCAGAGAAACAGCTGCCAGCAAGGTCAACAGCAAATTGAACGGATTTTTGTAGCAGTGCCACAAATGCACCCAGCGGCTGAGGGGCTGTTCGTGCTCAACTTCATTGAGCCCGTGTTGCTGGCGCAGGGCTTCAGCCTCGGCTTCGCTCAGGCCATCAGTATGCGTACCCAGACTGTCGATCAATACCGCACTATCGCGGTTGGCTGCTGCCACCAGGGTCTGGGCCAGTGTCGCAGGCACTTCACGGCTGACCGTGGTGTTGGTCAAACTGTCGAGCAAGGCCAGACGCCGGAAATGCCGGCCGATATGGCGAGTGCGCAAAAAGCCGGCGAAGAATTCTTTGAGGGTGAGTTTCATCGTGCTACTCCTGCGCCGCCTGCACTCACCCGTTCAGAGTGACTATGCAGACGGCCTAAATCTGGAACCGTCATTCATGGTTTTAAATCCCGGGGCGAACCAGATGCTCGCGTCTAATCGAACAATCGGACACAGCCCGGCAATGCGGGCCGATGATGGCGGCGACGGATTGGCATAAAGAAGTTGCCCATAACGATTTCCCCTGACGATCAACCAAACGGCGCAGCGGGCACACGCGTACGACATGTCGCGACCTGCCACCAAGGGCATTGATCACACACGTTTCAGTGTCGATGAGAGAACTTGCGGGGTCGGGTCGCTACTGACCCGATCAAGACGCCGCTTCTCGCTACTCAGCAAGAAAACGGCAGGGGAATCTGCGCGCTAGCTTGCCGGGAATATGCCGGTGTTGATAACCGGCCGACAACTGTGACTCGAGTTTTTACCCACTGAGAGCCTGCGCTATTAATGAAAACGCCGGCAGCTTACGCCCGACGTTTTAGAGAGTAAACCGCAGCAAGGCTTCGGTTTTGTGAATTAGAAGGATCTTCAGGCGGGGTTCAGTTTCACTCATATGAAGTGACATAAGGGCCCGAAACAGGGAGTCAAACCCTGGTATCCAATGCAGAATCAGCCTTCTGGGGGCGCTTGTCACAGGCGCGCAGCGACATGAAAGCCTTGCCGGGCGAATCGGCATGACAGGCAGCTGCGGGTCGCTCAAGCCATGCCTGACCTGACAAAAATCTGCATGCATATCACTGCCTTGCCAGGCGTATCAGTGACCTGGAGGTCATCGCGGCTCATGTCAAAAACGCTCAGGTATTCAGTCCATGGCGCCCGCCTTGGCGCCTCGTAACGCTGCCCGGCAAACTCGCCGTTCGTGGTCTTGGCCTGGACATCCCCGCTTACAATACTGGCCACGCCGACAGGCCCGAAAACACATCAAAACTCAGGTGTTATCCCACTGCCTGATACGAATCCGGCAATGCTTCATGGCGTTGACAATATGCTTCTCGACCATGCTGCGTGAAATGCCGAGGCGCTCGGCAATTTCCGGATGCGACAAGCCTTCAAGCTTGCGCAGTAAAAAGCTGTCACGGCACGCCGCAGGCAGTTCGGCCAGAGCGCGCTGGATCAAGTCCAGGCGTTGATGCTGGTCCATCAACACCTGGGGCGAGGGGGTGAAAAAGCGCTCCTCGGCGTCCAGCACCTCCAGCGGTTCAACCTGACGCAAAGCGTTGCGCCGATGACCATCAATCACCAGATTGAGCGCCGTGCGATATAGAAATGCCCGCGGCTGCTGGATCGGCTCATCACTGGCGCGCTCAAGCACACGCACGTAGGCGTCATGCACCACATCTTCTGCCGCCTGGGCATTGCCCAGCCTGGCACTCAAAAACTTCACCAGTTCGCGATAGTAGTTTTCCAACATGACTCCTGGCCGCAGGGTTGCGGCAACATTCCATGAGCGCAGAAACAGGCCGAATCAATAGCGGCATGATGATGGCACTTTTGCAGATGTAATTTATAGCAATTCTCATATAGATTTAAGATTGCAGCGCTAAACCACCCTGAAACATTATGTAACAAGCGTAAAAACAAACACTTAAATCTGCGATTCACTCTCTCGTTTACTCAACAGCTCCCGTGTCTGTCGGTTTGCCGACAGCGTTCGCTTTTGCCGTTTACGGTTCAAACAGCGTAGCGACGGGCCGACTCCTATTGGCCGGAACCCAGCATGAAACGCCCGAGACAGAACCGTCGTGCACTTTTCATCTGCCTGTTGGCATTATTCGTTGGAGTTCTGACTGCGTGGCTATTTGTGCCCCCGGGTCGCCAAGCGTATGACACCGTCCCTGTCACACGTGCAGATATTGAAAGCAGTGTGACGGCCCTCGGCACCCTGCAACCGAGCCAATACGTCGACGTGGGTGCGCAGGCATCAGGGCAAATCAACAAAATCCACGTCAATGCCGGTGATGAAGTCCAAGAAGGTCAGTTGCTGGTCGAAATCGACCCGGCGACCCAGCGAGCCAAGCTCGATGCCAGCCGTTTTGCCACGCAAAACCTCAAGGCTCAACTACAGGAACAGCGCGCACTGCACGACCTGGCCAAAAAGAAATATCAGCGCCAGCTGAATCTCGCCAAAGGCGGCGCAACCCGCGAAGAAGACATACAAAGCGCACTCGCTGAAGTGCGTACCACCCTGGCACGGACCGACATGGTCCAGGCGCAAATCCTTCAGGCCCAGGCCAGTTTGCGCAGTGACGAAGCAGAACTGGGCTACACCCGTATCTACGCGCCCATCTCCGGCACCGTGGTGGCACTGGATGCACGCGAAGGCCAAACCCTCAATGCCCAACAGCAAACACCGCTGATTCTGCGCATTGCCAAACTCTCGGCCATGACCGTCTGGGCAGAAGTCTCGGAAGCAGATATCGGCTACGTCAAACCGGGCATGCCAGCGTATTTCACCACCCTGAGTGGGGCTAACCGGCGCTGGAACACCCGGGTACGGCAGATTTTGCCCGTGCCGCCCAAACCTCTTAATGAGGCCAGCCAGGGCGGTGGCAGCCCTTCGAGCGCAGGCAAAAGCGGCAGCGCGCGCGTGGTGCTTTACACCGTACTGCTCGACGTCGACAACACCGATCAGGGGTTGATGCCTGAAATGACTGCCCAGGTGTTTTTCGTCGCTGGCCAGGCCAAAGACGTATTACTGGCCCCCATCATTGCCTTACAGGGCAGTGCTGAAAGCAACCGGCAAACCGCCCGTATCGTGAGCAGAGACGGCAAAATCCAGTCCCGCGAGATCCGCACCGGAATCAGTGACCGCTTGCGGGTAGAAATTATCGATGGCTTGAACGAAGGCGATCACCTGCTCATCGGCCCCGCCACCGGTAACGGAGGCTGAATGCCCACTCCCCTGATCGACCTGCAAGATATCCGCAAGGTCTACGGCGGCAGCGAGACGCCCGAAGTTCACGTACTCAAAGGGATTAGCCTGTCGATCCATGCCGGAGAGTTCGTGGCGATTGTCGGAGCCTCGGGCTCGGGCAAATCCACCCTGATGAACATTCTGGGCTGCCTCGACCGCCCGACCTCAGGGCGCTATTTGTTCGCAGGTGAAGACGTGGCCCGTCTGGACAGTGACGAACTGGCCTGGCTACGCCGCGAAGCCTTCGGCTTTGTGTTCCAGGGTTATCACCTGATCCCCTCGGCGTCGGCCCAGGAAAACGTCGAAATGCCGGCCATTTATGCCGGCATGCCCGCCGCCGAGCGTCACGCACGGGCGGGCGCCCTGCTCGCCCGCCTGGGCCTGGGCGAGCGCACGGCCAACCGCCCTCATCAGCTGTCCGGCGGTCAACAACAACGGGTATCGATTGCCCGCGCCCTCATGAACGGCGGGCACATCATCCTCGCCGACGAACCCACCGGCGCTCTGGACAGCCACAGCGGCGCCGAAGTCATGACCCTGCTTGACGAGCTGGCGAGCCAGGGTCACGTGGTGATCCTGATTACCCACGACCGCGAAGTCGCAGCGCGGGCCAATCGCATCATCGAAGTGCGCGACGGCGAGGTGGTCAGCGACAGCGCCAGCGCTCAACCGTCTGCGCGCGCCGATAACCCTGACGCCTTGCAGGCCGTCGATTTACGCAAACGCCTCAATGAAGGCAGCGAAGCCCGCGGGGCCTGGAAAGGCGAGCTGGTCGACGCGGTTCAGGCGGCCTGGCGGGTGATGTGGATCAACCGCTTCCGCACGGCCCTGACCTTGCTCGGCATCGTTATCGGTGTGGCCTCGGTGGTCGTGATGCTGGCGGTGGGCGAAGGCAGCAAACGCCAGGTCATGGCCGAAATGGGGGCATTCGGCTCCAACATCATTTACCTCAGCGGTATGCCACCCAGACCACGGGCACCGCCGGGCATCGTTAGCCTCAACGACGTCGCAGCGCTTTCGACCCTGCCCCAGGTACAAATGATCATGCCAATCAACGGCGCGCAAATCGGCGTTCGTTACGGGAACGTCGACCACACCCTGTACACCGGCGGCAATGGCATCGACTTCCCGGCGATTTTCAACTGGCCGGTGGTCCTGGGCAGCTTCTTCACCCAGGCCGACGAAGACGCCGCCGCTGCCGTAGCGGTGATCGGTAAAAAGGTCCGGGACAAAGTGCTCAAGGATGTACCCAACCCTATTGGCCAGTACATCCTGCTGGAGAACGTACCGTTCCGGGTGGTCGGCGTACTGGCCGAAAAAGGCGCCAGCTCCGGCGACTCCGACAGTGACGCGCGTATCGTGGTGCCCTACTCCGCCGCCAGCGTGCGCCTGTTCGGCACGCACAATCCGGAATACGTGGTGATCGCGGCTGCCGATGCAAGCAAGGTCAGACAAACCGAAAAAGCCATCGAGCAGTTGATGCTCAAACTGCACCACGGCACGCGGGATTTCGAGATCACCAACAATGCGGCGATGATCCAGGCCGAAGCCAAAACCCGTAATAGCCTGTCGCTGATGCTCGGTTCGATTGCCGCCATTTCATTGTTGGTGGGGGGTATCGGGGTGATGAATATCATGCTGATGACCGTACGCGAACGTACCCGTGAAATCGGTATCCGCATGGCCACCGGCGCCCGTCAGCGCGACATTCTGCGCCAGTTCCTGACCGAGGCCCTGATGCTCTCTATGGTCGGCGGGCTGACCGGTATCACCTTGGCCTTCATGGTCGGTGGCATTCTGTTGCTGTGCGATGTGGCGGTGGCGTTCTCCCTGTTTGCGGTCCTCGGCGCCTTTGGTTGTGCGCTGGTGACTGGCGTTATTTTCGGCTTTATGCCGGCCCGCAAAGCTGCCCGGCTAGATCCGGTCACAGCCCTGACCAGTGAATGATTCGATGAACCTGTCCTTGAGCGTGCTGACTGCGTGCCTGCTGCTAAGCGCGTGCAGTCAGCCCCTGCCCCATAACAGCCCTGCGCCGATACCGCCTTCGAGCTGGCAATCGCCCCATGCACTGGCCAGCCAGGCAGGCAGTCGACAATGGTGGAGTCATTTTTCCAGCACGGACCTTGACCGTTTGATTACTCAGGCCCGTACCTCCAGCTACGACCTCGCAGCCGCCGTCGCACGCGTGCAGCAGGCCCGGGCCAGCGCCGTGATCGCTGGCGCCCCGCTGATGCCTGAAGTGAAATTCGGTTCCAGCGCCAATCGCGAGAAGCTATTACGTGGCAAGGGCTATAGCCAGCTGGATGCCAGCGATGACAACAAGGCCGTGGCCTATTTTGACGCCAACCTGAGCGCCAGTTATGAAGTGGACTTTTGGGGCGGCAAATCCGCAGCACGGGACAGCGCCGTACAGGCGCTCAAGGCCAGCGAATTTGATCAGGCCACGGTGGAGCTGACCTTGCTCAGCAGCGTGGCCAACAGTTATGTGCAAACCCTGGCCTTCAACGAACAACTGCGCATTGCCAGGCTCAATCTGGCCAACGCACAGAGCGTCATGCATGTCGTGCAAACCCGCTATGACGCAGGCTCGGCCACAGCCGAGGAACTGGCCCAGCAAAAGAGCCTGGTGGCCAGCCAGCAACGGCAATTGCCACTGGTTGAGCAACAGGCCCAAGAGGCGCGAATCACCCTGGCCGTGCTGCTAGGTCAACCGGTGCAAAGCCTTGTTTTGGGCAACACTGCGTTCGACCAGTTGCAATGGCCATCGATTGGCAGCGGCTTGCCCAGCGAACTGCTGACCCGGCGCCCCGACATCGCCAGTGCCGAAGCCAGACTCGCCGCTGCAGCGGCCGACATCAGGGTGGCGCGAGCGGCCATGCTGCCCGGCCTGACCCTGAGCGCGAGCCTGGGATCGGGTTCAGACCGTTTCAGCGATGTCCTGCGCAGCCCGTTCTACAGCCTCACCGCCGGGCTGGCAGCGCCGATCTTCAATAACGGCCGCCTCAGCGCCGAACGCGACAAAGCCACAGCACACCAGCAAGAGCTGCTGCAGACCTATCGGGGGAGCATCATCAACGCTTTTGCCGACGTCGAAAAAGCCCTCAACAGCGCCAGTGGTCTGGACCAACAACGGCACTGGCAAGACGAAGAACTGAAACAGGCACAGCAGGCATTCGATATTGCCGAACACCGCTATAAAGCCGGTGCCGAGATATTGCTCACGGTCCTGGAGACCCAGCGCACGCTGTATCAGGCCCAGGACCAGAACGTACAACTGCGTCTGGCCCGGCTGCAGGCCAGCATTGCGCTGTACAAGGCATTGGGCGGAGGCTGGCAGGTGGATATCCCTCACCTGTAGGAGCGAGCTTGCTTGCGAGCTTTTATTTCAGACACCGGACAGCTCGCTCCTACACGAGTTACGGTAAGCCACTGGATGGAACTCTGAATGACGGAGGGGATCAGTGATTCATGACCTGCGGTTAAATGTGCTTTGCCTGACTTGCGGTTTTTCCCGCAGAACAAGGCGAGGATACTCAGTCTGATTCTTACGACCTCCAAGGAGTTATCCATGACAGTTCCAGCATTCGGCGTCGGCACGTTCCGTCTTAAAGGCCAGGTGGTGATTGACTCAGTCAAGAACGCGCTAGATTTGGGCTACCGGGCCGTCGATACCGCGCAGATCTATGAGAACGAAGCCGAAGTCGGCCAGGCCATTGCCGAAAGTGGCATAGCCCGTGATCAACTGTTTATCACCAGCAAAATCTGGGTCAGTAACTTCGCCCACGACAAGCTGATTGCCAGCCTCAAGGACAGTCTGAAAAAACTGCGCACCGACCATCTGGACCTGACGCTGATTCACTGGCCGTCACCGAACGACGAGGTGCCGGTCGCAGAGTTCATGGGCGCGCTGCTTGAAGCCAAAAAACTGGGTTTGACCAGGCAGATCGGCATTTCCAACTTCACCATCGCGCTGATGAAAGAAGCCATTGCCGCTGTCGGTGCCGAGAACATCGCCACCAATCAGATTGAACTGCACCCGTACCTGCAGAACCGCAAAGTGGTTGAGTTCGCACAGAGCAAAGGCATCCATATTACGTCTTACATGACGCTGGCCTACGGCGAGGTACTGAAAGATCCGGTGATCAAGGCCATTGCAGATCGTCATGGGGCAACCAGCGCCCAGGTGACCCTGGCGTGGGCCATGCAACTGGGCTACTCGGTGATTCCGTCATCCACCAAGCGGGCCAACCTGGAGAGCAATCTCAAGGCCTGCGCGCTGACCCTGAGCGAAGAAGACATGGCGCAGATTGCAGCGCTGGATCGCGGCCATCGCCTGACAAGCCCGCAAAGCGTTGCGCCGAAGTGGGATTGATCGCTGCACGGTGATATACAACGGCGAGCTTGCCTGATGATGCCGGAATGCGGCTGAAACTATCGCCAGGCAAGCTCGCTCCTTCCGCCGTGATTTCTAATGGGTCCCGAACCTCTCTAGCTGCATTTCCTGAAGCCGGCTCAGCGTACGGCGAAAGGCAAACTCCAGGTAACCCAGGGTATACAGCTGATCCATGGGCACTTGCGCCTCGATGCACACCGGTACTTTACGGTCGTAGCACTCGTCTACCAGTGCGATAAAACGTCGTACGCTGTCGTCAAACCTGGACAGTTGCGGCAGTTCACGATCCCCCGCCTCGACTTTCACCGGCCCATCTTCGGTGCCACGGGCGATCTTGCCTTCCCGCTGCTCGGCGCTCAGGCAAGGCACCTCGCTGAGCAGAATCACCTTGAAGCGATCGCAGATATCCATGAACTCACTGGCGGCCAGCGGCTGCTCGCACAGTTCATGGAAGTTGCACCACAGCACGCTATCGCTGGCTTGCACCACGCGCAGCGAACGGTGTCCGACTCTAACCGGTTGATCACTCACCGCCTGCCCCCGGGTCAGCTCTGCAAACACTGACGGCATGACACTGGGCTGCCCGGGCCCGGTCACCCAGTAGCGCTGTCTGGCGATGCCGGGATGCAAGCGGTGATCCTCGCTGCCATCCACCGAAACGATGTCCATGTGCTTGAGAATGGCGGTAATCGCCGGGGCGAAACGTTCTTTATTGTGCCCCTGGCTATAAAGTTGTTCCGGCGGCTGATTGGAGGTGCAGACCAATACCACCCCTTCATCAAACATCACCTGAAACAAGCGCCCGAGAATAATGGCGTCGCCAATGTCATTGACGAACAGTTCGTCAAAACACAGAACCCTGAGCTCTTTGCCCAACTCCTTGGCCAATACCTTGAGCGGGTCGGCGGTACCGGTCAGTTGAAACAGACGCTGATGCACCCATTGCATGAAGTGATGAAAGTGCTGACGCCGCGCCGCAACCCGCAAGCTTTGGTAAAACTGATCCATCAACCAGGTTTTGCCTCTGCCCACCGGCCCCCACAGATACACCCCCCTGACTTCCCGCGCGCCTTGATGCAGGGCTTCGTGGCAGTGCTGCAGCGCCTGTACTGCTTGCCATTGAGCGGGATCATGGACAAAACCTTGCTGCTCGACGGCCTGTCGCCAGGCACTGAGGGGGGATTGGGTATTCATTGCGATAACGGGCTCCGGAATCAGACGCGCAAGTATGCCAGCAAGGCAGCGATTTTCGGCACTTGAAATTTTCCTGGCCGCCACCACATTGTTACCCGAGCGGTAACAGAGCATTTTGCCATCGGATCTTTTTACTTTGATGGATCGGCGTATTATTGAGCAGGTGAAATGAACAGCAGTTGAAACACCACGGTACTTCGTACGACGCTGATTGAACCTTCAACACGCGCCGTAACTTCTTTCCGCCCGCATGGCAAATGAAGTCAGTCAGTTTGATAACTTTAGAGGCCACTTACATGAAAACTTTAATTGCATTATTCCTTGCCGGTTTTGCCAGCCTGGCACTGGCCAGTGGAAGTTCAACGGTTGATCCCTCGTCGGTCGAACATTACAACTACGGGTCGAAACTGGACATTGCGAAAGTGATCAGCCTGTCCAGTATCCCTGACGTGTGTGAAGTCGTACCGGCGCAAATGATCTATGAAGACTCTCATGGTCAGCGTCATACCCTTGAATACCAGGTGATGGGTGACGGTTGCAGCAACCACTAGGCACACGCAGTTGCATGCACGGATGCAACCCCCGGGCCCCCTCTTTGCAGGGGGCTTTTTATTGGGCGGTTAAAACACAGGATTATTACTGATCCGGAAAGACTGCATGACAAAGTTTTGACTTTAATCACTGCGGGAGACGCGTATTCTATGTTCATCCCTCACCACAACATTGAAACAGGGCACGGTACTTCGTGTTACGCCGCACTGCTGACGGCGTAATAACTTCGACCGCCGGCACGGCAATAGAAGTCAGTGATACGTGATTGTTTTAAGGTCTCAACAATGAAAAGTTTTATTGCTCTTGCATTGATTGGTTTTTCAACACTGGCCGCTGCTGATGAACTTCAAGTCGCCCAGCCACAACCGGTTGTAGAACATTACACCTATGCCACTAACCTCGATATTGCGAAAGTCATCAGTGTTTCGCCAACCGACGACGTCTGTGAAGTGGTGCCGGCACAAATGACTTACGAAGACCATCAGGGTCAGCGTCATATTCTTGAATACCGCGTAATGGGCAATGGCTGCAGTAACGGCTAATACCCCCGCGCCAGGCTCCAGACTAGCCCCCGTTGTACGGGGGCTTTTTTATGGGTGGTATTGAGGGGTAATCTCGACGCTCAGTTACGGCAAGGAAGCAATGCTCATGCAAGCGCCCCCCACCTTACGCACCCGGCAATTATTGCTGCAGCCACTGACCCTCGGGGATGCGGCGGCAATTCAGGAGCGCTTCGCGCACTGGGAGGTGGTGCGCTACCTGAACGCTGCTGTGCCCTGGCCCTACCCTGACGACGGTGCGCTGAGCTATGTGCGGGATGTCGCCTTACCGGCAATGGCCCGCGGCACGGAGTGGCACTGGACGATACGTTTGCGCTCGCGCCCCGACGATGTGATTGGCAGCATCAGCCTGATGGATCAGGTTGATAACCACCGGGGGTTCTGGCTGTCACCGCCCTGGCAGGGTCAGGGTTTGATGAGCGAGGCCTGTGAAGTCGTGGACAATTTCTGGTTTGAGACCCTGGGACGCCCGCTGATGCGTGTGCCAAAGGCCGCACCTAACGTGGGATCGAGGCGAATCTCGGAGCGCGGAGGGATGAGCCTGGTGAGCAGCGAAGAAAGCGACTTTGTCAGTGGCAGGTTTGCTAGGGACCTATGGGAAATAACCCGCGAGCAATGGCTGGCTCAGCGCCACCGCACCTAAAACAAAGCCCGACCCTGCACAGGCAGGATCGGGCTCGAAGCGCTTGGCAAGCGGTTCGTGAAAGACGTCAGAATCAGTCTTTTTTCTCGGAAATCACTTTGCCGTTATGGTCAAAAGTGGTTTCGACCTCGACTTCCACGCCGTCAATTTTCTTCAGGCCCTCTGCTTTCCAGATGCCTGCAGCCGGATTTTCCAGCTCGATTTTCTTGATCACGGTGTAGCCATTCTTACCCTGAAGCACTTCCACTGCTTCTTTGGAGAATGCCCAGTTCGGGCCAGGAGTGGCAGCAGCCATCGCAGCGCCGGAGCTCAACAGAACAGCGGCAGTGATCGCAGCAGCAAAGGTTTTCTTCAACATTGTCTTAACTCCATTAATTGATGTTGCGTCTGGTACTGAATGTGACTGGAACAACCGTAGCAGATATAAAAACGTCCATAGGGCTAAATGGCCTGATTTTGACATGGCTCATGCTCTCGTTAATTCACGCGCAGAGTTAGAATGCCCGGCACCCAGGAGAACCAATGAGCGAAACACGCCTCACACACACCCAAGTTGATGCCATCACCGAAGCTGCCGCTCAGTGGTGCATGCGCTTGCACGAGCCCGATTGCACTGAACAGGAACGTGAAGCCTTCGCTGTGTGGCTCAAGGCTGACCCTCTGCACGCGCTTGAATATGAAGCCATGCTCGACATCTGGGATGTCAGCGAACATTTGCCCCGTCCTGCCAAGGTCATTGCACTGCCTGGCCGCCAACCTCACAGCACTTGGCGCCGTTTGGGCATCGCGGCTGCTATCACCCTGCTAGCGCTTCCGCTGGCCGCTTACAGCGGCTGGCAATTGGGTTGGGTGCCCAACGCTTACGAGCGCCTTGAAGCCAGCAGCAGTATGAAAACCGTAACCCTGCCCGACGGCAGTCAGGTAGAGCTTAATCTCGGTACGCAACTGACCTTCAGCAACTACAAAGACCAGCGCCGGGTGAACCTGAGCAAGGGCGAAGCTTTTTTCAAGGTGCGCCACGATGCTTCCCACCCGTTCGTGGTGCAGGCAGCCGAAGGCCGCATTCGAGTCACCGGCACACAGTTCAATGTGTGGAGGTATGAAGACCAGGTGCGGGTGACGCTGCTCGAAGGATCGGTGCTGGTGACCGGCAACCAGAACCTGAGTGGTGACGGCCTGCGCCTCGAACCGGGGATGCAGGCCCGCTATAAAGCGGGCGACTACACGCCACAAATCAGCCAGACCTATGCCGACACTCCGGACCTGGCGTGGCGCAACGGCAAGCTGGTGCTGGACAACCTGACCCTGGCCGATGCCCTGCCCTTGATCAACCGCTATCTGGACACGCCCCTGGTACTGGCCGACAACGCCACCGGCAAACTGCGCATTGGCGGGGTGTTCAATACCCATGACATCAACCAGTTGGTGACGTCCCTGCCCAAGGTGTTGCCGGTGTACCTGAGCCTGAACCAGGACGGCAAGCCGATAATCAACGGCCGACCAGGCAACTAGACTCAAAGCCACCACCCGGCTAGAGCCTGTACTGAAAACGAAGCAGATTAAAGAAAATTAATAAACGGTCACCCCCCCGGCCACACAGGGCCTTTGCGTGAGCCCGACGATTTCACGACAAATTTTCTACATCCCGGTGTTCATGATTTACGCCGCTCATTCGTCTAGTTAACTAAGAGCACTTTTTTATTTTCCTGATCAGGCTCTGAAAAGGAGTTTTTTGCATGCCAAACCAGCAAATGCCAACGGACGGCCAACATCATCGTGAGTCCGTTTTCCAGCCTGACCCCGGGTTGCTGGAAGCGCTTGCACCATTGCAAGGCAACGAACGGATCCGCCACTTACTTAAATGCTTCGGGCTGCGTACCAGCCTGGTGCGACTCAAGGTCATCGATGCGTTGCTGACAACAGTCGGGAGCGATCGCCGGCTGGGGGTGCGCGGCATGCACAGTCACTTGCTGGCACTGGATATTCCACTGTCATTTCTGAGTGTGCGCGAGGTGCTCAAGCGCCTTTGCAGCGAGGGGGTGGTGGTGCTTAACAACGATAAAAGCTACAGCCTGCATCCACAGGCTGAAGCGGTTCTGACTGCCAGGATCGACGCTTAGATCTTGGTCTTGCGGCGCATCACACCGTTGATCACCACAACAACCACTGCCACGCCAATGGCAATGTACTGGAACATTTTCTCGGAGATCATGCCGGCGTTTTGCATGTACGAAAGACCGAACATGATCCCCAGAACCACCAGTGAAATCAGAATCGAATATTTCAAGCGCTGTGAAGAGGTCATTACCTGTTCCTGAAAGTGAGGCTAAAAACGTCAGCCGGAAATTTAACAAATATGTCGGGGTTGCGGAGATGATTTGAAACAACCGTGGTCTCATCTTACAGCCGGGAACGCTTTTTAGCTCCCTGGCGATAACCTTGAGGATTGGCCCATGTTGCATCGAATCACCCGGCTGGCTCCGCTCTTGCTCATCCTGGCCATGAGCGGTTGCGTGTTTTTCCCAGACCATGGAAGGCATCACGATCATCGCTACTATGATGGCGGCCCAGGCTACTTCCACCGCTGATGCTTGAACCCGAGCCTGCCCGGCAGGCTCGGGTCAGTGCCGAAAACCACTGCCGGGTCGCCCGCACAAATCCACCAGCCAGTCGACAAACACCCGTACCCGGGAAGACAGTTGCCGGTGTTGCGGGTACAACGCCGTCAACGCCAGACGCGGTGGCAAACAATCCCCGAGCACCTCTTGCAAACGCCCTTCGCGCACCAGTTGTGCGACGTGATAATGCGGCGTCTGCACCAGCCCGTACCCCGCCATGCACGCTGCCAGATACCCTTCTGCGCTATTGACCGAAACCTGCTTGGGCAGATCGATCAGACGCACCTCGTCCCCGGCCTGAAACTCCAGCCCGTAGCGCTTGCCCGACACACTGGAGAAGTACTCCACCACCTGATGCCCGCTCAGGTCTTCGAGCGATTGCGGTACTCCGTGGGCCTGCAGATAGTCGGGGCTGGCGCATGTCACCTGATCCATCATCACCAGAGGACGCGCCACCAGCGAATCATCCATCGTCAGACCGCCACGGACCACGCAATCCACACCTTCACGAATCAGGTCCACCGGCCGGTCACTGAGGCCGACTTCCAGCTCGATCAGGGGGTAACGCCGGGTGAACTCGGGTAACGCCGGGAACACCACCAGACGCCCCACCGCCGCAGGCATATCGACGCGCAACTTGCCTTTTGGCTGGCTGCCCCTGAACAGCCCCTCGGCCTCTTCAAGATCGGACAGCAAGCTGACGCAGCGCTGGTAGTACGCAGCGCCATCCAGGGTCGGACTGACCTGGCGTGTGGTGCGATGTAACAACTGAACGCCCAAATGTGCTTCCAGTTGCTTGATCAGCACCGTGACCGAGGCACGGGGCATTTGCAGGCTGTCTGCGGCCCTGGCAAAGCCACCCAGGTCGACGATCCGGGTAAAAACCAGCATGGCGTTGATTCGGTCCATGGTCTGTCCACTGTTTAGATTTTACGAATAGTCATAATGCTTTTACCCGGTTTATCTTGCCAGTATCGCGGTTAACAATGGCCCCTCCATAACTCAGGAGCACCTCGCATGCACACTCGCCAACTCGGTAAAGACGGCCCGCAGGTCAGCGCTATTGGCCTGGGCTGCATGGGCATGACGGATTTCTATACCACCGGCAGTGACACCCGCGAAGCCGTGGCCACCTTGCACCGCGCACTGGAACTGGGCATCAACCTGCTCGACACCGCCGACATGTACGGCCCGCACACCAATGAAGAACTGATCGGCCAGGCGATTCGCGGCAAACGTGACCAGGTTTTTCTGGCCAGCAAATTCGGAATTGTGCGGGATCCGGCCAACCCCGCGGCCCGCGGCGTGAGCGGACGTCCCGAGTACATTCGCCAGTCCATTGAGGGCAGCCTGAAACGTCTGGGGGTTGAAACCCTGGATCTTTATTACCAGCACCGCATGGACCCCGGCGTACCGATTGAGGATACCGTCGGCGCCATGGCCGACCTGGTCAAGGCCGGCAAGGTGCGATACCTGGGTTTGAGTGAGGCCTCGGCCACAACTCTGGAGCGAGCGCACAAAGTGCATCCGATCAGTGCCCTGCAAAGTGAGTACTCACTGTGGAGCCGCGACCCCGAGGACAACGGCTGCCTGGCGGCATGCCAGCGTCTGGGTATTGCATTTGTGCCCTACAGTCCGCTGGGCCGGGGATTTTTGACCGGAGCACTGAAGTCTGCCGACGACTTTGCCGCCGATGATTACCGTCGCCTCAGCCCGCGTTTTCAAGGTGACAACTTCGCCAAAAACCTGCTGCTGGTCGAACAAGTGCAAGCCCTGGCCGCAGCCAAAGGTGTGACTGCCGGGCAATTGGCCCTGGCCTGGGTGCTGGCTCAGGGGGATTACCTGATCCCGATTCCGGGCACCAAACAACGCAAATACCTGGAAGAGAATGTCGCGGCACTGGACATCAAACTGAGCACCAGCGAACTGCAGGCACTGCAAGCGATCTTCCCGGCCAGCGCCGTGGCGGGACAACGCTATGCAGAAGAATCGATGAAGCAGCTCAACCGCTGAGTTCTGGATTCCACAGGGCAACCCCCGCACCAGAAGTCCCCTGAAAACGCTGTAGGAGCTGGCTTGCCAGCGATAGGGTCACTGCGGTTCTTTTTGAAAGACCGCCGTGCCTGAATCGCTGGCAAGCCAGCGCCTACAAGTAAGTGAGAGCCTCAGAAATCCCGTTTGTAGAAGATATCCAGCGAGCTGGCGACGCCGCTGGCGACCTCCACATAGACCCGCTTACTGAGCTTGTAGCGCAAGGCAATGGTACTGGCAGGTTCAAACACGCCAACGCCATAACGCACGCTCAAACGCTCGTTGATCTTGCCACTGGCCACGACTGCGGTGTCATTGCCGCTGCCTTCGGTGTCGAGTTCAAAATCCTTGATCCCCAAATGATTGGCCAGATCAGTGGTAACCCCTGAACTGCCCATCAGCCCTAACCCCAAGGCCGCTTGCGCCAGCAAGTTGTCATCTTCGCCTGTGCCTGTCAGCGGACGTCCCAGAACCAGGTACGACAACGCCTGTTCCTGACTCATGGCCGGCTCCGAGAAAATCTGCGTGGTGGGCTGCTCGGCGCTGCCCGTCAAGCGAATCCCGGCGATGACGTCATCGGTCTGGCGAATCGCTTCAATGTCCAGATACGGCTGATCGATGGGCCCGGCAAACAACAGGCGCGCCCGGCGTATCGTCAACTTCTGGCCATAGGCCCGGTAACGGCCATTGTTAAGACGCAATTCACCGCGGGTGTCCATGTTGTTGCCGATATGGACCTGACCCGCCAGATCAGCATTCAGACCAAAGCCCGAGAACGTCAGCAGCTCTTGCCCGACCACCACATTGATGTCCATGTCGACCACCATGGGCGGCGCTTCATCCGACACCTGTTGCCCGACAATCACGGTGTCATCCGAAACCTTGACCGTCGAAGGCGGCAACTCCCGCACCACGATTTCACCTTTGGGGATGTTCACCGTGCCCGCAATCAACAAGGTGTTGTCGGCGTTGAGCGAAATTTTCAGGTCAGGCGCAACCTCGAGTTTGGCGTATGGCTCGACCGTGACCGGAAGATGGTTGCCCTTGACCAATATATTGACGGCCGTGGCTTTGCCCCAGGCCACATCACCGCTGATGCTGCCCTGCCCCTGCTTGCCGCTGGTCCAGCCACCATTGAGCAGCGCGGTTTCACCATTGATGGTGGCCGTCAGCTGCAGGTTCTCGAAGTTGGTCGGCAGTTGCGGGCCGGACACTTCACCACCGGTCAGAGCCACATTGCCGTTGATGTGCGGCGCCAGTAAACCGCCCGCGATCGTGCCCGAACCATTCAACTGCCCCGTGAGTGTCTCGACCATGGGCACAAAGGGACGAATCACCGATACATCCAGCCCGCTCAGACGGAACTCGCCGGTAACCGGCTTGTTTTTTGGCAGCGGATTGATCCGTGCACTCAGCATCAATTGCCCCAGCTTGCCGCCGTCAAAATCAAACCGTGTGTCGACTCGGTTGGGCGTCAGGTTGCTGGTCAATTTGAACGTCTGGTACGGTAAGTTCAGCCACTGGCCTTTGTCCTTGATACGTAAAGTACCGCCGCTGGCATCCACCACCACCTGGCCTTTTGGACCGCTGGCAGGCAAGTCCAGCAACAGGTCTGCGTTGAGCTGGCCCTGCCACTGGAAGTCCTTGGGAAACCATTGCGCCAGACTGTCGAGGGGGAATTGCTTGAGTTGGAAACGCAGCTGCGGGTCCGGCATCAGACGCTGGTCTTCACTGCACAGGCTGGCAGGGCCGGAAATCCAGCATTGCGCCCCCAGATTGACCCGGCCATCGGCCAGACGCTCCAGGCGTACCGGGTTTTGCAGCACCCAGTTCTGGCCGCCGGCCTTAACGTCACCACTGACCACTCGCCCGCGCCAGTTGTCTTTATCCAGACCGCCGTCAAGCGCCAGCCCCAGCTGCAGAGTGGGCCCCTGCAAGGCCAGCTTCAGCTGTTGACGCTTGATGTCGCCGCTACCGTTGACGGTCAGTACGCCGAGCTGAGTATCTCCCGCCTCGATTGCGCTGCCCTTGAGGTTGATCTGACCGCGCTGATTGCGATCAAGGGTGGCGTCCAGTGTCAGGTTTTGCAGGCGGTTGTCCGCAAACGCCAATTGCTGGCCATTAAGCACGACCTTGCCTTGCGGAGCCTTGAGGGTCCCGGCAACGTCGACGCGACCTTTAAGTTGCCCGCGCAGTTCAGGCCATAGCTGACCCAGACGCGGCAAGTTGAGGTCCAGTTGTGCCTTGATCTGCTGCTGCAAACTGGCGGTACCGTTAATCCGGTTATCCCCTAGACGAATGTCCAGCGCACTGACGGTCCAGGCTTCACCTTCGCCCACGGCTTTGGCCTGCAGCATGGCAGGCAAGCCACGCAGACGGCCTTTTAGATCCAGATTGGCGTCCAGCTTGAGGCGCTCGTTCTTGAACTCGCCGGTGCTGCGCAAGGGCCCCGCCAGCGTGCCGGGCAATTCGGCGACCCAATACGCGGGGTCGATGGCGCTCAAGTCCAGCGCGGTATCCCAGGCAACACCGTCGGCAAATTGAACATTCACATGGCCCTCGGCTTTGCCCTGGCCGGCAACCAGCTTCAACTCCGGCAGGAAGATTTTGCCCAGATCGCCACTGAACGGGCTGCTGAGGCTGAACTTGCCTGCAGGGCCGTCGAGGTCGGCCTTGAAGTTGCCCAGATAATTACCGTCGCGGTAGGAGACTTCGCCGCTGAAGGCACGCAGATCCACATCCGGCTTGGCGATAACCGGATAAAGGTTATGCCAGGGAAATTCCAGCCAGTCGATTTTGGCCTCGGCACTCAATCCCTCATGCCAGTCCACCTGCCCCGAAAGCTTCAAGTGCTGCTGCGGGCCGGAGGTCAACTCCAGTGCCGCGACTTGCGCGCTCTTGGCATCCACTCGTCCTTTGAGCAGCAGGTTCACCGGAGTATTTTCGGCCGGCAAGGTGGCGTTGCCATTGAGTTCGTAACCGTCCTTCAAATCGCCTTTGGCGGTGAGCACCAGTTGATTGAGCTGCAAGGTGTCCGGCAGGTCGAAGCCGGGCTTGAACTGCTCCGACGTGATTTTCAACTGCGCCGGCAGGTTATCGGCCAAAGGCTGAAGTTCGCCCGCGATGTGAGCATTGAGATAACCGCTGGTATCCGCGGTCAGGTTCAGCGTGTTGCGCACATTGCCATCGACCTTAAGCGCCAGTGCCAATGGCTTGCCATCCGGCGCAGGCAGGTTGATGTTGCCTTGCAGGGTCAGCGGCCAGTCGCCATTGGGCTGCAACAAGCCGGACAATTCCACATTCAGGTCGTCACGTTCGACATGTACCGAGTCAATCTGTAAACCCTTGGCTGTCCATTGTGCCGCCATCTGCATGCCCTTGAGCTGCTCGATGCCGTTGAACAGTACATTGCCGACTTTCACGACCCCGACTTCGATTGCCAGCGGCAATTTGAGATCAGGCAAGCTGACCGGTCCGCTGCTGCTGTCTTCGCCCGGAGGAAATTGCAGGCTGACCCGGTCGGCCTGCAACTGGTCGATACACAGCGTCATGCGGGTCAGACAACCCGGTGACCAGGCAAAAATCGGCCGGTCAACTTCGACCCGGCTGGTGCCTTGCTCCCACAACAAATGATCGGCGCTCCACTGGCCGCCCAAACGCCCGGCAAAGTTGTCCACCTGTAAACCGGGTACTTGCCCCAATACCCAGCGGCTGCCTGCCTGGGTGCCGAGAATCACACCCACACCGATAACCACCAGCAACACCAACGCCAACAGCACAAGGCCGACTATTTTCAAACCACGAATCACAGCTCAGGCCCCATCGAAAAGTGCAAACGGACACCGCCATCGTCATCCAGCGCATGGGCCAGGTCGAGACGGATCGGGCCCACTGGCGAGATCCAGCGAATGCCCACACCGACCCCGGTTTTCAGGCTTGGAAAGTCCAGGGTGTTGAACGCATTGCCTTGGTCGACAAAGGTCGCCCAGCGCCATTTTTCAGCAAACTGATACTGGTATTCGAGGCTGCCGGCCAGCATGTACCGCCCGCCGATGCGGTCGCCTTCCGAGTTTCTCGGTGACAGGCTCTGGTAGTCATAACCCCGTACGCTTTGATCGCCACCGGCGAAGAAACGCAAGGACGGCGGAATCGACTTGTAGCCGTTAGTTGCGCTGCCACCAAACTGGATACGGCCCAGAAATCGGTGTTTGTCCCACAGGGTGGTCAGGGCTTTGAACTTGATATCGCCATGCAACAGGTTGGTGTCCGACATCAGACCTTCCTTGGCCACCCGGACATCGGTGTTGATGCTGTAGCCGTGGCTCGGATCAATGCGGTTATCACTGCGCAGGACCGAATAGCTCACCCCCGGCATCAGCAATGTACTCAGGCCATCGTCATCCCCCAGGCGATATTCTTCGCGCTGCCACTTGAGCGAAACAATCCGCGTCCAGCCGTTATCCAGCTTGCTGTGCCACTCCGGCCCCACCGTCAGCAATTTGCTCAGGGTATCGGTGTTGGCAATTTCTTCGTACTGATAGCCAGCGGCCAGACGTAATTTGTCGGTCAGGGGCGGGTCCAGGGGAATGTCGTACCAGGCACCGACGTTTTGCTTGGGCTGGGATATTTCAGATTCAAAGCCATAGCTGTCACCGCGCGGGTTATCCCAATGGCGCGTCCAGCTGGCTTTGCCTCGGGGCCCGGTGTCGGTCGAATAACCAAGACCCAGAGTCATGGTGCGCGGTTTGCGCGTTTGCAGATCCACGTCGACCGGAATCACCTGCCCTACCGCGGTACTCGGCGCAGCATCAACGCGCACGACTTCAAAATAGCCGCTGCTTTGCAGGTTTTGATTGAGTTCGGCAATCAATTCCGAGTCGTAAGGGGTGTCGGGTTTAAAGGGCACCATGCGTTGCAGCAGGATTTGATCGAAGGGGGCGTCACCGGCAAAACTGACTTTGCCGAGCACGTATCGCGGCCCGCTTTCGTAGACCAGATTGATATCGGCAAATCCGCCTTTAGGATCGACCAGCAGTTCGTGCTTGATGAATTTACCGTTGAAAAAACCGTAGCGCAGGGCGCGGTTCAGAATCAACCGTTTGGCTTGTTCGTAGTTGCCCTGGTTAAGTACCGCACCGGGCTTTAGATCATCACTGGCGGGGATTTGAAAAGCCTTGAGCGAGGCCGCCGGGCCTTCGACGCGCACATTGACGTTACGCAGATGCACCGGCTCACCGGGATCAATGCTTAACACCAGGCGCGGCGGATCACCGGGGCTGACCTCGGCTTCAATGATGGGTTGGTAATATCCCAGGGCCTGGGAGGCTTTCAGCGCTTGCTCCTGGGCACCACGCTTGAAGCGCAGCAAGGCAGCCTCGTCGCGATCGCCGAGGCTGCCGATATAGCCTTCCACATTGGCCTTGAGGGCATTGTTTGCCGGCTTGACCTTGACCACCAACTCGCTCTGGGCAAATGCCGCGAAGCTGCTGATCAGCAGGACAAGACCACTGGTAAATCTTCCTGGAGACTTCATAGGCGCGAATGCTATCACGGGCAGGAGTGCGCATAGAGCGCACCTATGCCCGCAAATCCGCTTTTAAGCTGTCTCTGTATGTAACACCTGCGGGTTGGCGTGAAAGAACACGTGTTCGAGCACCGGGCCGATCGCCACTTCGCCGATTTCCACATAACCCTGGCGTTTGTAAAAGTCCTGATAATGCGGGTTGCCTGTATCGAGCACCACGCCTTCGGAATGTTTGTCCTCAGCGCACCAGTTGTGCACGGCCTCAAGCAACTGTTCGCCATAGTGCAAGCCTTGAAATTCTGGATGGATGCCCAACAGTGGCAGCATGTGTACCGCATCGCCCGGCACGCAGGCCTGGACCGCCTGATGATAGTCAAGATAGCGCCGCGTGCACCGCAGGCCGGTGCTGAGCAGCATGCGCAATTGCCACGCCCAGCTTTCGGTAATGCCCAGGCGCCGCTGAGGCGGTGCGATCAGGGCGATGCCCACAAGACGGTCATTGACCAGCAGGCCCAGCGCGGGCAAGTCCTGCAAAAAATGCTGTTTGACCAACTCCCGGACCGTGGCCCGGACCCGTTGTTCGTAGCCTCGATGCTGCGCCTCAAACAAGTAACGGAACGTCGGTTCATGGCGATAAGCCTGGTAAAGCAAAGAACGTGCTTCCCTTGAATAGCCGCTGTCGAGCATTTGAATCTGGCTGGCAGCGTTCGACGTTTGCGTCATGACAGTTAATCTCCCTGGCGGATGGCGGCACTTCTAGTGAGTACGAGCCTCCGGGGGCCACAACAGTTCAATCGTGACCACGTGCATCCTACGTTAGCAGCGCATTTGCCCCACTGCACGCTGGCCGCTAACATCGCAGTTTTACCCAGGACTGCCCGCCCATGAAAATTGTTTCCTTCAACATTAATGGCCTGCGCGCTCGGCCGCATCAGCTGGCAGCGCTGATCGAAAAACATCAGCCCGACGTGATCGGCCTGCAAGAAACCAAAGTCCATGACGATCAGTTCCCCCTCGCCGATATCGAAGCGCTGGGCTATCACGTGCACTTTCATGGGCAGAAAGGTCATTACGGGGTCGCCCTGCTCTCTCGCCAGGCGCCGCTTGAATTGCACAAAGGCTTCGCCAGCGATGAAGAAGATGCTCAGCGGCGGTTTATCTGGGGCACGTTCGCTGACGAAAACGGCCAGCCGGTGACCATCATGAATGGTTACTTCCCACAGGGCGAAAGCCGCGATCACCCCACCAAGTTCCCGGCCAAGCAGCGCTTTTACAGCGACCTGCAACAATTGCTCGAGAGCCAGTTCAGCAACGAGCAGCCATTGATCGTGATGGGCGATATCAATATTTCCCCGCAAGACTGTGACATCGGCATCGGCCCGGACAACGCCAAGCGCTGGCTAAAAACCGGCAAGTGCAGCTTTTTGCCTGAAGAGCGCGAGTGGATGGAACGTCTTAAAGGTTGGGGGTTGGTGGACAGCTTCCGCTACCTGCACCCGGATGTGACTGATCGCTTCAGCTGGTTTGACTATCGCAGCCGTGGTTTCGAAGACGAGCCCAAGCGCGGCCTGCGCATCGACGTCATTCTGGCTTCCCGGGGGCTGGTGCCACGCATCAAGGCTGCCGGTGTCGACTACGACCTGCGCGCCATGGAAAAGCCCTCGGACCATGCACCGATCTGGCTGGAATTAAGCTGACCCGGTGCAGGAGCAAGCGTGCTCGCGAGCTTTTTATCGAGCCCGTATTGCTTAGCGAGTGAACGCGCCATTCTTGAGAAGCTTGCTCCTGCAGGGTTTTGGGACGAAGGTGACAGCCACCACAAAGCCCGGGGCCTGGACCTGTGTCATCGGGCTGAAACACATCTGATTTAAATTGCTGGCACTTCTATGGCTCCAGGAAGGTGCCCGCTGATGCTGCGCTTTATGTCGCTAACCCTGCTCTGGGCGATCACCAGCCTGGCCATTGCCGCGGACTTGCGGATTCAGGGTTCAAATACCATTGGCGCCAATCTTGGGCCGGCGCTGGTACAGGCCATGCTGGCACAGCAAGGTTTGCACGACATTCACAGCGTCCCGGCATCCCCTCCCAACGAGCACAGCATTGTCGGCACCGACGCGTCGGGCCAGCAAGTGCGGGTGGATGTGGCAGCCCACGGTTCCGGCACCGGGTTTGCCGCACTCAAGGCCGGGAAGGCGGATCTGATAGCGTCCTCACGGCCGATCAAGGACCGTGAACTGGTTGAACTCGAAGCCCTGGGCGACCTGAAGAGCCCGGATGCCGAGCAAATCATCGCCATCGACGGACTGGCAATTATCCTTCACCCGGACAATCCGCTTAATCAATTGAATACCGAGCAACTGGCACAGATATTCAGCGGCCAGATTTCCACATGGGAGGCTCTGGGCGGTATTGCCGGCCCGATTCATTTATATGCCCGTGATGAGCAGTCCGGCACCTGGGAGATTTTTAAAGAGTTGGTGCTCAGCCGTAGCGGGAACCCTCTAAGCCATAACGCACAGCGTTTCGAGTCCAGTGAACAGTTGTCGGATGCAGTCAGCAATGACCCTCAGGGCATCGGTTTTATCGGTTTGCCTTACATCCGCGCAGCCAAACCCGTGGCTATCGTCGACGGGCTGTCACAACCGATGTTGCCGCTCAACAGTTTGATTGCCAGCGAAGATTACCCGCTGTCACGGCGCCTGTACTTCTACCTGCCCCCGGCCATCCATAATCCATGGGCCCGGGCACTGATTAGCTTCACCCAAAGTGCACAGGGTCAGGCCATCGTGGCGCAAAACGGTTTTGTCGCGCAAAGCGTCCAGGCCACTAGCGTGACCCCCGGCGCGCATATGCCCCGGGACTACCAGACGTTGACCACACAGGCGCAGCGTTTGTCAGTCAATTTCCGCTTTGAGGAAGGCAGCGCCTCGCTGGACAACAAGGCGCGTCAGGATTTGCTGCGGGTGGCCGACTATTTAAAGGCCAACGGCAAGCTCGACAGACAAGTGACACTGGTGGGTTTTGGCGATGCCAAGGACGACCCCGAACGCGCACAACTGCTGTCGAAACTGCGAGCCATGGCAGTACGCCGCGAGCTGGTCAAAAGCGCTGTAGTGCTGCGCGAGATCCGGGGTTACGGCGCGCAGATGCCAGTGGCGGCCAACACCGAAGATGAAGGCCGTATCAAGAATCGCCGGGTTGAAGTCTGGGTGTATTGAGCCGGCAATACGCTTGTAGGAGCTGGCTTGCCAGCGATGGCATCGCTGGCAAGAGTCATGCTTTACGCCTGCAGATCAGCGTACTTATCCAGCTCAAACTTGCCCACAGCGGCCCGATGCACTTCATCCGGCCCGTCAGCCAGGCGCAGGGTACGTTGCATTGCATACATGTAGGCCAACGGGAAGTCTCCCGAAACCCCTGCGCCGCCATGGATCTGAATGGCCCGGTCAATCACCCTCAGTGCCACGTTGGGGGCAATGACCTTGATCTGAGCAATTTCGCTTTTTGCGATTTTATTACCCGCCGTGTCCATCATGTACGCGGCCTTCAGTGTCAGCAGCCGGGCCATATCGATCTCCATTCGCGAGTCGGCAATTTTGTCGATATTGCCACCCAGCCGCGCCAGCGGTTTACCAAAGGCCGTGCGCGACAGTGAGCGTTTGCACATCAATTCCAGTGCCCGCTCGGCCATGCCGATTGAGCGCATGCAATGGTGAATGCGCCCCGGGCCAAGACGGCCTTGGGCAATCTCAAAACCGCGCCCTTCGCCCAGCAACACGTTTTCGTAGGGCACCCGCACGTTATCGAACAACACTTCGGCATGCCCGTGGGGCGCATCGTCGTATCCGAATACCGGCAATGGCCGTACGATTTTCACCCCCGGCGTGTCGACGGGCACCAGGATCATCGAATGCTGCTGATGGCGCGGGTTCCCGGGATTGCTCAAGCCCATGAAGATCAGGATTTTGCAACGCGGGTCACAGGCACCCGAGGTCCACCATTTGCGGCCGTTGATCACCCACTCGTCGCCGTCGCGAACAGCCCGGGCGTCCATATTGGTCGCATCGGACGAAGCAACATCGGGCTCGGTCATGGCAAACGCTGAACGAATCTCACCACGCAGCAGCGGCTCAAGCCATTGCTGCTTTTGCTGCTCGCTGGCGTAGCGCACCAGTACTTCCATATTGCCGGTATCCGGCGCCGAGCAGTTGAACGGCTCCGGCCCGAGCATCGAACGGCCCATGATTTCAGCCAGCGGCGCGTACTCCAGATTCGTCAGCCCCGCGCCCAGGTCCGATTCAGGCAAAAACAGGTTCCACAGCCCTTCGGCCTTGGCCTTGAGTTTCAACTCTTCCATGACCGCAGTTGGCTGCCAGCGATCACCTTCAGCCACTTGCCGGTCGAAAATCGCCTCGGCCGGGTACACATGAGCGTCCATAAACGCAGTCACGCGCTCGCGCAGTGCCTGAACTTTCGGGGAATAAGCGAAATCCATGGGTGGCTACCTTTTACCGGAAATATCGAGAAGTGATGCCCGATGCTAGAACAGCCACCTACCATTTACCCTGCCTATTTACCGCGTGTATTACCATTCATAAGCAATATATGATTCGCGAGCCCGACTTTCTAAAACAAGAGCTCTGAGCCATGAATCTGAACAAGGTTGACCTGAATCTGTTTATCGTCTTCGACGCCATCTACACCGAGGCCAATCTGACTCGCGCCGGACAGATCATCGGTATCACTCAGCCGGCGGTATCCAACGCCCTGGCTCGCCTGCGCGAGAGCTTTAACGACCCGTTGTTCGTGCGCACGGCCCAGGGCATGGTGCCTACGCCAATGGCGCAGAACATTATCAGCCCGGTGCGCAGTGCCCTGGCCCTGTTACGTGTGTCGGTCCAGGAAAGCCGCACCTTCAACCCCCTGCAAGCCAGCAAAACCTTCCGGATGAGCATGACCGACCTGACCGAGGCAGTGATTTTGCCCCCGCTGTTTCAACGCTTGCGGCGTCAGGCACCTGCTGTGGTGATTGAGAGTTTTCTTTCGCACCGACGTGAGACCACCAGCGACCTGGCTGCCGGACGCCTGGATTTCGCCGTGGATGCGCCGCTCAATACCGACCCGCAAGTACGCCACGTCAAGTTAATGGAAGACCGTTACGTCTGTGCCATGCGTCAGGGCCATCCATTGGCTGGCAAGCCCGTGATCAGCCTCGATGAGTATCTGGCGTTGACCCATATTCATATTTCGACCCGCCGCAATGGCCTGGGAGAAGTTGACCTGGCGCTGGGCAAAATGGGCCTGCAGCGCAAGATCACCCTGCGCTCGCAGCATTACCTGATGGCCTCCAATGTGTTGCAACAAACCGACATGGTCATGACCGTGCCCGAACGTTTTGCCCGACGCCATGCCCTGCATTTTGTGAAGTTGCCCCTCAACGAACTGCCCAACGTGGAGACCCATTTGTACTGGCATGAAAGCACTGAGCAAGACCCGGCCAATCGCTGGATGCGCGAGCAACTGATTGAGGTGTGCCAACAGCAGGTCATCCAGGAAAATAAAGCCGGGGCCGCCAGCTTGCTTGACGTAAACGTCAAGCAACCAGTAGCTTAAGCCCATGATTTCTTAAGAGCCCGCCCATGAGCAGCCAGACGTACAGTATTTCCGACCTTGCCCGCGAGCTCGACATCACCACCCGGGCCATCCGCTTTTATGAAGAACAGGGCTTGCTCGCTCCCGAACGACGCGGCCAGGAACGCGTGTATTCAGCACGGGACAAGGTCAGCCTGAAATTGATTTTGCGCGGCAAGCGCATCGGTTTTTCACTGGCCGAATGCCGCGAGCTGATTGAGCTTTACGACCCCACCAGCGGCAATCAAAAACAATTGAACAGCATGCTGGCCAAAATCGCCGAGCGCCGTGAGCAGCTGGAGCAGCAATTGCTGGACATTCAACATATGCAGCTCGAACTCGACACTGCTGAAGAACGCTGCGTCCACGCCCTTGAACAAACCATAAAGAACCAGACAGCCTCCTGACGCTGAAGATCATGCGGGACCCGGGCCGGGTAATCCTTCGGCGCCCGCTGGCAAGCCAGCTCCCCCAGGGGGCACAAACAATAAATACGGTGAATCCCCATGACGCTTCCTACCCATGTGCGCCTGATTGAAGTCGGCCCGCGCGACGGTCTGCAAAATGAATCCCTGCCCATCAGCGTGGCGGACAAGGTGCATCTGGTTAACGCCCTGACCGAGGCCGGGCTTGGCTACATAGAAGTCGGCAGTTTTGTGTCGCCCAAGTGGGTGCCGCAAATGGCCGGTTCTGCCGAAGTCTTTGCCCGGATCCAGCGCAAGCCCGGTGTGGTCTATGGCGCTCTGACGCCCAACCTGCGCGGATTTGAAGACGCCGTGGCGGCGGGGGTAAAAGAAGTCGCCGTATTTGCCGCTGCCTCGCAAGCGTTCTCGCAACGCAACATCAATTGTTCGATCAGCGAGAGCCTGGAGCGGTTTATCCCCATCATCGACGCCGCCCGCCAGCACGGCATCAGTGTGCGCGGCTACGTTTCCTGCGTGCTCGGTTGCCCCTATGAAGGCCAGGTCGCGCCGCAACAGGTCGCAGCAGTGGCACAAGAGCTCTATGCCATGGGCTGTTACGAGGTTTCTCTGGGCGACACCATCGGCACCGGCACTCCGACGGCAACACGGGCAATGTTTGAAGCGGTAACGGCCCATGTGCCGCGAGAGAAGCTCGCCGGGCATTTCCATGACACCTATGGCCAGGCGCTGGTCAATATCTACGCCAGCCTGCAAGAGGGTATTGCGGTGTTTGACAGCTCTGTCGCAGGGCTGGGCGGCTGCCCGTATGCCAAGGGAGCAAGCGGTAACGTGGCCACCGAAGACGTGTTGTACATGCTCAACGGCATGGGCATCGATACCGGCGTCGACATGGACAAACTGTTACTGGCCGGCGAGCACATCTGCAAAGTGCTGGGCCGTGTTACCGGGTCGCGGGTCGCGAAAGCGCGCCAGGGCTAAAAAATGTGCCTGAGTGTTACCTCGTCATCCCCTAAACGAGTAACACGGAAACAAACCGGCCAGCACAATGGCCGGTTTTTTATTGCCTGAAAAACCAAGCCTTTGATTTATAAGGGTTTTTAAAAGTTGGCACGGCTCCTGCTATCTCTATGGCATAACAAGAATAAAAACCGCAGCAACATAATAAAAACAATACGAAACGACTCTGACATAACAAAAACAACACGGCAGAGACGCAGCTAACAGATTTTTTTGGAGAAGGTTTACTTTTCCGAGGAGCCAAAAGCCACCTCGCAACCGGGCAGAGAATAATAAAACTACCTTCAGGTAGCACCCGCACAGGTTGGATCACAGGTTTGATAGCCAGTGATGAAAGTGGATCAGCGCTCAAAAAAATACGTTTGCTCTTGATCCCGCATGGGGATCGCACAAAACAGTAACAAAGGGCCACGGTTCCAAAAACAACAATAGACCGCCCCTCAATAATAAAAAAAGAGCACGCAACGACATATTAAAGGGGAGCCTCGGCTCCCCTTTGTGTTGTCTGTAATCCCCGTTTTGCTGCAGGAGCGAGCTTGCCTCGCGATGGGGATGGTCGAGCAACGGCTTCAGCGACCCCCGTACTGATCCTGTCGCGAGGCAAGCTTGCCCCTAGAGGGCGTTGAGCAAGCCTTACGGTGTGCCAAGTTCCTGAATGCTGATTTCACGCATTTTGAATTTCTGGATCTTGCCGGTCACCGTCATCGGAAACACATCCACAAACTTGAAGTAACGCGGCGTCTTGAAGTGTGCGATACGCGACTTGCACCAGGTTTGCAGTTCCAGCTCGTTGGCCGTATGACCCGGATGAAACTTGATCCAGGCAACGATCTCCTCGCCGTATCGGGCGTCGGGGATACCCACAATCTGCACATCTGCCACCGCCGGGTGGGTGAAAAAGAACTCTTCCAGCTCCCGCGGATATATGTTTTCGCCGCCACGAATAATCATGTCCTTGTTGCGCCCGACGATGCGCACATACCCCTGCTCATCCATTTGTGCCAGGTCCCCGGTATGCATCCAGCCTTCGCTGTCGATTGACTCGCGGGTCGCTTGCGGGTTGTTCCAGTACCCCAGCATCACGCTGTATCCCCGGGTACACAACTCACCGATCTCACCCCGCCCAACAACGTTGCCGTCAGTGTCGATCAGCTTGTTCTCCAGTTGTGGCTGAGTTCGTCCTACGGTGGTAACGCGTAATTCGAGGTCATCTGCAGGGCCGGTCTGCATCGATACCGGGCTGGTTTCAGTCATGCCGTAGGCAATTTGTACCTCCCCCATGTGCATCTCGCTGATGACCCGGCGCATCACCTCAATCGGGCAGGTGGCTCCGGCCATGATCCCCGTGCGCAAGCTCGAGAGGTCAAATTCAGCACGCTTCGGGTGGTCGAGCATGGCGATGAACATGGTGGGCACACCGTACAGCGCCGTTGCCCGCTCTTGGGCAACCGCTTGCAGGGTCAAACCGGGATCAAAGGCTTCACTGGGATAAATCATGGTGGTGCCATGGGTCACGCATCCCAGATTGCCCATCACCATGCCAAAACAGTGGTACAGCGGTACCGGAATCACCAACCGGTCGTTGGCCGTCAGCCCCAGGCTTTCGCCTACCATATAGCCATTGTTGAGGATGTTGTGATGGCTGAGGGTCGCCCCCTTTGGAAACCCCGTAGTACCCGAGGTGTACTGAATGTTCACCGGTTGATCGGGGCGCACACCGGCTTGACGGTTATACAGTTGGTCGACAGTAACCCCGGCGCCCAGCGTGCTCAGTTGCGACCACGGCAAAAAGCCGGCAGGGGGCTGAGCATCAAGGCTGATGACGCCGCGTAGTTCGGGAAAATGCTCACTCACCAACTGCCCCGCCGACGAATCGGCCAGCGGCGCAATCAGCTCCTGGAGCATGGCGTGATAGTTGGAAGTCTTGAATGCACCGGCACAGACCAGCCACTGACACGCCGACTGTTTAAGTACATATTCCAGTTCAGAGGCCCGGTATGCGGGGTTGATGTTAACCAGGACCACCCCGATTTTTGCGCTGGCAAACTGGCACAAGAACCATTCGACACAGTTGGGTGCCCATACTCCCAGCCGGTCTCCCGCCTGCAAACCCAATGCCAGCAGCCCTCTGGCACACAGGTCAACCGCCTGAGCCAGTTGCCCCCAGGTGTAACGCTGCTGTTGATGGCACACCACCAGCGCGTCGCTATCGCAATAGCGTGCGGCGGTGTGATCGAAAGCCTGACCGATGGTCATCGTCAGCAGCGGTTTGTCCTGAGCGCCCTGACTGTAACTGGGGGCAGAATGTGGCTTCATGAAAACTCCTCTTGTGATTGTTTTGGGAGCATGGGTACGGCGCATGCTGCGCCACCTCATTGACGAGCAGCAATGACTCTGCCTCAAGTTGACGTTAACGTAAAGGTCATTGACAGCCCAAGCCTCCAAGCTTACGTTAACGTAAAGGTTATCAATGGCGACGCTGCACACGCCTCCTACAAGAACAACGATCAAGGTGCCCCATGAGCTACCCGACTTTGAACTTCGCCCTTGGCGAAACCATCGACATGCTGCGCGATCAGGTGCAAGCCTTCGTTGCCGCCGAACTGACCCCACGGGCGGCGCAAATCGACAAAGACAACCTGTTCCCGGCGGACATGTGGCGAAAGTTCGGGGACATGGGTCTGCTGGGTATCACTGTTGCAGAAGAATACGGCGGCACCGGGCTCAGCTATCTGGCCCACGTGGTTGCGATGGAAGAAATCAGCCGGGGCTCGGCCTCCGTCGCCCTCTCCTACGGCGCTCACTCAAACCTGTGCGTCAACCAGATCAACCGCAACGGCACCCACGCACAGAAGCTTAAATACCTGCCCAAACTGATCAGTGGCGAACACGTCGGCGCATTGGCCATGAGTGAGCCGAACGCGGGCTCCGATGTGGTTTCCATGAAGCTGCGGGCCGACAAGCGCGGCGACCACTTTGTGCTCAATGGCAGTAAAACCTGGATCACCAATGGCCCGGATGCCAATACCTACGTGATCTACGCCAAAACCGACATCGAGAAAAATGCCCATGGCATCAGTGCATTTATCGTCGAGCGCGACTGGAAAGGCTTCAGCCGTGGCAAGCACTTCGACAAGCTCGGCATGCGCGGCTCGAACACCGGCGAACTGTTTTTCGATGACGTTCAAGTCCCTGAAGAAAACCTGCTGGGCCCTCTGAACGCCGGCGTTAAAGTCCTGATGAGCGGACTGGACTACGAACGCGTGGTGCTTTCGGGCGGCCCCACCGGGATCATGCAAGCGTGCATGGATCTGGTGGTGCCTTATATCCACGACCGCAAACAGTTCGGCCAGAGCATCGGCGAGTTTCAGCTGATCCAGGGCAAGGTCGCGGACATGTACACCCAACTCAATGCCAGCCGCGCTTATTTGTACGCTGTTGCAGCCGCTTGCGAGCGTGGAGAAACCACACGCAAGGACGCAGCCGGAGTGATTTTGTACAGCGCTGAACGCGCCACCCAGATGGCCCTCGATGCGATCCAGATTCTGGGCGGTAACGGCTATATCAATGAATTCCCTGCCGGACGTCTGTTGCGTGATGCCAAGCTGTATGAAATCGGCGCAGGCACCAGCGAAATCCGCCGCATGCTGATTGGCCGCGAACTGTTTAACGAAACTCGCTAAGGAGCGCGCATGTCCATCCTGCATACGACAGTCAACCCGCGTTCGGCCGACTTCCTGACCAATCGCGACGCCATGCTCACCCAGGTTGATGCCCTGCATACCCTGCTCAACCAGGTACAACAAGGTGGCGGCGCCAAGGCCCAGGAACGCCACACATCACGTGGCAAGTTACTGCCCCGCGAGCGTATCGATCGCTTGCTGGACAGCGGCTCTGCGTTTCTCGAGCTCAGTCAGCTGGCCGCTTATGGTGTTTACGGCGAAGACGTTCCCGCGGCCGGAATAATCGCCGGCATTGGCCGGGTCGAAGGTGTGGAATGCATGATTGTGGCCAACGATGCCACGGTCAAAGGTGGGTCGTATTACCCGTTAACGGTTAAAAAACACTTGCGCGCGCAGACCATTGCCGAGCAGAACCGCCTGCCATGTATCTACCTGGTGGACTCGGGCGGGGCCAATCTGCCGCGCCAGGATGAGGTGTTCCCCGACCGTGAGCACTTCGGCCGGATCTTCTTCAATCAGGCCAACATGAGCGCCGCAGGCATCCCGCAAATCGCCGTGGTGATGGGCTCCTGCACGGCGGGTGGTGCGTATGTACCGGCCATGGCTGACGAAGCCATCATGGTGCGCCAGCAAGCGACGATTTTCCTCGCCGGCCCGCCACTGGTAAAAGCCGCGACCGGCGAAGTAGTCAGTGCTGAAGACCTGGGAGGCGCCGATGTGCACTGCAAAATTTCGGGAGTGGCCGACCATTACGCCGAAAGTGATGAGCACGCCTTGGCTCTGGCACGGCGCAGCGTAGCCAATCTCAATTGGCGCAAGCTCGGCCAGGTGCAGCAACGTGCACCGCTGGCACCGCTGTACAGCACTGAAGAACTGTATGGCATCGTCCCTGCCGACCCCAAGCAGCCCTTTGATGTACGTGAAGTGATCGCGCGGCTGGTGGACGGTTCGGTATTCGATGAGTTCAAGGCCCTGTTCGGCACTACGCTGGTGTGCGGCTTTGCGCATTTGCATGGTTACCCGGTCGCGATCCTGGCCAACAACGGCATTCTGTTTGCCGAATCGGCACAAAAAGGCGCGCACTTCATTGAACTGGCATGCCAGCGCGGCATTCCGTTGATCTTTCTGCAAAACATCACCGGCTTTATGGTCGGGCAAAAATACGAAGCCGGCGGCATCGCCAAACACGGGGCCAAGCTGGTGACCGCAGTAGCCTGCGCCAGGGTCCCCAAATTCACAGTGATCATCGGCGGCAGCTTTGGCGCCGGTAACTACGGCATGTGCGGCCGTGCTTATGACCCGCGCTTTCTGTGGATGTGGCCTAACGCGCGAATCGGCGTGATGGGCGCCGAACAGGCCGCAGGCGTTCTGGTGCAAGTCAAGCGCGAGCAGGCCGAACGCAATGGCCTGGTTTTTTCCAGCGCGGAAGAAGCCGGTATCAAACAGCCGATCCTTGACCAGTACGAACATCAAGGCCACCCCTACTACTCCAGCGCCCGGTTGTGGGATGACGGCGTAATCGATCCGGCGCAAACCCGTGACGTCTTGGCCCTGGGTCTGTCGGCCGCGTTGAACGCACCCATCGAAGCCACGCGCTTTGGTGTGTTGCGCATGTAACCCGCCCGGTGCCTGCATCGCTGGCGAGCCAGCGCCTACATCCATTTAAGGACTGACGGACATGATCGATTTCAACACCCTGGAACTGCACAACGACCCCCGGGGGTTTGCCACCCTGTGGTTGAGTCGCGAGCAAAAGAACAACGCCTTCAATGCCGAGATGATCCGCGAACTGATCTTGGCGCTGGACGCCGTGCAAGGCGATCCAAATCTGCGTTTTCTGGTGCTGCGTGGACGTGGAAAACATTTCAGCGCCGGCGCCGACCTGGCGTGGATGCAACAGTCAGCCGAGCTCGACTATCACACCAACCTTGATGACGCCCGACACCTGGCAGAGCTGATGTACAACCTGGCCAAGCTGAAAATCCCGACCATGGCGGTGGTGCAAGGCGCGGCCTATGGCGGTGCGCTGGGGCTGATCAGTGCCTGTGATATGGCCATCGGGGCCAATGATGCTCAGTTCTGCCTGTCCGAAGTCCGGATTGGCCTGGCGCCAGCCGTGATCAGTCCATTCGTGGTGCAAGCCATCGGCGAGCGCGCCGCACGCCGTTATGCCCTGACTGCGGAGCGCTTCAGCGGTGAGCGCGCCCGTGAATTGGGGCTGCTCAGTGAAAGCTACCCCGTGGCCGAGCTGGAACAGCAAATCGAGCTGTGGATCGACAACTTGCTGCTCAATAGCCCGCAGGCCATGCGTTCGTGCAAGGACTTGCTGCGTGAAGTCAGCCATGGCGCACCCACCCCGGCCATTCGCCGCTACTGCGAGAATGCCATTGCCCGGATTCGGGTCAGCCCCGAAGGGCAGGAAGGCTTGCGCGCGTTTCTGCAAAAGCGTGCGCCAAGCTGGCAGGCCGACACCTCTACTCAGGAGTCACGCCCATGAGCGCGCCTCTGATTACGTCGGTGCTGGTGGCCAACCGGGGCGAAATAGCCTGCCGGGTGATGCGCACGGCCAAGTCTTTGGGCTTGACCACCGTGGCTGTCCACAGCGCCACCGACCGCGACGCACGGCATTGCCGCGAGGCTGATATCTGCGTCGATGTGGGGGGCAACAAGGCGGCCGACAGCTACCTGAAAATCGACAAAATTATTGCTGCAGCCAAAGCCAGTGGTGCGCAGGCAATTCATCCGGGCTACGGCTTCTTGTCCGAAAACGCAGGTTTCGCACGGGCAATTGAGGATGCCGGTCTGGTTTTTCTCGGCCCACCCGCCTCGGCGATTGATGCCATGGGCAGCAAATCGGCGGCCAAGGCGCTGATGGAAATTGCCGGGGTGCCACTGGTACCGGGCTATCACGGTGAAGCGCAGGATCTGGAAACTTTCCGCGTTGCAGCCGAGGCTATCGGCTACCCGGTATTGCTCAAGGCCACGGCCGGTGGCGGCGGCAAAGGAATGAAAGTTGTCGAGGACGTCAGCGAGCTGGGTGAAGCCCTGGCCTCGGCCCAGCGCGAAGCGCTGTCCTCATTTGGCGATGCGCGCATGCTGGTAGAAAAGTATGTGCTCAAGCCACGCCACGTCGAGATCCAGATTTTCGCCGACCGGCACGGCAACTGCCTGTACCTCAATGAGCGCGACTGTTCGATTCAGCGTCGCCACCAAAAGGTCGTTGAAGAAGCCCCGGCCCCTGGCCTCAGTATTGAACAGCGCCAGGCCATGGGCGAATCCGCCGTGCGGGCCGCACAGGCCATTGGTTATGTCGGTGCGGGCACCGTGGAGTTTTTGCTGGATGCCCGGGGCGAGTTCTTCTTTATGGAGATGAACACCCGCCTGCAAGTGGAGCATCCGGTGACAGAAGCCATTACCGGGCTGGATCTGGTGGCCTGGCAAATTCGCGTGGCACGTGGTGAGGCGCTGCCCATCAGCCAGGCAGAGGTGCCGTTGCGCGGCCATGCCATTGAAGTGCGCCTGTATGCCGAAGACCCGGGCAATGATTTTCTGCCCCAAACAGGACGTCTTGAGGTGTACCGCGAGTCTGCCGCCGGGCCGGGCCGCCGCGTCGATAGCGGGGTCAGCGAAGGTGACGAGGTTTCGCCGTTCTACGATCCCATGCTGGGCAAGTTGATTGCCTGGGGGGAAGACCGTGAACAGGCGCGCTTGCGGCTGCTGGCGATGCTTGATGAGTTCGCCATTGGTGGTTTGAAAACCAACCTGGCTTTTTTACGCCGCATCATCGGCCACCCGGCCTTTGCTGCGGCCGAACTGGATACAGGGTTCATCCCGCGCTACCAGGAGCAGTTACTGCCTGCAGCCCAGCCTTTACCCACAGCATTTTGGTCCGCAGCGGGCCAGGCTTTTCGACAAAGTCAGACACAGGCGGTACGCGCAGATGACCCGGCTTCGCCCTGGTCCACCGGCAACGGTTTTCGCTGCGGCCTGCCTGCCCATACCCTGCTGGCCTTGAGTTGCAACGGCGAGCAACACACCGTCAACCTCCACGCGCCGTCAGCGGTCCTGCACGAGGAACAGTTGCAGATTGAACACAACGGCGTGCGTCGCCTGCATCTGGCAATTCGTCGCGCCGATACGCTGTATCTGCGCTGGGAGGGCGAGCTGCATAGTATCGAGGCCTATGACCCGATTGCCGCGGCAGGCGCCAGCCATGCCCCGCAGGGTGGCTTGAACGCCCCCATGAACGGCAGCATTGTGCGAATACTGGTTGAGGCCGGGCAAACGGTCGAAGCCGGCACCCAGTTGGTAGTACTAGAGGCGATGAAAATGGAGCACAGCCTGCGCGCGCCTCACGATGGCGTGGTGAAAGCGCTGTTTTGCCAGGAAGGTGAGATGGTCAGCGAAGGCACGGTGCTGGTTGAACTGACGTAAACGCAGCGCCCAAAAAAGGCGGACCTCTGTAAAAGGTCCGCCTTTTTTATTCCGGCCCGCAACAACCCGGCCACTGCCCCTAGAGCTTGGTAGTAGCCTGCACTACCACTCCGATAATCCGGCAGTGCTCATCAAACACTGTCTTGGGATATGTCGGGTTCAAAGGCTTGAGGTAGAGCTGACCGCTCTCCTCCATCAACTGGCGAAACGTGGCTTCTTCCGAGCCCGGGGTACGGGCCACCACCATTTTTCCGGGTTCGGGTTCAATGTCGGGGTCGACCAGAATCATCATCCCTTGTGCAACGCTGATACCTATCGGAGCGGTCATTGCATCGCCCCTCACTTGCAACCAGAACGCTGCACCTTTGGCGTAATGGTCACTGACCTCGAACGCCTCGCCGCGTTCATAGCCCGTCTCTTGCGCCTGCTCGTTAACCTGCCCTGCCGTCACCCAGTTACCGACCGGGTATCGAAACGCAGACGTAATATCGAAGGCATAGTCGTCCGCGGACGTGTCCTCGTTTGCAGCACTGCGATCGCGAATCACCAGGGCAACTTCAAGGTGCTCCAGCCCGAGGGCGTGCAGCACCTTGTTCATCGTTGGCAGGTCGGGTTGACGGCGTTTATTGAGCCAATGACCCACACCGCCCTGAGATGCCCCGACGCGTTCGGCTAGTTTTTCTTGGGTGAGCTTGAGCTCGCGCAATTTGGTTCTGACTAAAGCGATCCATTTATCCATCAGCCGAACAATACGGATTGAATTCGAGCCAACAATACACATTCGGTATTATTTATATCAATTCCAAAAATACCTTATGTACTAATCTGCTGATGGCTGATTCGATTAATCTTAGAACGCAGGCAAATCATGACTCCTATCACAAAAATAACCCCGCAAACCGAGGCGGATATTGAGCTCGAAGCCTTGAAGGACAGCGCCGCTACCCAGCGGGCGCTCGACTATTATTTGAAACCAGCTGTTTCTCAGCAGTTTTTCGAGAAAAAACTGTTCATCGTGCGCAGCGATCTGAGCCAGGAAGAAGCGATGGTCAATGCATCGGATTATCTGCGGTGTGCGATTGCTACCGCGCATGGCGCAGCCGAGAGCCAGCAGGGCTCTCCTCGCGACCTGTTCCTGAGCGTGGCGCACTTTGCCGAGTCAGCCAAGATGCTGCTGGACAAAGCGCTGGATGTTCAGCAAGTGTCTGTGCGCTGAAAGGCCAAAAGGCGCTGGCTGATTCACCTGGATCGGTTGAGATTTGATCGTGCTGGCGGCGCAACACGACTACACAACAGACCCTGTGAGCCAACGCCTTTCAATCATGCGTTCAGGCGCTCCTGAGCGAGGCTGTCGGCAATATTAGTAGTGTTGCGATCCTCAGCTTTGGCTCGCAGGAAGATCTGACGCAAGGTGTCACCAATGCCTTCGACGTGCCGACGTACCTGTTCAGGCGAACCCCCGGTGTACTCGTAGGACACATCAATAATGCCACCCGCATTGATCGCGTAGTCCGGCGCATGCAGGCAACCGCGTCGCCACAACACATCGGCATGAGAGGCTTTGGCCAGCTGGTTATTGGCGGCACCGGCAATCACGGGGGCCTGCAGCAACTGCAGCGTTTCGCCGTTGATGATGGCGCCCATCGCACACGGCGAGAACACATCAACGTCCAGGCCGTAAATGTCTTGAGCACCCACTGCGTGAGCACCCAGCTCATCGACTGCACGACGCACGTTAGCCTCCTGGATGTCGTGTACCCAGAGCTCGGCACCCGCAGCCCTTAACTGCTGCGCAAGGTTGAAACCCACTTGCCCCAGGCCCTGGACCGCCACTCGCAAGCCTGTCAGATCGGCACGACCCAGCCGTTGCAAGACCGCTTCACGCAGGCCGATAAACACCCCAAGGGCCGTTGCAGGGGACGGATCTCCGCTGCGAATGCCCCCTCCCAGCTGTTCGCGGGTACCTGCACCCACCACGTGGCGAGTGCGTTGGCCCATCAAAGCCATTTCGGCGACCCCGGTACCCGAATCTGCGGCCGTGATGTAACGCCCGCCCAAACTCTCGACAAACGCTCCCATGGCCTGAAACAACGCCGGGCTCTTGTCTTTACGCGGATCAGCAATGATCACCGCCTTGCCTCCGCCCAAGGGCAACCCGGCCAGCGCCGATTTGTAAGTCATGCCACGGGACAAGCGCAGTACATCGTTCAAGGCCTGCTGCTCATCGGCATAGGGCCACATGCGGCATCCGCCCAGAGCCGGGCCCAAACGCGTGTTGTGTACTGCAATGATGGCCTTGAGCCCGGTGGCTTTGTCGTGACAGAACTGGACTTGTTCATGCTGATCAAATTCTGGGTGAGTAAAAATCGGCATTTCATTTCTCTCTTGTTTTTAGCCTTGGAAGCAAGCCAGACCGGAAAGTCAGGATCTGACCCGACGCACAGTGCGAAGCAAAAGAGTGAAGGTTTTGCTTAGGATTTTTCTTTCTAAATTGAAGGAAATGTTCTGCTAGTCTGCATTCATCATTCGAAAACAATAAGAAATCAGCACAATTCATGCAGATCAAATTAAGCGCTATCGACCGCAAGATTCTTCGCTTGCTGCAGCACAATGCCGACCTCTCGGCTGCCGAAGTGGCGGAGCACGTTGAGTTATCGCAATCGCCCTGCTGGCGGCGTATTCATCGCTTACAGGAGGAGGGGCTGATCGAGCGCAAGGTCGCCCTGCTCAATCCGAAAAAGCTGGGGCTTAACGTGGTGGTGTTCGTCAATGTGCGCCTTTCAGGCCACGGGCGACGACATCTGACGGAGTTTGAGGAAGCTATCACTGACTACCCCGAAGTGATCGAGTGCTACACCATGGCCGGCGATATGGATTACCTGCTCAAAGTCGTGACCCACGACATCGACAGTTACGAGCGTTTTTTGCGCGACCACTTATTGCAGAAGCCACACGTCCAGGAAGCGCATTCAAATATCGCCATGAGCGAGGTCAAACGCACCACCGAGTTGTTGCTGGACTGAAAACTGCCTGACCGTGAGGCCACGAGATAGAGGGGTTCAGCGAGGAATGGATAAATAATCCAGGGAAAGCGAGGAAAATAATTTGACTTGCAAATAGGAATGATTATTATTGCATGCAGCTGGTCGCGAGATCAGTCGATAATTCAAGGGACCTTAGGTCGGTCTTTTGAATTAGCTCCTCATCAGGCTAATCACGGTTATTTGACCCGGCTTATGGCCGGGTCTTTTTTTTGCGGCCAGTTATCTGGCTCTGCGTGCTTCAGGCTAATGAAGTCTGGTGTGCGACCGGTTTTTTTCAGTGGCCGCTACGATGCGGGCGATGATAGCAAAAGAACATCGACGAACGGAAGCTTGAAGTCCCTGACGATGGCCGTAATGGCAATTTAGCACTTGAGAATCACTCGCAAATACACTATTCTTGCGCGGCGTCAAGGATGACGCCCCCCCTTCAGTTTTCCCCTCCCCGTCCTCCAAAATTCCGTATTGGCCCGGCGCCATTGCGAGGTAAAGTAACGCCCACAATTATCAGATTCCGGGACTTTGACGATGACCGTGGCGCCCTCTTCACTCCACATCAGCAGTGACTTTGACAGCGGCAATATCCAGGTGCTGGATGCCAGTGACCCCTTGCACGTCAAGCTTGCGATCAAACCCGATACCCGCAGCCCGCACTTTCAGTGGTTCCACTTCAAGACCGAAGGCCTGACACCTGGCCAGACCCATCATTTTCAGTTGAGCAACGCCAGCCAGTCCTCCTACAACAAAGCGTGGGATGGCTACCAGGCCGTGGCGTCTTATGACCACGAAACCTGGTTCCGGGTACCGACTGAATTCGACGGCAAATCGTTGAATTTCAGCGTGCAGGCCGAACACCCACACATCTGGTTTGCTTACTTCGAACCCTATAGCCGCGAGCGTCATGATCAATTGATCAAGAATGCACTCCAATGGTCGGGCTGCGAATTGCTGGCAGTCGGGAAAAGTGTTGAAGGCCGCGACATCCAGCTTTTGCGCAAAGGCAATGGCGCCAGCCACAAGCGCAAAATCTGGATCATCGCCCAGCAGCACCCCGGTGAGCACATGGCCGAATGGTTCATGCAAGGGGTCCTCGAGCGTCTGGAACAAGGCAGCGACCCGCAACTGCGCAAATTGCTGGACTTCGCCGACCTGTACCTGATCCCCAACATGAACCCCGACGGCGCGTTCCACGGCCACTTGCGGACCAACGCCAACGGCCAGGACCTGAACCGCGCCTGGCAAAACACCGACCCCAATGTCAGCCCTGAAGTGTTCTTTGCGCTTGAACAAATGACTCACTACGGCGTGGACCTGTTTCTGGATATTCACGGGGACGAAGAAATCCCTTATGTGTTCACTGCAGGCTGCGAAGGCAATCCGGGTTACACCGAACGCCTGGCCACTCTAGAAGAGCGTTTTCGCAACCATCTCAGCAACTTGACGCGAGACTTCCAGACCACCCACGGCTACACCCGCGATGAACCCGGCCAGGCCAATATGACCCTGGCCTGCAACAGCGTCGGACAACGCTTTGACTGCCTGTCGCTGACCCTTGAAATGCCGTTCAAGGACAACAATGACGCTCCTGCCCCACAAACCGGCTGGGATGGAAAACGCTCCATGCAACTGGGCAAAAGTGTGCTGAGCACCTTGTCGGACATGGTTCGCGAGTTGCGCTAAACCCCGAATAAGCGGCGGCGCGAGGTAAGTCTTCCCCGTTGCTGCCGCTTCCTGTCGATTTTCACGAGAACTCTAAGCCTGTTTATGGATACCCTCGCAAAACTGCGCGCTGGCCAATTGGCAGGCCACAAACGTCTTGATCTGTCCTGTGGGCTGACCGAGTTCCCGACCGAGATTTTTCAACTGGCAGACTCGCTGGAAATTCTCAACCTGAGTGGCAACGCTCTGAGCAGCCTGCCCGACGATCTCCATCGCCTGACTCATTTACGGATTCTGTTTTGCTCGGACAACAGGTTCACCGAGTTGCCCGAATGCCTGGGCCAGTGCACGCAGTTGAGCATGATTGGCTTCAAAGCCAACCGGATCGCGTCAGTACCCGGCACTTCACTCCCCCCCAGCTGCGCTGGCTGATACTGACCGACAACGGCATCGAGCATATGCCGGAAGAATTGGGTCAGCGACCGCTGCTGCAAAAGCTGATGCTGGCAGGTAATCGCCTGCAACAATTGCCCGCCAGCCTGGCTAACTGCGAACGTCTGGAACTGATTCGTCTGTCTGCCAACCACTTGCATGAAGTGCCCGACTGGCTGTTGACCTTGCCCGGGCTGAGCTGGCTGGCCTATGCCGGCAATCCGTTGCGAGAGGATGCCAGCGCTCATTTATCAGCCGACAACACGCCGGACATCGACTGGTCGCAACTTGAGCTTGAGCAAAAACTGGGCGAAGGGGCATCCGGCATTATCTCCAGAGCACAGTGGAGTGCTCCGGGGCAGGCAAGCAGATCCGTTGCCGTCAAACTCTACAAAGGCAGCATCACCAGCGATGGCTCGCCACTCAATGAAATGAACGCCTGCATTGCAGCCGGCCAGCATCCGAACCTGATCAAGGTGCTGGGCCGTGTCACGGGCCATCCTGACAACACTGCGGGGCTGGTGATGGAGTTGATCGACCCGTCATTCTCCAATCTCGCCGCGCTGCCAAGCTTCGACACCTGCAGCCGTGACGTGTATGCCGCAACTACCCGCTTTAGCGCCGACAGCGCATTACGCATTGCCCGCGGCGTGGCTTCGGCAGCCGGTCATTTGCACGCGCAGGGCATCTGTCATGGTGATTTATACGCGCACAATATTTTGTTCAATGCCCAAGGGGACTGCCTGCTGGGCGACTTTGGCGCCGCGTGCTTTCATGCCATTGACGACAGCCCGCACACCCGCGCCTTGCAGCGCATTGAAGTGCGTGCGTTCGGGATCTTGTTGGGGGAATTGCTGGAGCGGATCGACTCGGGGTTGAGCGATCAACAGCGAGATCGGCTGCAAGACTTACAGCAGCGATGCATACAGCCTGATGTACTTGCACGGCCAGCCTTTGTCGACATCACCCGGGCTCTGGGGTGAATGCCTGAAGCTGTAGCCGCCGGCGCTGGCTGCAATGGGGCACAGTGGCCCTCACGTTTGTGAAGGCCCTGCGGTCCTTATCGCAACCTGCGCCAGTGGCTACACGGAGTTAAGCCAACGCCACAAACATCTCTTGTACGTCGTCCTGCTCTTCCAGCTTTGCCAGGAACTCTTGAACTTCAGCCATCTGCTCGTCGGTCAAACCGCTGACCGGGTTTTTCGGCTGATAGCCCAGCTTGGCCGACAACACGGTGAAACCGTGCTCCGGCAGAGCTTTTTGCACGGCATCGAGGTCCGTCGGTTCAGTGATGAACAGCGTAGTGCCTTCCTCTTCACCTTCCTCAAAGTCCTGCGCACCAGCTTCAATCGCCGCCATTTCAGGATCGGCATCCGGGGTGTCCGGTTTGGCTTCGATCATGCCGACATGGTTGAAGTCCCACGCCACCGAACCCGAGGCGCCCAATTGGCCCTTGCGGAAGGCCACACGGATTTCAGCCACCGTGCGGTTAATGTTGTCAGTCAGGCATTCGATGATCAGTGGCACCTGATGCGGCGCAAAACCTTCGTACGTGACGCGGTGATATTGCACCGCCTCAGTACCGATACCGGCGCCTTTGTTGATGGCGCGCTTGATCGTGTCCGCCGGCATCGAGGCCTTTTTGGCTTGCTCATACACCAGACGCAGATGCGAATTCATGTCCGGGTCCGCGCCATTACGGGCAGCGACCGTCAGTTCCTTGGCCAGCTTGCCAAAAATCTTGCCGCGGCTGTTGGCGGCGTCCGCTTTGTGTTTAACCTTCCACTGTGCGCCCATTACTCACTCTCTCAATCTGCTGTGTCGCGGCGGGTAGGCCGTCGAATGGGCGCAAGTTTATACGGCCAGAAGTCGTCAATCGACCAAAAAATCCAATCGGTCTGCCCTCAGCCCTTGTCCGCCTTGCCCGCCGCCGCGGCAAATTTGGCCAAACGCACGTCCAGATGCCTTGGCCTGCGCCCGTGATCCTCTGCCCGCTCCTTGCGTCGAATGGCATTGCGCACCACCAACGAGCCCAAATAGCGAATCGGCTCGGGCGGGAAGTAACCCAGCGGGCCGTTGACCAGCGGCGAGCGCGTCCAGTCGTTGGCGTGACCCTGGACCAGCGACGCCAAAATCTGCCCGCCCATATGACAGGGCCCCACACCGCTTCCCGAGTAGCCAAAACCGTAGAACACATTGCCATGGCTGCTCATCTGCCCGAAAAACGGCAAGCCGGTCACTGAACGGTCCGACGGCCCGTTCCAGGTGGCCTCGATACCCACACCGGCAAACGCCGGAAAAAACTGCTGCAACCTTTTTTGCAGCGACCCGGCATAGGGCGAAGGCTGATCAAACACCGCCAGCATGCGCCCGCCATAGGCAAAGGTATTACCGCCCTTGCCGAGCATGATTCGACCGTCCGGGGTGTTGTGGTAGTAGTGCACAAAAATTCGCGAATCAAGCACCGTCACGCCACTGGTAAGGCCGATCTCTTGCAGTAAATCCGGGCGCGGCTCGGTAATCAGCATGTCGCTGGACACAATCGCCACACTGCGGGAGAACTGCGGGAACGCCCTGGCCATCCAGGCGTTCATCGCCAGTACCACACGGTCGGCGCGAATACTGCCGGTCGGGGTCCGGATCAGGGCCGGGGAACCTTCTTCCAGGCCGACCATGGGGGTGTTTTCATGAATCCGGACCCCCAACTGCAAAGCGACCCGACGCAACCCGCGCACCAGTTTGCCCGGCTGCACACTGGCAGCGGCCGGAGAGAACCAGCCCTCGGCATGTTGGGCCGAGCCGGCACGGCGCTGCACCTCATCCACCGCCAGCTTGCTGAACGAGTTTATGGACTGGCGCTCCAGCGCGGCAATCACCCCGTCGGTCGAGCCGACCTGGGCCTGATTGGTGGCGGTGTAGAGCGTGCCATCCAGCCGGTAATCGGCATCTACCCCGTACTTTTCGCAAAACGCGCCTATCGCATAGATGCTCTGCTCCGAGGCTTTCACCAGCCGCACCGCCTCCTCCACCCCGAACAGACGCTCAAGGGTGAAATACTTGGCCGACCACGACAGTGCGCAGCCCCCATTGCGCCCGCTGGCCCCGGCTCCGCAGATATCGGCCTCAATCAGCAACACGTCCAGCTCGGGGTTCTGCTCCTTGAGCATGATGGCCGTCCACAGCCCGGTATAACCGCCGCCTACGATGCAGACATGGGCACGGGCCTCACCCGTCAATGCTTCACAAGCCTCAGCATGTTCCAGGGCAAGCGCCTGTTCCAGCCAAAAAGGTCGCATGGATAGTTCTCCCACTCAGGTACGAAAAGGTTTGATCAACAACGGATGGTTGGGCACGAAGGCACATTCGCGTTTGTACCCGTCAGGACGGCTGTTCCAGTGCGGGACCAGCACCAGCGCACTAAAGAGTGCGCAGACGGCAAAGACGATAAACACGGTGACCGTATCGAAATAGCCCGGCAGCAGACCACCCAGCACCGCCCCGACCGAACCGCAGCCGTTTACAAAACCCGCCGCCGTGGCACCAGCTTTGGCCGTGCCAAAGTCAATCGCTGCGGCGCCACAGATCATCGAATCCGGTCCGTACAGGGTCAGCCCCATCACAAACAAGAGGGCAACCACCAACAGCACGCTGCCGGACTGCAAGGCCCCCATAAAGAAAGCCAGAGAAATGGTCAGCGCCAGCAGACTCAATATGCAGGCGGGCATACGCCGGGCACCGAAGATTTTGTCTGAGGCCAGACCAATCAGGACCGGCCCCAGCAAACCGGCCAACTCAAACGCCGTGGGAATAATCGCCGCGCCGACCTTGCCCACTTGGGGCATCTGTTCGAAGACAATCACCGGCCCCCACAGCAGAATCGCGTATCGCGCCGGCTTGAGCATGAAGTACGCAAGCCCCAGGGTCAGGACCGTTCGATTGCGCATGATTTCGCGCAGGGGAGCCCAAAGGCTGAGGCGTTTTTCGGCGGCCTGTTCTTCAGCCGTCATCCGGGGTTCGGGCTCGACCGCTGGTAAACCGACATCTTCGGGCTTGTTGCGCTGGAAGATAAAAAACAGCACCGCAGCCACCGCCACCACTGCTGCGCTTGAAATAAATGCCGCGTGCCACGTGCCCATCAGGGTGTAGGCCCACCAACCGGCAAACGGCGACGCCACCAACCCGCCAAAGGCGTAACTCGAACTCCACAGCCCCAGCACCCGACCACGCTGCTCTGCCGGAAAAAAACTGCCGATGTTCTTGCACAGTGCCGCCCAGCCCGTGGATTGCGCCAGCCCCTGGATCAGCATGCAGGTGGCGAATATCGGCAAGGTGGCAAACGTGCCCATCATCAACGCAGCCAACGCTGAAATGATCAAACCGCCCATCACTACCACTCGCGGCCCGTAACGGTCAGCGAGGATGCCCCAGGTAAACTGCCCGATCGCGTAGGCCGCAAGGTACACAGCATCGAGATTGGCCATTGCCATCTTGTCCAAATGGAAGTTGGGGTCTTCAGCTATGCCCAGCTTTGCAACCGAGAACGCTTTACGGGTGAAGTAGAAGGCCGCGTAAGCCAGCCATGTGATGGCAAAAACCTGCACGCGCCAACGCTTGATGGTGCCAATGGACTTGTTCATTTCGGGTCTGACCTCAGAGGTGGATGTGCCGGCAGAATCAAAAAATCTCGCCTGTTTTTTTATTGTGTTGAGCACTTCAATACCGCCTTCAGACATGGACGGCATCAATCAGACAAACCGTGGCGATCCCGTTTTTAGCGGGCTTGAGAATCGCACCGGTCGTGTCACAACCCGGTGCTATCGAGGACATAACGCCGGGCGGGATCGATCAAAGCAATTACTGACTAATAGGTAAAATCGATTTATCGTATTTCACTCATAAGCTCAGCTTGTAAGAGATAGCCCGATGCCGGTTTCCCATGCGCAGTTGAAGGCCTTTCATGCGGTTGCCGTCCACGGCAGCTTCACCCGGGCTGCCGAGCGGCTGTATTTAAGTCAGCCAGCTATCTCGGATCAGGTCCGAAAACTCGAAGATCGCTTCGGGGTTTTGCTGTTCCACCGCAATAAACGCTCGGTGCGCCTGACCGACCTGGGGGAGCGTTTGCTGAGCATCACCCAGCGCCTGTTTGTGGTGCAGGCCGAAGCCCAGGAATTGCTGGAGGACTCACAGGCTTTGCAAACCGGTAGCTTGGTGCTGGCCGTAGATGCCCCCGTGCATGTACTGCCGCAAATTGCCCGCTTCTGCGAACGCTACCCCGGGATCACGGTAAAAATCGAAACCGGTAACACCGACGAGTCTCTGGCCCGGCTGTTCAACTATCAGGCCGACCTGGCGCTGCTGGGGCGCGAGGTCAATGACCAGAGGCTGCTTAGCCTTCGATTGCGCAGTGACCCAATGGTGGCGTTTGTGGCCCGCTCCCATCCGTGGGCCAGGCGCAGCTCCATATGCCTGGCAGATCTGGAGGACACGCCGCTGGTGTTGCGCGAAGTTGGCTCTGTAACCCGCCAGACCCTGGAAGAGGAAATGAATCAGGCAGGCCTGCGGATGCGGGCCGCGATTCAGGTCGAAGGCCGCGAAGCCGCGCGTGAGGCGGTGGTGGTCGGGATTGGAGTGGGGGTGGTGTCAGCAGCAGAGTTCGGTTCTGACTCGCGGGTGATCGCCCTGCCCATCACCGACTGTACGCGGCGCCTGACCGAAACCCTGGTCTGCCTACGGGAACAAAGCTCCCGGCGGGTGGTGGCAACATTTCTGGAAATTGTGCGGGAGAGTTTGTAAGCCGTTTTTTGAAAGTGACCACAAACCCCGTGGGAGCCGGCTTGCCGGCGATTCAGGCGAAACAGTCCTGCAGTCGGACCGCGTATCAACCATCGCCGGCAAGCCAGCACCCACAAGGTTCAGACCGTTTCAAATGCCGGGGCCAGCTCCATAAACGCCTTGATCAGCCGCAACCCGGCGCGCCGCTCCAGGCAGCCGAGCATGTGCCGGTTGACCAGCCCCGCACCGTTGATCGGCACCGCTCGCACCCGGGGGTCATGGCTGACTTCTACCGACGACACAATGCCTACGCCCAATTGCGCAGCCACGGCTTCGGTCACTGCCTCGCGGCTGTCCAGTTCCAGCAATACCCGCGCAGTTACACCAGCACTCTCGCACGCATCATCAAAGGTGCGCCGAGTGATTGAGGTGGGCTCGCGCAACACCATGATCACCTGGTTCAACTGCGAAATATCGATACCATCCGCCAGCGCCAGCCAGGGATGTTCAAGGGGCACCAAGGCGCACATCCGTGATTCGGTGAGTGCGCGCAACGCCAGCCCTTTACGCGGCTCGACCTCAGTCAGCACCGCCACATCGGCATGCTCTGAAAGCAGGGCAGCCAGGGTCTCCTGAGCATTGCCCAGGCGCAAGTTGACGGTTACCCCGGGGTAACGCGCACGCAGGCTTGCCAGCATCGGCATCACCATGTGCGGGCCGTCCGCAGCCACTTCAAGCCGTCCCGTGAGCAACTGGCGATTGGCCTCCAGCATGACCTGGGCTTCATCCACCAGGCCAAACATGGCACGGGTGATGGCAGCCAGCCTGATCCCCTCTTCCGTCAGCTCCACACGCCGTGCCGTGCGCCGCAGCAAAGTAATCTGGTAGTGCTCTTCGAGGGTCTTGATATGCCCGGTCACTGCTGGCTGGCTGATGAACAGGCGGGCCGCTGCCCGGGTAAAACTGCCTTCTCGCGCCACGGCGTCAAATGCACGGAGTTGAAACAAATTCATAGTCATAAGTCTCGCTGATGGCTGGCATAACAATAAACAATTTGATTGATATCAACTCAAACTGCAACTTATGCCGTGTATCCAGTAGCCATCCCCAAGCTTGTGAGGAAACCAGAATGAGTACTGTCGCGCCGATCCTGCTGACCCCTGGCCCGTTGACCACCTCGGCGCGCACCCGCCAGGCGATGATGGTCGACTGGGGCTCATGGGATGACAGCTTCAACCAGCTGACCGCCAGCCTCTGTGAGCAACTGCTGGCCATCGTCAACGGCGCCGACAGTCATTACTGCGTGCCCTTGCAAGGCAGCGGCACCTTCGCCGTCGAAGCCGCCATCGGCACCCTGGTACCACGCGATGGGAACGTGCTGGTCCTGATTAACGGCGCATATGGCAAACGCCTGGCAAAAATCTGTGAAGTCCTGGGCCGGCGTTTCAGCACGTTCGAAACCGCCGAAGACCAGCCCACTACTGCCGCCGACGTTGAACGCCTGCTGCTCGCCGACCCGGGCATCACCCATGTGGCCTTGATTCACTGTGAAACCAGCACCGGAATTCTTAACCCGCTAGCGGACATTGCCGACGTGATTGCCCGGCATGGCAAACGTCTGATTATCGACGCCATGAGTTCTTTCGGCGCCCTGGCGGTCGATGCACAAAAGGTGCCCTTTGATGCGCTGATCGCGGCCTCGGGCAAGTGCCTGGAAGGCGTCCCAGGCATGGGCTTCGTGTTCACCCGTAAAGAGTCACTGGCCGCTGCCGCAGGCAACTCTCACTCGCTGGCCATGGACCTGCAGGACCAGCACGCCTACATGGCCAGGACCGGACAATGGCGGTTCACCCCGCCGACCCATGTGGTCGCCGCGTTGCATGAAGCCCTGCTGCAATACAACGAAGAAGGCGGCTTGCCTGCACGTCACCGGCGCTACGCGGACAACTGCCAGACGCTGCTCGACGGCATGGCCCTACTGGGCATTCGCAGCTTCCTGCCAGAGGCGATCCAGGCGCCGATCATCGTCACTTTCCACGCACCGAAAGACCCGCGCTATCAATTCAAGGCGTTCTACGAGCGCGTCAAGGCCAAGGGTTTCATCCTCTATCCGGGCAAATTGACCCAGGTTGAAACCTTCCGCGTGGGCTGCATCGGCCACGTCAACCAGGCCGAAATGCAAGCCGCCGTCAATGCTGTGGCCCAAGTGCTTGAGGAAATGGAAGTGCTTGAAATCTGAAGTTCGCAACGCTCAAAAAACCCGGAATTATTGCGTGCGGCCTCGGCTGCTCATACAGGAATTACTGACATGTACTACACCAACCCAAGCAAACTTCAGGCAGCCATTTTCGACTGGGCTGGCACCGTGGTCGACTTCGGCTCATTCGCGCCTACGCAGATTTTTGTTGAAGCCTTCGGCGAGTTCGACGTCCAGGTGTCCATCGAAGAAGCCCGCGGACCAATGGGAATGGGCAAGTGGGATCACATCCGCACCTTGTGCGATCAGCCCCAGGTCGCTGAGCGGTACAAAAAAGTGTTTGGCCGTACCCCGACCGACGAGGATGTGACCGCGATTTATGAGCGCTTCATGCCACTGCAAATTGAAAAGATCGCTGACCACTCGGCACTGATACCGGGCGCCCTGGAAACAATCAACGGGCTGCGCGAGCAAGGGATCAAAATCGGTTCATGCTCGGGCTATCCGGCGCAAGTCATGGCCAAGGTGGTCGAGCTGGCAGCCACCAATGGCTACATCGCCGATCACGTAGTTGCCACCGACGAGGTTCCCAACGGTCGCCCCTGGCCAGCCCAGGCACTGGCCAATGTCATTGCGCTGGGCATTGATGATGTGGGCGCCTGCGTAAAGATCGACGATACCGTACCGGGGATTCTCGAAGGTCGTCGCGCCGGAATGTGGACGGTGGCGCTGCTGTGCTCCGGTAACGCGCTGGGCCTGACCTATGAGCAGTACCAGGCACTGGACCCACACACCCTGGCCACCGAGCGCCAACGCATTCACAACTTGTTCGAAGGCTCACGCCCGCACTACATGATCGACACCATCACTGATCTGCCGGATGTGATTGCCGACATCAACAAACGCCTGGCCAATGGCGAGATGCCACAAAGCAGCTGAGTCCGCACAAACAAAACGCGGCAGCCTGTGATCAGGTCTGCCGCGTTTTGTTTGGGATCAACGCCTCAAGCTTCAGGCCTTGTGATGCTGTTCAACCCACTTGGCAAATTCGTCGATGAACTTCTGCAAAAACGGCCGGGTTTTCTCGGACAGCTTGCCGGACGCATCAAACGCATCGCCTGCGCCGCCCAGATAGGCTTCGGGCTGTTGCATGCACGGGACATTGAGAAACACCAGCGATTGACGCAAATGATGGTTGGCCCCGAAGCCACCGATCGCCCCCGGCGAGACGCTGATCACGGCTCCAGGCTTGGCATTGAAGACGCTTTGGCCATAAGGTCGGGATCCGACGTCAATGGCGTTTTTCAATACGCCAGGTACCGAGCGGTTGTACTCCGGGGTGACAAACAGTACGGCATCGGCCGGGCGGATCAGATCGCGAAAAGCTGTGTAGGGCGCAGGAGGCGGTGTCACATCAATGTCTTCGCTGTACAGCGCCAGTTCGCCAATCTCGACAATGTTCAGCTTCAAGTGCGCGGGAGCCAGTTCTGCGAGTGCCAGGGCCACCTTTCGATTCAGGGAGTCCTTCCTCAAACTGCCGACCAACACTGCCACGTTGTAGACCTTGCTCATAAAAAACCCCGAGTGTTTGGCGATAGGAAGACTAGTTATAGATGATCGGAGGCCTTTCTTGCACCCCGGTTCACCCTATCGGCTTGCAAGCCTGTAAAGTAGCCGGACTATTTTTTCCAAATCGTTAAACTTCCCCTACTGATCAACGGTCTACAGAACCGCAAATTGGGTGTTTATCTCCAGAGGTTCTCTACAAATGGCTGCAGTTCTCGTTGGGCAATTTCATGCAAGGGACGCGGAAGGTCGTGTCTATTCCGTGCATGAGTTTGAAAATTTAGATGCAACAGGCGACCAGCCCGTAACGACCTACAAACTGGCCATTGGCGATCGCGTCAAAAAGACTGATGACGACAACTTCGAGCTGGTGCAGTCGGGCGTCATTCTGATTCGCGAAACTGAATATGTCGCACCTGTAGTCCCGGTAATCCCTGCATAACCTGCTGCACTCGGCATACCGCTGAAGTCACAGGATGAGACTTGGGTCAGGCTTCACAACGCTGAAACCTCATCCGCTGAACATGGACTTCACGCATGCGCTTACGCCATATCGAAGTGATTCAGGCCATCTTGCAAACAGGCAGTCTCGAGCATGCTGGCGAGTTGTTGCAATTGCCAGTGGCCACTCTCAGTTCCACGCTGCATGACGCCGAGCAACAGCTCGGTTTCATGTTGTTTGCCAGCGTACGCGGACGCTTGCAAGCCAGCCGCGAAACCCTTCTGCTGCAACCCCTCGCCAATCAGCTGTATCTGGACTTCGAGCCGCTGCGCCGGTGTGCCGACGCCTTGCGCCAGCATCAGGAGCCTGTATTGCGCGTGGCCTGTAGCGAAACCCTGGCCCAGACCCTGCTGCCCTTCAGCATTGCGTTACTCAGACGCCGTTTTGCCGATACACCCACGAGCCTGAGCAGCGCGCCCTGCGCCGAAATCGCTCGCCGCTTGTTAATGGAGGAGTGTGATGTCGGCTTCAGCCTGCATCCGGCAGAACTGCCGGGCATCGAATGCCTCAAGCTGACGCAAGGCAAAGTGCAGTTACTGGCGCCCCACGGCTGGTTGGCACCCAAGCAAAAGTACATAGGCCTGCAAGATCTGGCTGGCCAGGCAATGATTGGGCTGCAACACCATGACCCGCTGAGCCGCGTACTGGACAGCAAGCTGCAAGCCTTGCGTCCGGCACCCGTGGTGCAGATTCAGGTACAGAATTATCAGATGATGCGCAGCATGGTGGAGGCTGGTGAAGGGCTGGCGCTGGTCGACCCGTTTACAGCCGCGGGCGCCAAAGCCGGCGGGCTGGATGTGTGTCCACTCTCGCCTGCGATCGCTGTGACGCTGTATGCGCTGACACGCAAGGACTCGCAGCCAGGCCCCGCGTTTCAGGCGTTGTTCGATATCGTGCGGCACAAGGCCGAGGCCTTACTGGCTGATCAGGGTGTGTTGGCGCTGTAGGTTGCCTGCAGGAGCGGGGTTGCTCGCGACAGCATCGCCTGCTCCTGCAACCTCAGCAGCGATTTTCAAACAACAGGTACCAGAAAATCGCCACCTCGCTGGTCTGCGGGTCAATCCCGCGATAACGCAGATGATCGATCCCCCCCACCTGATACCCACAACGTTCATACAGCCGGCAGGCGCCGATGTTGTTGTTCTGGGTTTCGAGCATGATGCCCGGCAGATTTTTCTTCAGGCTCCAGAACTTGACCACGTCCAGTAATGACTTGGCCACCCCATGGCGACGGGCACCAGCGGCGACAGCCAGCTCATCCACATGGGCAAAACCATTCCAGTTGGTGCTGACCACAACATGTCCGACCGGCTGTTTATCCAGATACGCCATGAAGATCGCGCTATCAGGCGCGCCCAGATAGCTTGCGAATTCGTCCGGGTCGATCCCGTAGCATTTGCGGTACGGCGTGACCATATCCAAAGGCCAGTGCTCGACCTTTTTATGCAGGTCGGCACGGGCATAGGCATTCACTTCAAAGCTGAAATCAGTGCCCCACACGTAGGGAGCAAAACCGTCATCAGCCAAACGCACAGAGACTTCCGGGTCCTTTGGATTCATAACCAGGTACATGAAAAATCCTTATTCGCGGGCAATATCCCCGGCGTCAATCTGAACTATTGCAGGGTCTGTCCTTTGGCTTCGAGGAGCTGGGTCCACAACGAAGGCCCACCTGCGGATTTGGCAATAGCTTCAAGCCGCGCCGCATGCTCGGCGAGGTCGCTTTCACTTGCACGAATAATCCGTCCTGGCTGGCGGTCCGCTGATAAACGGCGGATTTCGCTGGCCTGATTGCCTGAGCCTTCGCCGGAACCATTGCCGTCAGATGCATTACCGGCCAGCGACAGGCTTGTCTGGCCACCGGTCATGGTCAGGTAAACGTCTGCCAGAATCTCGGAGTCGAGCAGTGCGCCGTGCAGTTCGCGACCCGAGTTGTCGACGCCATAGCGTTTGCACAAGGCATCCAGACTATTGCGTTGCCCCGGGTGACGCGCTCGCGCCATCGCCAGGGTATCGAGGATGGTGCAGTGGCGGGTAATGTCGGCGCGGTCGGTCTGCCCGATCAGGGCAAATTCATTATTCAGAAAGCCGACGTCAAACGCGGCGTTATGAATGATCAGTTGCGCGCCTGTGATGAAGTCAAAAAACTCATCAGCGACTTCTGCAAAGCGGGGCTTGCCCACCAGAAACTCGTTGGTAATGCCGTGAACGCCAATTGCGCCCTCGTCACTCTCACGATCAGGTTGCAGATACACGTGAAAATGCCGACCGGTCAGACGGCGGCCCATCAACTCGACGCAACCGATCTCGATTACCCGGTGGCCATCGGTAACCGGCATACCGGTAGTTTCAGTATCGAGTACAACACTACGCATGCTTGATGCCCCTCATTTCGTCCACCCCGCGATTGGCCAGCTGGTCTGCACGTTCGTTGCCGTAATGGCCGATATGCCCGCGTACCCACTGCCATTTCACGGTGTGACGATTGACTTGCTCATCGAGCAACTTCCACAGGTCGGCGTTTTTAACCGGCTCTTTGGCGGCTGTTTTCCAGCCCCGTTTTTTCCAGTTGACCATCCACTCGGTGATGCCTTTCATCACGTACTGCGAGTCAGTCACCAGCAACACTTCACAGGGACGCTTGAGTTCTTCAAGACCACGAATCGCAGCCATCAGCTCCATGCGATTGTTGGTGGTAGCGGGCTCGCCGCCCCACAGCTCTTTTTCAACACCCTGGCAGACCAGCAAGGCACCCCAGCCGCCCGGGCCAGGATTGCCCTTGCAGGCACCATCGGTGAACATCTCAACGCTATCGCTCATTACAAACTATCCAGAAAAGGCTGCCCTGGCCTGCCAATCAAGGATCAGCAGCACCTGAGGCCGGGTGAACCCGGCCTGACATTAATTAAGGTTCAGTGTGACGCCGATTGACCTTGGCCATTTGCAAGGGAATCAGCTTGCCCATTGGTTCTCTGCGCATTGGGTTGACGGGACGCAAGCCCACTACCATTTTGCGCGCGACCAATACATAGAAGGCGCCGCCGGCCAATTGCCAGCTACCGGCCTTGCGCTCCCAGCCAGAAAATCGGCTTTGCCACGCTTTGGAGGCGAGCGGCGGACGATAGCACCCAAAGCGGCGTTTCTCCAGCGCAAAGCCCAGCAGGTTCAGCCAGTCGGCCACCCGCGAAGGTGAGATGCAACGGGCCTTGCCAAGAGCATCTTTGGCGAAAACATGGCGCAATCCCCAACTGCTCCAGGGGTTGATACCTACAATCAACAAATGCCCGCCGGGACGCACGCTACTGGCCGCTTCTCGCAGCAGACCGTGGGGCGACAGACAGAAATCCAGGCCATGCTGCAATACCACGACATCGGCAGCGTGCTCACATAAAGGCCAGGCCTGCTCTTCACAAATGATTTCGACCCCTGGCAGCGGAGCCCCAAGACGGACGTTGCGTTGCACTTGCGGTGCCTTGGGTGGGGTGTCTGCGCCTGGGCCGTAGTGCACCAGATAGCCGCCGAAATAGCGCCCCAGTTCCTCCTCGAGTACCCGCTGCTCGTCGTTAAGCAGCATTTGTCCAAGGGGGCCGGACAACCATTCACGCGCCGAACTGATCAGCGCCAGCCACTCAGGGTCTGCCTGAGCCAATGCTTTATCGGTCATTGCTCCTCCATCTCGCCATCTATCTATTACAAGACCCGGATCTGTTGCAGTTCATCGCGACTCGCCATGAAGCTGCAACAGACCCTAAGATGCGCCATTGTTTCGCACTTGGGAATTGCACCATGTTACAGATCGACGCCCTGCCCGCCTTCAGCGACAACTACATCTGGTTGTTACAGGACACGACTCACAAACGTTGTGCCGTGGTCGATCCGGGTGACGCCGCGCCTGTACTGGCCTGGCTGGCCCGGCACCCGGACTGGACTTTAAGCGACATTCTGGTGACCCATCACCACTTCGACCATGTGGGCGGTGTGGCTCAACTCCACGGGCACACTAATGCGAAGGTCTGGGGGCCGGCACTGGAGGACATCCCGGCCCGACAAGTGGCACTCAACGACAACGATCAAATCGAAATCCTGGGCCTGAAGTTCGATGTGCTTCTCGTGCCCGGCCACACCCTGGGGCACATTGCCTATTACCACGCTGACCCGTCGGCGCCTTTATTACTGTGTGGCGACACCTTGTTTGCAGCAGGTTGCGGCCGGTTGTTCGAGGGCACACCCGAACAAATGCACCTGTCTCTGAGCCGGCTGGCCGCACTGCCCGGCCACACTGGCGTGTACTGCACCCATGAATATACGTTGAGCAATCTGCGCTTCGCCCAAGCGGTTGAACCTAACAACCCGGATATTGCGGCCAGGGTCACTCAAGTCACTGAATGGCGGGCAGAAGGTCGCATCAGTTTGCCATCAACTATTGCCCTCGAATTGCTCACAAATCCTTTCCTGCGGGTCAACGAAACATCGGTTAAAGAAAAAGCTGACGAGTGGAACTCCCGCGACAATGACTCGCCCGGTGCGGTCTTTGCCAGCCTGCGCAGCTGGAAAGATAAGTTCTAAACCGGGTCGCGGTTGGCACAAAAATTCTGAACAGTTGACCGCGCCCCCCCTGCTTTCTAGAATCCCCCGACATTTTTGCCTGAACTATCTTCTAGCCAATGTCGTCATCTATAGGTAACTCCATCAATTCAGACACATTGACGCGCTTGGTAAAAGCCATCGCGGTGGCCGCGTCCGCCATTCTCGCGGGCTGCCAATCCATGGATCATTCGGCACAGCCAACCGAACGCGCCAGCCTTAAAATCACCAAGCGTATCCCTCAGGAGCCGCTCTGGCTCAGTGAAAAACCTGGCCCTGTTGCCCCACAAGATGTGTGGGAACGGATGCGCCAGGGTTTCAAGTTGCAAGACGGTCAGAACGTTAATCCGCGCATTGAACAGCAACGCTTGTGGTTTGCCAGCAACCCGTCGTTTCTCGAAAACGCCGGAGAGCGCGGCAGCCTCTATATCCATTACATTGTTGAGCGTCTCGAAGAGCGCAACATGCCGCTGGAACTGGCACTGCTGCCAGCCATCGAAAGCGCCTACAACCCTATGGCGTATTCACACGCCAATGCAGTCGGACTCTGGCAGTTCATTCCTTCAACAGGCCGTTACTTCAATTTGCGTCAAACCCGCGCCTATGACGGGCGACGCGATATAACAGCATCCACCATCGCCGCACTCGACTACCTCAACCGCCTTCACGACATGTTCAACGGTGACTGGCTGCTGGCTCTGGCCGCGTATAACTCCGGCGAAGGCACCGTTAGCCGGGCCATTGAACGTAACCAGAAACTCGGGTTGCCGACTGACTACTGGAACCTGCCCCTGCCGCAGGAAACCAAAGACTACGTCCCCAAATTACTGGCACTGTCCCAAGTGGTTCTGGCCCCCGAGGCCTATGGCATCAACCTGAACCCGATAGCCAACGAACCCTACTTCGAAGTAGTCGAAATCAAACAGTCCATGGACTTGTCACGCGTGGCAGCGCTGGCCGAGATCGACGAAGACGAGATGTTCCAGCTAAACCCTGCCTACAAGCAGCGCGCCACCATCGATGGCCCCCAGCATTTACTGGTCCCCACTTCCAAAGCGCAACTGCTGACAGCCAGCCTGTCCAACCTCAACCAGGAAGAGCTGATCAGCCTGCGCCCTAAAAAGCCGGTATTTGACAACGTTGCAAGCGCTTCACCAGCCAGGCTTAACCGCAAGTACCGGGTCAAGAGTGGCGACAACCTGACGCTGATTGCCAAAGCCAACAAGGTCAATGCCAAAGACCTGCAGCACTGGAACAAACTAAGCGGCAATAACCTCAAGGTCGGCCAGATTCTGGTCATGCAGGACACACGCAAGCCAACAGGCAAAAAACCTACGCAATACAAAGTCAAAAAAGGCGACTCGCTGTACATCGTTGCCAAGCGTTTCAACGTTGAAATGCAGCACCTCAAGCGCTGGAACCCGAGCAGCGCCAAAGCCCTTAAGCCAGGACAAATGCTGACGGTTTCCAAGCCTCGCTAAACACAGGCGGACAATACTGCGGGCAAGTTGTTTCCTACATAAATGTGAGAAACAACTTGCCCGTAGTGCTTTCCAGAGTGGCCTTTTTCCCGTAGATACAAGCTGTTACTGTACGGAAACCTTAAGCCCAACGCCTGGATCGGATCTCTTGCCTTGATGCGACCCCTCCTCCCGCTACTAATCAGCCTGGCCTTGAGCTTCCCCGCAAGCGCAACCCTGAGCGAAAGCCACGGTTATGCGCAGTTCGGCACCCTAAGGTATCCGGCCACGTTTACCCATTTCGATTGGGTCAACCCTGATGCGCCTAAAGGCGGGACGCTCAAGGTCATGGCGTTTGGGACCTTCGACACGCTCAACCCCTACACTTTCAAGGGCTCCAGCCCGGTGTCGACCGCAAATTTCCTGCAGTACGGGGTCAACGAGCTAAACGAAACCCTGATGGCAGGGACCGGCCAATATGCACCATCCGGCGATGAGCCGACCTCCAGCTACGGGCTGATCGCGCAATCAGTGGAGTACAACGAAGACCGCAGCTGGGTCGTGTTCAACCTGCGCCCCGAAGCCCGTTTTCACGACGGCACGCCGATCACCGCCTACGACGTTGCATTTTCGTACAACCTGCTGCTCAAGGAGGGGCATCCGCAGTACCGGACCAACCTTCAGGAAGTGCAGCGCGTGGATATCCTCGGGCCCAAGCGCATTCGCTTCGTGTTCAAGCGCGCGGGCAACCCGTTACTGATCTTGCGCTTGGGCGAGCTACCAGTCCTGCCACAGCACTACTGGGTAAACCGCGACTTTAAGGCCACCACCTTCGAACCTCCGCTGGGCAGCGGGCCGTATCGCATCACCAAAGTCACACCCGGCCGGCAACTGGTGTTCGAGCACGTCAAAAACTGGTGGGGGGCCAACCTGCCGGTCAACCGCGGCAAATACAATTTCGACAGGGTTGAAGTGGAGTTCTACCGCGACAGCGATGTTGCCTTCGAAGCATTCAAGGCGGGCGAGTTCGACATTTATATCGAACACCAGGCCAAGAACTGGGCCAATGGCTACAACTTCCCGGCAGTACGTCGGGGCGACGTGATCAAGACCGAAATCACTCACCAGATCCCGACGCAAACCCAGGGCCTGTTCATCAACAGCCGTCGCCCTGCTTTTGCGCAGGCCAAGGCCCGTGAGGCCCTGGGGCTCATGTTCGACTTTGAGTGGACCAACCGCACGCTGTTCAACGGCGCCTACAAGCGTGCCACCAGCTATTACCCCAACAGCGAGTTCTCGGCCAGCGGCATTCCACAGGGACATGAGTGGCTAATGCTCTCGCCCTGGCGCAGCCAGCTGCCCCCGCAACTGTTCAGTCAGGCCTTTGAGCTGTCGCAGACCGATGGCCGTGGTATTCCCCGGCACACCATGCGCCAAGCATTGGGTTTACTGGCTGAAGGTGGCTGGAAACTTTCAGGGCAGCGTCTGCTCGATAACGACGGCAAACCCTTACGGTTCGAAATACTGCTGGTAAACCCCAACCTTGAGCGCATCCTGCAACCCTATGTAGAGAACCTGGCCAGCATCGGCATCGATGCCCGGCTGCGCACCGTGGACCGCGCGCAATACAAGCAACGCCTGGATCAATTCGACTTCGACATGATCCTGATGACCCTGGATCAGACCTTGAGCCCCGGCCTTGAGCAGTGGCAGTACTTCCATTCCAGCCAGGCCAATGTCAAAGGCAGCAAGAACTATGCAGGCGTGGCGAACCCGGTGGTCGATAAACTGCTTGAACGATTGCTGGCAGCCCAGACACGCGAAGAACAACTGTCGGCAGGCCGGGCGCTGGATCGCGTTCTGCTGTGGCAGCACTACAGCATTCCTAACTGGTATCTGAATTACCATCGCCTGGCGTACCGCAACCGGTTCGCCTTCGTGACTACGCCGCCCTACACCCTGGGCCTTAGCGCATGGTGGCTCAAGCCTACGGAGAAAAACCAATGATGCCTTTGCGTACGCTGCTCAAACCTCTGACAGGCCTGTTGCTGGCCAGCCTTGCCTGCGCGGCACTGGCGGCCCCGCAACATGCATTGACGCTCTACGATGAACCACCCAAATATCCGGCCGGCTTCAAGCATGTCGATTACGTCAATCCGGACGCCCCCAAGGGCGGCACCTTCCGAAAGTCGGCACTGGGTACGTTTGACAGCCTTAACCCCTTTATCAACAAAGGCGTTCCGGCCGACGACATTGAGCTGACCTTTGACACCCTGACCCGCCAAACCCTGGATGAACCCTTTACGGCCTATGGCCTGATCGCCGAAAAAATCGAAAAGGCTCCGGACAACAGCTGGGTGCGTTTTTACCTGCGTCCCGAAGCCAGATTCAATGACGGTCACCCGATTCGCGCCGAAGACGTGGTGTTCAGCTTCGACACCCTGATGAAAAATGGCTCGCCGCTGTACAAGGGGTACTACAGCGATGTTGACCAGGCCATCGCGGAAAACCCGCTGCAAGTGAAGTTCACGTTCAAGCACAACAAGAACCGTGAATTGCCGCTTATTCTGGGTCAACTTCCCATTCTTCCCAAACATTGGTGGGAAAACCGCGACTTCGGCAAGGGTAATCTGGAAATTCCGGTAGGCAGCGGTCCCTATACCATCACCGAGATCAAGCCCGGGCGCTCTATTCGGTATGAAAGGAACAAGAACTACTGGGGCAAGGACCTGCCGATCAATAAAGGGCTGTACAACTTCGATACGATTACCGTCGATTATTTCCGCGACAACAGCGTGGCCTTTGAAGCACTCAAGGCCGGGCAGTTTGATTACTGGCTCGAGATCAGCGCCAAAAATTGGGCCGGCGCCTACAACGGTCCGGCATTCACCCAAGGCCGTCTGAAAAAAGAAGAAATTCGCAACCACAACCCCACAGGCATGCAAGGTTTTGTCTTCAACTTGCGCAAGCCAATGTTTCAGGACGCGCGAGTGCGAGAGGCGCTAAGCCTGCTGTTCGATTTTGAGTGGGCCAACAAACAGTTATTCAGCGGCGCGTACGCACGTACCGGCAGTTATTTTGAAAACTCGGAAATGGCCGCAAAAGCACCGCCCACTGCCGAAGAGCTGGCTATTCTGGAGCCCTTGCGCGGCCAGATCCCCGACCAGGTGTTTACCGACGTGTTCAAGCCCGGCGTCACCGATGCCAGCGGCATGATTCGCGACCAGCAGCGGCGTGCCTATCAACTGTTGCAAGACGCCGGATGGCGCATCGTCGATGACAAGATGGTCGACGCCCAGGGCAAGCCGGTCAAAATCGAGTTTCTGCTGGCACAGACCGAGTTTGAGCGAATCCTGTTGCCTTACAAACGCAACCTCAGTGACTTGGGCATCGACTTGCAAATCCGCCGGGTCGATCCTTCCCAGTACCTCAATCGCCTGCGCTCACGGGACTACGACATGATTGTCGGCAGTTTTCCGCAGTCCAGTTCCCCGGGCAGCGAGCAGCGTGAGTATTGGGAATCGCAAAGCGTCGACAAGCCCGGCAGCCGCAATTTCATAGGCCTCAAAGACCCGGCCATCGATCAACTGACCGAGGGCCTGATCAATGCCGAGTCCCGGCAAAGCCTGATCAACCATGCCCGCGCACTGGATCGTGTCTTGCAATGGGGCTTCTACGTGATCCCCAACTGGCACATCAAAACCTGGCGCGTGGCCTATTCAAACCATATTGGCCATCCCGCGGTTACCCCTATGTACGATATTGGTACCGCGACATGGTGGGTAAAACCTGACGCCAAACCCGTTACCCCCACTCAAACCGAAAGCGCAAACCTGGAGCCTTAAATGCTGGCGTATATATTCAGGCGACTGCTGCTCATCATTCCGACACTGTTCGGGATTTTGCTGATTAATTTCATCATCATCCAGGCGGCTCCGGGTGGGCCGGTTGAACAGATGATTGCCAAACTCGAAGGCTTCGATGGCGCCACCAGCCGTATCGCGGGCGGTGGCTCCGAGGTTTCGGTGGCGGGCTCCAACTATCGCGGAGCCCAGGGGCTGGATCCGGCACTGATCCAGGAAATCGAAAAGATGTACGGCTTCGACAAGCCCGCCCCTGAACGCCTGTGGATCATGATCAAGAACTACGCCCGACTGGATTTCGGCGAAAGTTTTTTCCGGGATGCCAAGGTCATCGACCTGATCAAGGAGAAGATGCCCGTGTCGATCTCGCTGGGACTGTGGAGCACCCTGATCATGTACCTGGTGTCTATCCCGCTGGGCATTGCCAAGGCCACGCGACACGGTAGCCAGTTCGACGTCTGGACCAGTTCGGCAATCATCGTGGGCTACGCCATTCCCGCCTTTCTGTTTGCCATCCTGTTGATCGTGGTCTTTGCCGGAGGCAGCTATCTGGACTGGTTTCCGTTACGGGGCCTGACCTCCAACAACTTCGAAGAGCTGAGCCTGGGGGGCAAGATTCTCGATTACTTCTGGCACCTGGCGTTACCCGTCACGGCACTGGTAATCGGCAACTTCGCAACCATGACCCTGCTGACCAAAAACAGCTTTCTGGATGAAATCAACAAACAGTATGTCGTCACCGCCAAGGCAAAAGGCCTGACCAACCACCGCGTGCTCTACGGCCACGTATTCCGCAACGCCATGTTGCTGGTGATTGCCGGTTTCCCGTCAGCCTTTATCGGGATTTTCTTTACCGGCTCATTGCTGGTCGAGGTGATTTTCTCGCTGGACGGCCTGGGCTTAATGAGCTTTGAAGCGGCGATCAATCGTGATTACCCGGTAGTCTTCGGCACCCTGTTTATCTTCACTCTGGTCGGGCTGCTGGTAAAACTGATCGGCGACCTCTCATACACCCTGGTTGATCCGCGCATTGACTTCGAAAGCAGGGAGCATTGAGATGAAACTGTCCCCCCTCAATCGAAGACGTTTTGAACGTTTCAAGGCCAACAAGCGTGGCTGGTGGTCACTGTGGATCTTTCTGCTGCTCTTCGGACTCAGCCTTGGCGCCGAGCTGATCGCCAACGATAAGCCGCTGGTGATCAATTACGACGGTGAGTGGTATTTCCCGGCACTCAAGCGCTACCCGGAAACGGATTTTGGCGGGGAGTTCCCGCTCGAAGCCAACTACAAGAGCCCCTATATCCGCGAACTGCTGGCCAAGAAAGACGCCTGGGTATTGTGGCCGCCCATCCCTTACAGCTATCAGAGCATTAACTACGATCTGAAAGTCCCCGCTCCCGCGCCACCCTCCGCCGAAAACTGGCTGGGTACCGATGACCAAGGCCGCGATGTGTTGGCCCGGGTGATTTATGGCTTCAGGATTTCGGTGCTGTTCGCCCTGACATTGACCATTTTGAGTTCGATCATTGGCGTGATCGCCGGGGCACTTCAGGGTTTTTATGGCGGTTGGGTCGACCTCGCCGGTCAGCGTTTTCTTGAAATCTGGTCAGGCTTGCCCGTGCTGTACCTGCTGATCATTCTTGCCAGTTTCGTACAGCCGAACTTTTGGTGGCTGCTGGGGATCATGTTGCTGTTCTCATGGATGAGCCTGGTCGATGTGGTGCGCGCCGAATTCCTGCGCGGACGCAACCTGGAATATGTGCGCGCCGCACGGGCTCTGGGTATGCAGGACATGGCAATCATGTACCGCCATATCCTGCCCAATGCGATGGTTTCGACCATGACCTTCATGCCGTTTATTTTGACTGGCGCCATTGGTACCCTCACCGCGCTGGACTTCCTGGGTTTCGGCCTGCCCCCGGGCGCGCCGTCACTGGGCGAGCTGGTTGCGCAAGGCAAGTCCAACCTGCAAGCGCCGTGGCTGGGCATCAGTGCCTTCGCCGTGTTGGCCATCATGCTCAGCCTGCTGGTGTTTATCGGCGAGTCCGCTCGCGATGCTTTCGACCCGAGGAAATGAGATGACGCAGAAAAATCTGATTGAAGTGCGTGATCTCTCCGTAGAGTTTGTAAGCGGGGAACAACCCCATCGTGTGGTGCAAGGCATCAGTTTCGACATCAAACGCGGCGAAACCCTGGCACTGGTAGGTGAAAGCGGCTCGGGGAAATCAGTTACCGCGCACTCGATTTTGCGACTGTTGCCCTACCCGCTGGCACGTCATCCCACGGGCAGCATCGTCTATGCCGGAGAGGATCTGCTGACTCTGCCGGAGAAAAAGCTGAGGCATATTCGTGGCAATCGCATTGCCATGATTTTCCAGGAGCCCATGACATCGCTGAACCCGTTGCACTGCATTGAAAAGCAAATCAATGAAGTGCTCGGCATTCACAAAGGACTAACCGGCAAGGCGGCCACACAGCGCACTCTGGAGCTGCTGGAGCTGGTTGGCATACCGGAGCCCCGCAAGCGTTTAAAAGCGCTGCCACATGAGCTGTCAGGGGGCCAGCGTCAGCGCGTGATGATCGCCATGGCCCTGGCGAACGAACCCGAACTCTTGATCGCAGACGAACCCACTACGGCACTGGACGTTACGGTGCAGTTGAAAATTCTGGAATTACTGAAGGAATTGCAGGCACGCCTGGGGATGGCGTTGCTCCTGATCAGTCACGATTTGAACCTGGTTCGACGAATTGCGCATCGGGTATGTGTCATGCAGCAAGGTTTAATCGTCGAACAGGCATCGTGTGAACAGTTGTTTCGTTCACCACAGCATCCGTACACCCGGGAATTGCTTAGTGCAGAGCCCAGCGGAGACCCTGCCAGGACAATCGCAGGGCCGCCATTGCTGGCAGTCGAGGACCTGAAAGTCTGGTTCCCGATCAAAAAGGGCCTGCTGCGCAAGACAGTTGATTACGTCAAAGCGGTCGACGGCATAAACTTCAGCCTGCTACAGGGACAGACCCTGGGCATTGTGGGAGAGAGCGGATCGGGCAAGTCGACACTGGGCCTGGCGATTTTGCGTCTGATTGCCAGCCAGGGTTTGATTCGTTTCGAAGACAAACGGCTAGACTGTCTGTCTCGTCAGGAAATCCGACCGCTGAGACGGGAAATGCAGGTGGTGTTCCAGGACCCGTTCGGCAGTCTCAGCCCACGCATGAGCGTCAGCGAGATTGTCGGTGAAGGTTTGCGCATTCACCGTATGGGCACCGCTGCAGAGCAGGAAATCGCAATTATTGAAGCCTTGCGAGAAGTAGGTCTGGATCCGGAAACCCGGCACCGCTACCCTCACGAGTTTTCAGGCGGGCAACGGCAACGGATCGCCATTGCCCGGGCACTGGTTTTAAAACCGGCGTTGATTCTGCTGGACGAGCCAACCTCCGCGTTGGACCGCACTGTACAACGTCAAGTAGTTGAGCTGCTGCGCTCACTGCAAGCCAAGTACAACCTGACGTATTTGTTTATCAGCCATGACCTGGCTGTCGTCAAAGCGCTTAGCCACCAACTGATGGTGGTCAAGCATGGCCAAGTGGTCGAACAGGGTGATGCGCAAAGTATCTTTGCCTCACCGCAACATCCATATACACAGCAGCTGCTGGAAGCCGCCTTTTTGGCGCCAGTGGCTGTCGATTAACCTGATAGAGGAACAACACATGGGTTTTCTCGCCGGTAAGCGCGTCCTGATCGTCGGTGTCGCTAGCAAATTGTCCATCGCTTCTGGCATTGCTGCCGCCATGCACCGTGAAGGCGCTGAACTTGCTTTCACTTATCAGAACGAAAAGCTTAAAGGCCGCGTTGAAGAGTTCGCTGCAGGCTGGGGCTCCAACCCTGAACTGTGCTTCCCTTGCGACGTTGCCAGCGATGAAGAAATCGCCAAGGTCTTCGAAGATCTGAGCAAAAAATGGGATGGTCTGGACTGCATCGTTCACTCCGTTGGCTTCGCACCTGGCGATCAGCTGGATGGCGACTTCACAGACGCGACGACTCGTGAAGGCTTCCGCATCGCTCACGACATCAGCGCCTACAGCTTCGTGGCTCTGGCCAAGGCTGGCCGTCCAATGATGAAAGGCCGCAATGGCAGCCTGCTGACCCTGTCCTACCTGGGCGCAGAGCGCACCATGCCCAACTACAACGTGATGGGCATGGCCAAGGCCAGCCTGGAAGCGGGTGTACGTTACCTGGCAGGCAGCCTGGGCCCGGAAGGTACTCGCGTTAACTGCGTATCGGCCGGCCCGATTCGTACCCTGGCTGCATCGGGTATCAAGAACTTCCGCAAAATGCTGGCGGCCAACGAAGCGCAGACTCCTCTGCGTCGTAACGTGACCATTGACGAAGTCGGCAATGCCGGCGCGTTCCTGTGCTCTGATCTGGCATCGGGCATCAGCGGCGAAATCATGTACGTAGACGGCGGTTTCAACACCACCGCAATGGGCAGCCTCGAAGAGTAACTTCTTCGCAGCAGCAACATTCCAGAACGCCCGGTGCATTGATTGCATCGGGCGTTTTGCGTTGCGGGCTTTAAAAGCGTGATTTCGGGACGGGCACCCGGGACCAGCACCCTGGCGGAACGAGGGGACTGCAAATGACTGCGCGCGTGCAACATTCATACTTCGCTCCTGAGCGAATCATCGGCCAGGAGGATGGGGGAAAGTAAACATTCTTAGTGAAAAGGACGCTCTGAATGACACCCTTCGAGGCTGTAACGCACGCCGCCCCCTATACCTGTTATGCGCAACTGAGACACCAGGCAGACGTGTACTTCGACACCCGTCTGGAATGCTGGGTCGCAAGCGGAGCAACTGTCATACAGGCCATGCTGCAACATCCAGATTTATTGGTACGCCCCTGCCATGAACCCGTCCCACCATTGATAGCTCAAACAGCTGCCGGCCAGGTTTTTGGCAACTTGATGCGTATGAACGAAGGGCAGCGCCATCAGTGCCCCAGAGCGGCTATCGAGCCGGTACTGGCAGCAGTGCCACCAGCAGAAATCGCAGCATTGGTTGCACAACTGGTCAAGACAGACTGCTCTGCCAATAGCCTGAACGCGCTCATGTTCACGTTGCCGGTTTCCGTGCTTTGCAGGTTGATGGGCTTTGGTGCGCAGCAGCTACCCACTGTTGCCGCTTTGACACGTGATTTCGTCGCGTGCCTCTCCCCTTTGAGCAATGAATTGCAGCTGCGCAATGCTGATATTGCTGCAACCCGGCTGAGTCAGATGTTTAACCACCTTTTGAAGGATGAATACGCCCCCGGCGCTTTGCTCAACGCTATTTGCTCAGGTGCACGATCGGGTACGCAGGAAGACCATGACGTATTGATCGCGAATTTGATCGGTTTGTTATCACAGACCTGCGAAGCCACCGCGGGACTGATCGGCAACACGCTGGTAGCTCTGCAACAAGACCCGGAGTTACTTGAAAAAGTCAGCCGAACCCCCGCACTCATACCCGAGTTGGTTACCGAGGTATCGCGCTTAGACCCATCGGTCCAGAACACACGGCGCTTTGTTGCCAAATCCTGCGTGATCGGCAATTGCACTTTAAAGGCAGGTGATCGGGTTTTGTTGCTGCTGGCATCTGCCAACAGAGACCCGGATATCAATCCAGATCCCGACTGCTTGTTGCTCAAGCGGTCTCAGCGCCAGAGCTTCAGTTTCGGGCTCGGTAGGCATCAGTGCCCAGGCCAGCAATTGGCACTGGTGATCACCTCTGAAACCATTGGCGCGTTACTTAAACGACAGGACTCGTCCTCAATCCGCACTTTGCAATGGCGCTATCTCTCATCAATCAATGGCCGGATCCCCCGATTTGGCCGGTGGCCGGAGATTGCGCAATGATTGCTGTTATTTTTGAGGCCAGGCCGCACACCGATCAATTGCAGCGTTATTTCGATCTTGCTGCCGAACTCAGGCCATTGCTCGCTGAACTGGAGGGCTTCATTTCCATCGAGCGCTTCCAGAGCCTCAGCGAGCCTGGAAAGGTGCTGTCATTGTCATTCTGGCGCGACGAAGAAGCCATACAGCGCTGGCGCCGACTGGAAGAGCATCGTCAGGCCCAGTCTGAAGGGCGCGCCCAGGTCTTCGAAGACTATCGCTTGCGCATCGCCCATGTACTGCGTGACTACTCCCTCACTGAGCGCTCTGAGGCCCCGGCTGATAGCCGAAAAGCACACTCGTAACGGCAGGGATTGTGTTGTTTGTATTACCGCAATAAAAAAGGCCGCTCAATGAGCGGCCTTTTTCTAGATGCGAGTAATCTAACGCTTAGTAGCGCTCGACCTTCGCTTCGTTTTGCAACTGCTTGCGATAAGCTTCGAAGTCTTGCTGGCCAACACGCGAAGCGAGGAAGCGACGATACGACGCCTTCTCTTCATCTGTCGGCTTGGCAGCATCGTTCACGCCATTCAAGCGCAGTACGACAACAGTGCCATCGGCCAGGGTCACGCTACCAAAAGTCGGCTTGTCCTTGGACACAGGCTTGGGCAAGCGGAATACGGCTTGCAGCACGGCAGGATCAATACCTTCCTGACCGCGGGCAACAGCCTCCTCAACCTTCCACGACAGACCATCGATTGGCTGATTCAACGGCAACTTGCCATCGCGCAGCCCTTTGATGATGTCTTCAGCCTTGGTTTTAGCAGCAGCACTGGCGTGCTCTTTAACCAATTGCGCACGAATGCTTGAGGCAACGGCTTCCAGAGGCAACTGCTCAGGCTTGAGGTGCTCCTTGACGCGCAACACAACCACCGTTTCCGGATCGAGCTCGATGGCAGTGCTGTTGGCCCCTTCATCCATCACTTCAGTGCTGAACGCAGCCTGGATCACGGCACGGTTGGCAGCAATACCTTCGCCACCCTGACGACCAAACGGTGCAGATGTGTGCACAGTCAGTTTCAGTTCTTGAGCTGGCTGAACCAGGTCGGATGCTTCGAAGGCAGAGTCTTCCAGCTGCTTGGTTGCATCAACAAAGCGGCGCTCAACCTGTTGGGTTTTCAGGTCATGCGTCAGCTTGCCTTTCAAGCTGGCGAAACTTGGCACTTCAGGAGCCTCTACGCCCAGCAGCTTGATCAGGTGGTAGCCAAAGCTGGTGCGAACCGGCTCCGACACCTGATCTTTTTTCAGTGCGTAAAGTGCTGTTTCAAACACAGGGTCGTAAACACCCGGACCTGCGAAACCCAAATCACCACCATTGGTAGCCGAGCCTGGATCCTGGGAGAACTCTTTGGCCAATGCTTCGAAGCTTTCACCCTTGGCCAGACGCTGCTGGATCTCGGCAATCCTGGCTTTGGCCTGCTCATCGCTGACCTTGTCGTTCACTTCAATCAGGATGTGCGACGCCCGGCGCTGCTCTGCCAGGTTGGCGGTTTCTTTCTGATAAAGAGCTTGCAGCTCATCATCCTTCACAGCCACCTGATCAAAGAACGAAGATTTCTTCAACTCGATGTAGTCGATCACGACCTGATCGGGAGTCATGAATTCTTTGGCATGCTCGTCGTAGTAGGCCTTGATTTCGTCATCGCTCACTTTCACCGCAGCCGGATCGGCCTTGATATTCAGAGAAGCGAAATCACGGGTTTGTTTTTCGAGACGGGCAAACGCATTAACTTGCTCATCGGTCACGAAACCACTGCCCGCCAAACCGGCACGCAACTGACCAATCAGCATTTCCTGGCCCAGCATGTCACGGAATTGCAGACGACCGTAACCCAGCTGGCGGATCACCTGATCGAAACGCTCAGCGCTGAACTGGCCATTTTCCTGAAACTCAGGCGTCTGCAGAATGACTTGGTCCAAAGCGGCTTCAGAGAAAGAGAACTTCGCCTGATTAGCGCCCTGTAGCAATAATTTGCGATCGATCAGCCCTTTCAGTGCTGCTTCACGCAGCATTTTCTCATCCAGCAAAGAGGCATCAAAATCTTTGCCGAGCTGTTGCATCAGTTGACGACGTTGCATGTCAACAGCTTGGCTGAGCTCGACTTGAGTGATTTCTTCACCGTTGACCTTGGCCGCATCCTGGCTGGTAGAGGTGGCTTTAAAAATAGCATCGAAACCGGTCAACGCCATTAACGCGACGATGACACCGATGATGGTCTTGGCAATCCAGCCTTGTGAATTGTCCCTGATATTTTGCAGCATGCTTCCCCCAGAAACGGTCTTGCATAATGAGCAACCGTGGAGCGTGGGTAGAGTCCGGATAGAAGAAAGGCGCATCCGAGGATGCGCCTTCTCGTAACTGGCGGAGCGGACCGGGCTCGAACCCGCGACCCCCGGCGTAACACGTCGATGAAACCACCGACGGCACTACCGCTCCGCTGCCAAGCCTGGCGTGCGCCTGACCCGGTTGGGTAAATGTGTTACAAAAACTTAGTTAACCGCTTCTTTCAGCGCTTTACCGGCTTTGAAGCCTGGTTTTTTAGCAGCAGGAATTTCCAGCGTTTTACCAGTCTGCGGGTTACGACCAGTGCGAGCCGGGCGATCAGTCACAGAGAAAGTACCAAAACCAACCAGTACCACAGAGTCGCCAGCCTTAAGAGCGCCAGTGACGGATTCGATTACTGCGTCCAGCGCACGGCCAGCTGCAGCTTTCGGGATATCAGCAGATGCAGCGATAGCATCAATCAGTTCCGACTTGTTCACTCTAAGTCCCCTTATATCTATCTGAGTATGTTTCTAAAGTTTTTTTGGTAAAAAGCAAAACGACTGCTGAAGCACTTACGGACACTTATAGAGCCGCTTTATAACAAGGGCTCTAAAAAGCGTCAAGAAAGCACGTCAGGCAAATCCGTATTAATGCGTGCTAATTCTTTCCTTAGAGTCAGACTCTCGCTTGTCATCCTTGGCAACGATCTCGGGAGCCACATCCGGCAAGGGCTCTGGCGCGTATTGCAGCGCAATTTGCAGGACCTCGTCAATCCATTTAACCGGTTTAATCTGAAGATCCTGTTTGATGTTGTCAGGAATTTCCTTCAGATCGCGGACGTTTTCTTCAGGAATAATTACAGTCTTGATCCCACCTCGATGGGCAGCCAGTAACTTTTCCTTCAAGCCCCCTATCGCCAATACTTGGCCACGCAAGGTGATTTCTCCGGTCATCGCAACATCGGCACGAACTGGAATCAGAGTAAGCGCCGAAACCAGGGCCGTGCACATTCCTACACCCGCACTAGGACCATCTTTGGGTGTAGCACCTTCTGGCATGTGGATGTGGATATCGCGTTTCTCGTGGAAATCCAACGGGATACCCAAGCTCTTGGCGCGACTGCGAACCACCGTCAATGCAGCAGTAATCGACTCAACCATCACGTCACCGAGGGAACCGGTCTTGATCAACTGGCCCTTGCCCGGTACTACCGCAGCCTCAATCGTCAACAGCTCGCCACCGACCTGAGTCCAGGCCAGACCGGTCACCTGACCAATTTGATCCTGCACCTCGGCCAGACCGTAGCTGTATTTTCGAACACCCAAAAAGTGTTCAAGAAGCTCTGGTGTGACCGTGATTGCAAAACGTTTTTCCATCGCGTGTTCTTTGACTGCCTTGCGGCAAATCTTCGCAATCTGGCGCTCAAGGCCCCGCACACCGGCTTCGCGGGTGTAATAGCGAATGATGTCGCGAATGGTTTCATTGTCGAACGCTATCTCGCCTTTTTTCAAACCATTGGCTTCAATTTGCTTGGGGGCGAGGTAGTTGACAGCGATGTTGATTTTTTCGTCTTCGGTGTAACCCGGCAGACGAATGACTTCCATCCGGTCCAGCAATGCCGGAGGGATATTCATCGAGTTGGAGGTACACAGGAACATTACATCGGACAGGTCGTAATCGACCTCAAGGTAATGGTCATTAAAATTGTGGTTTTGCTCGGGATCAAGCACCTCAAGCAGAGCAGAGGCCGGATCACCGCGCATATCACTGCCCATTTTGTCGATTTCATCGAGCAGGAACAGAGGATTACGCACACCGACTTTTGTCATCTTTTGGATCAAACGACCTGGCATCGAGCCGATGTAGGTACGACGATGACCGCGAATTTCCGCTTCGTCACGCACACCACCCAAGGCCATACGTACGAATTTACGGTTAGTCGCGTGCGCAATGGACTCGGCAAGAGAGGTTTTACCTACACCTGGAGGTCCGACCAGGCACAAAACCGGCCCGCGAATTTTCTTCACGCGTTTTTGCACGGCAAGATATTCGAGTATCCGCTCTTTGACTTCATCCAGACCGTAGTGATCGGCATCAAGAATGTCTTCAGCGCGCTTAAGGTCCAGACGCACCTTGCTCTGCGCTTTCCACGGCACCTGCACCAGCCAGTCGATGTAGGAGCGCACCACAGTGGCCTCTGCAGACATCGGAGACATTTGCTTGAGCTTGTTCAGCTCAGCCTGAGCCTTGGCCATTGCATCCTTGGGCAAACCCGCTGAGTCGATGCGCTTTTTCAGCTCTTCGATTTCGTTGTGACCTTCATCACCATCGCCGAGCTCCTTCTGAATGGCCTTCATCTGCTCATTCAGGTAGTACTCGCGCTGGCTGCGCTCCATCTGCTTTTTGACACGACCGCGAATACGCTTTTCAACTTGCAGCAGGTCAATCTCGGCATCAAGTAACGCCAATACGTGCTCAACCCGGGTTTGCAGGTCGATGATCTCAAGGATTTCCTGCTTCTGCTCGATCTTGAGTGCCATATGGGCAGCCATCGTATCGACCAGGCGGCTTGGCTCATCAATGCTGTTAAGCGACGACAGAACTTCAGCCGGGACCTTCTTGCCCAGTTGCACATATTGCTCGAACTGAGAGATCAGGCTGCGTACAAACACCTCGGACTCACGTTCCGGGGCAGCCACCTCATCAATCAAGGAAACTTCGGCACTCAGATAGCCATCAGCCTGGCCGAAACGCTCGACAGCACCGCGCTGCTCGCCTTCAACCAAAACTTTAACGGTGCCATCTGGAAGCTTGAGCAGTTGCAGAACAGTGGCAATGGTACCTACACGATAGAGCGCGTCTTCGCCCGGATCATCGTCGGCAGGATTTTTTTGAGCCAACAGCAGAATCTGCTTGTCACCCGTCATCGCAGCCTCAAGGGCCTCGATTGATTTCTCGCGTCCCACGAACAGTGGGATAACCATGTGCGGATAAACCACAACATCGCGCAATGGCAGGAGAGGCAATTCAATGGTTGTCTTCATGATTTCGCCTCTACGGCGGCCATAAGGCCGTAATCAGATGGAAGTAAGCTTGAAGCCAAGATGGGGGCAGTTCCGAAAAAAAACAAGCGTTGTACGACAGGGAAAAAAAAGGGGCCCGAAGGCCCCTTCTTTAACACGTAACACGTAATACACTTACGCGTCAGGTGCAGCCTTGGCAGTCGCTTCGTTGTTTTCATAAATCAACAACGGCTTGGACTTACCTTCTATAACGCTTTCGTCGATCACCACTTTACTCACCTCGGATTGCGAGGGGATTTCAAACATGGTGTCGAGCAATACGCTTTCCAGAATCGAACGCAAACCACGCGCGCCCGTCTTGCGCTCAAGCGCACGCTTGGCCACAGCTTTCAAGGCATCAGCCCGGAACTCGAGATCAACACCTTCCATCTCGAACAACTTGCCATACTGCTTGGTCAGCGCGTTCTTAGGCTCGGTCAGAATCTGCATCAGTGCAGCTTCGTCCAGCTCATCAAGTGTCGCCAGAACAGGAAGACGTCCAACAAATTCCGGGATCAGACCAAACTTGACCAAATCATCAGGTTCGACTTCTCGCAGGGACTCGCCAACCTTCTTGCCCTCTTCCTTGCTGCGTACCTCAGCACTGAAGCCGATGCCGCCACGAGTTGAGCGCGCCTGAACAACCTTCTCCAGACCCGAGAATGCACCGCCACAGATAAACAGGATATTACGGGTATCAACCTGCAAAAATTCCTGCTGAGGATGCTTGCGACCACCTTGAGGCGGTACGGAAGCAACAGTGCCTTCGATCAGTTTAAGCAGTGCCTGCTGTACACCCTCACCGGAAACATCGCGGGTAATGGAAGGGTTGTCAGATTTGCGCGAAATCTTGTCAATCTCATCGATGTAGACGATACCCATCTGGGCCTTTTCTACGTCGTAATCGCATTTCTGAAGCAGTTTCTGAATGATGTTTTCCACATCTTCGCCTACGTAACCCGCCTCAGTAAGCGTGGTTGCATCTGCAATCGTGAAAGGTACATTCAGCAAACGAGCCAAGGTTTCTGCCAGCAGGGTTTTACCCGAGCCAGTAGGACCGATCAGCAGGATGTTGCTCTTGCCGAGTTCGACATCGTCATTTTTCTTGTCACGCTGGTTAAGGCGCTTGTAGTGGTTATAAACCGCTACAGCCAAAACCTTTTTGGCACGCTCCTGACCAATGACGTATTGATCAAGGATGCCGCTGATTTCTTTTGGCGAAGGTAATTTATGCGCACTGCTTTCGGCCTGGGCTTCCTGCACCTCCTCACGGATGATGTCATTGCACAGGTCGACGCATTCGTCGCAGATAAAGACCGAGGGGCCGGCAATCAATTTGCGCACTTCATGCTGGCTTTTGCCACAGAAGGAGCAATAGAGCAATTTGCCGTTGTCCTCGCCGTTGCGGGTGTCAGTCATTCGATCGATCCAAATCCGATAGGCTTGCAACACAAGATGAAGGCAACTGCGGGCTTTTTCAAGCCCGCAAAGGGTTAGTAAATCCAACCGCCTACATTTGAGCTACTTAAGCGGGCATTTGACGCTTGCTGAACACAGAGTCGATCAAACCGTATTCGGTTGCACGCTCAGCGCTCATGAAGTTGTCACGTTCGGTATCACGCTCGATAGTTTCGAGAGTCTGACCGGTGTGGTGAGCCAACAGCGAGTTCAAACGGTGACGAATATTGAGGATTTCCTTGGCATGAATGTCGATATCCGACGCCTGCCCCTGGAAACCGCCAAGTGGCTGGTGAATCATCATGCGCGAGTTAGGCAAGCAATGACGCTTGCCCGGAGCACCACCTGCCAGCAGGAAAGCACCCATGCTGCAGGCTTGACCAATACAAATGGTCGATACGTCCGGCTTGATGAACTGCATGGTGTCGTAGATCGACATCCCTGCTGTTACAGAGCCGCCAGGAGAGTTGATGTAGAGATGAATGTCCTTGTCCGGGTTTTCGGCCTCAAGGAAAAGCAGCTGCGCAGCAACCAGGTTTGCCATGTAGTCTTCGACAGGGCCTACCAGGAAAATGATCCGCTCCTTAAGGAGGCGCGAATAGATGTCGTAGGAGCGCTCGCCACGGGCAGACTGCTCAACAACCATCGGGACCAGGCCGCCAGCGGCCTGAATGTCAGAGTTCTGCTGAATATAAGAATTGCGGGACATGTCCGGCAGTCACTCCCAAATAGTCTTGTCTGGAATACGCATAAGCCAGCTCGAGGCTGGCTTATGGTTGTGTTTTCTAACGAGTCAGAAATCAGTCGGCTTGTGGAGCTTCCACCGGCTTAACAGCTTCTTCGTAAGAGACCGCTTTATCGGTCACCTTAGCCTTCTGCAGAACAGTATCCACAACTTGCTCTTCCAGCACAACCGAACGAACCTCGTTCAATTGCGCGTCATTTTTGTAGTACCAAGCTACAACCTGCTCTGGCTCCTGGTAAGCGGAAGCCATTTCCTGAATCATTTCACGAACGCGATCTTCGTCAGGCTTGAGGTCGAACTGCTTGACCACTTCAGCCACGATCAGACCCAGAACTACACGGCGATTTGCTTGTTCTTCGAACAGCTCGGCCGGCAGTTGATCAGGCTTGATGTTGCCGCCGAATTGCTGAACAGCCTGAACGCGCAGACGATCAACTTCGTTGGACAGCAGGGATTTTGGCACTTCAATCGGGTTGGCAGCCAACAGACCGTCCATTACCTGATTTTTGACCTTGGATTTGATTGCCTGACGCAGCTCACGCTCCATGTTCTTGCGAACTTCAGCGCGGAAACCTTCCAGACCTGTTTCCTTGATACCGAACTGAGCGAAGAACTCTTCGTTCAGCTCTGGCAGCTTAGGCTCGGAAACAGTGTTGACAGTCACAGTGAACTCAGCGGCTTTGCCAGCCAGGTCCAGGTTCTGATAGTCAGCAGGAAAAGTCAGGTTCAGAACGCGTTCTTCACCAGCTTTAGCACCTACCAGACCTTCTTCAAAGCCAGGAATCATGCGGCCCGAGCCCAGAACCAGCTGAGTACCCTTGGCCGAACCGCCAGCAAATACTTCGCCATCAACTTTGCCAACGAAATCAATGTTCAACTGATCTTCGTTCTGAGCAGCGCGCTCAGTCAATTCAAAGCGGGTGTTCTGCTTGCGCAGTACGTCCAGCATTTTGTCCAGGTCAGCATCAGCCACTTCGGCGCTCAGGCGCTCGATAGCAATAGTGTCCAGACCGGTGACTTCGAATTCAGGGAATACTTCGAAGGTCGCAACGTATTCCAGATCCTTGCCTTTTTCGAAGACTTTTGGCTCTACCGAAGGTGCGCCAGCCGGGTTCAGCTTTTGCTCAACCACTGCTTCATAGAACGAAGCCTGGATCACGTTGCCCAGTGCTTCTTGACGCGCATCAGCTTCGTAACGCTGACGAATCACGCTCATTGGCACCTTGCCTGGACGGAAGCCCGGGATTTTGGCCTTTTGGGCGGTCTGCTGCAGACGCTTGTTGACTTCAGCCTCAATACGCTCAGATGGCACGCCAATGGTCATGCGACGCTCAAGAGCGGAAGTATTTTCAACAGAAACTTGCATGGATATTCCTCGTTGCACAGACATTAGCCGGCCGTTTCCGACCCCATAATCAAGGGCATGCATTCTAGTGGGTCAAACTCAAGAAGTCACCCTACCGCAATCGCGCACAGAAACAGCAGGCACATTATTAAGCGCAAGCAGTGATCTGCTCAAACACGCCAATACACAAAAAAGCTTACATAGCCCTAACTCAGAGCCTCTTGCCTTCTATATAGAAGAAGGCATTAACCAAGAGCACGACAACACCCGCAACCGACGCACGGGCGCAAGACAGGCATTATTCAGCAACACAATGTCGCACACCCATCACATCAAAAAAGCCGGAACGAAAAAAAACGCCAGATTATTAATCTGGCGTTTTTCTAAATATGGGGTGGACGAAGGGGATCGAACCCTCGACAACGGGAGTCACAATCCCGTGCTCTACCAACTGAGCTACGCCCACCATATTGCATTTGAAACTTTCAACATCACTACGAGCCACTCATGAAAGCGCAGCTTCGTAAAAGAATAAAGCCGCTCGGGGCGGCTTTATTCATCGGTTAAGCGAACCCTACAGAGAAATCGCCAAACCTTATTTGGTGCGGACGGAGAGACTCGAACTCTCACACCTTGCGGCGCTGGAACCTAAATCCAGTGTGTCTACCAATTCCACCACATCCGCATTCAAACTTTTGAAGCAAAGACGCCAGACTATTAATCTGGCGCCTTTCTAAATATGGGGTGGACGAAGGGGATCGAACCCTCGACAACGGGAGTCACAATCCCGTGCTCTACCAACTGAGCTACGCCCACCATATTGCCTTTGTAACCCTACTTGTGCCAAAGCTGCCTAATGGCGCACCCGGCAGGACTCGAACCTGCGACCATCCGCTTAGAAGGCGGATGCTCTATCCAGCTGAGCTACGGGCGCCTTGTTAATCTGTACTCTGTGACGACTACAAACTAAGTGCTTTCAGTATCACCAAGCCGGACATCAACTTCGCTCTACCTTCTTAACCAGTGCTAGGCTCTGCCCGACAAGTGCGACGAATATTATAGGCGACCCTGAAAGCCGTCAACTCTTTTTTAAAAAAAGTTTAGAAATATAAAGGAGTTAGGGGAATAAGCAGACCAAGCGCCTTTGCCCTTACGTCACGGCATGCGAGAATGCACGTCCTTTTTCCACCCTTTACGATGGTTAATCACGCGTAATGACTGCACAACTAATCGACGGCAAAGCGATCGCCGCCAGCCTGCGCAAGCAGATTGCAAAACGTGTCGCCGAGCGTCACGAGCAAGGCCTGCGCACTCCTGGCCTGGCAGTGATTCTGGTCGGCAGCGATCCTGCCTCCCAGGTTTATGTTTCGCACAAGCGTAAAGACTGCGAAGAGGTAGGCTTTCTCTCTCAAGCTTATGACCTGCCTTCGGATACTAGCCAGCAAGCACTGACCGACTTGATTGACCGTCTTAATGAAGACGCGAATATCGACGGCATTCTGTTGCAGCTGCCATTGCCCGAGCACCTGGACGCGTCCAAGCTGCTGGAGCGCATCCGCCCGGACAAGGACGTAGACGGATTCCATCCTTATAACGTCGGACGCCTGGCCCAGCGCATTCCACTGCTGCGCCCCTGCACCCCGAAAGGCATCATGACCCTGCTGGAAAGCACGGGACAGGACCTGTACGGAATGGACGCGGTAATTGTTGGCGCCTCCAACATTGTTGGTCGCCCGATGGCAATGGAACTGTTGCTGGCAGGCTGTACCGTAACGGTTACCCATCGCTTCACCAAGGATCTGGCCGGCCACGTGGGCCGAGCCGACCTGGTGGTCGTAGCCGCCGGCAAGCCGGGCCTGGTCAAAGGCGAATGGATCAAGGAAGGCGCTATCGTTATCGACGTCGGCATCAACCGCCAGGCTGATGGCAAGCTGGTGGGCGACGTAGTTTACGAAACCGCCCTGCCCCGCGCAGGCTGGATTACTCCGGTTCCTGGCGGTGTTGGCCCGATGACTCGCGCCTGCTTGCTGGAAAATACTTTGTACGCAGCCGAAACACTGCACAAATAAACACCAGCACATGTACCAACAACGGCACCTTCGGGTGCCGTTGTTATTGGCGTAGCCAAAAAGCCGGACAAACAAAAGCCCGCACAGGGCGGGCTTTTGTTCACACAGCGATAAACCTAGTCAGCCAGGCGCCAGGTCGTACCGCCCTTACCGTCTTCAAGCACAACCCCCATAGCCGTGAGCTGATCACGAATCCGGTCCGACTCAGCCCAGTCTTTACCGGCACGAGCCGCCAAACGTGCTGCAATCAACGCATCAACCTGCCCCGCATCCACGCGCCCTTCAGCGCCAGCCTGCAAGAAATCATCAGCCTCAATCTGCAATACACCCAGCACATCAGCCAATTCTTTCAAGCGCGCAGCCAGGCCCGCAGCCGCCGGCAGATCGGTTTCGCGCAACCGGTTGACCTCGCGAACCATCTCAAACAACACCGCACAGGCCTCCGGGGTACCGAAGTCGTCGTTCATCACCTGTGTAAAACGCTCAACGAACGCCTCACCACCGGCCGGTGCCACTTTTGGCAGCCCCTTGAGGGCGTGATAAAAGCGCTCAAGAGCCGCTTTCGCGTCCTTGAGGTTATCTTCGGAGTAATTGATCGAACTCCGGTAATGGCTGGACACCAACAAGTAACGCACCACTTCCGGGTGATATTTCTCCAGAACGTCGCGAATGGTGAAAAAGTTGTTCAAGGACTTGGACATCTTCTCGCCATTGATGCGAATCATCCCGCAGTGCATCCAGGCATTGGCGTAGGTCTTACCCGTCGCAGCCTCACTTTGGGCGATTTCGTTCTCGTGGTGCGGAAACTCAAGATCGCTGCCACCACCATGGATATCGAATGTTTCACCCAGACAGCAGGTCGACATCACCGAGCACTCAATGTGCCAGCCCGGTCGGCCCGCGCCCCACGGTGATTCCCAGCTTGGCTCGCCCGGTTTAACGCCCTTCCACAATACGAAATCCAGCGGATCGTCCTTGGCTTCATCGACTTCGATACGCGCACCGATACGCAGGTCTTCGATCTTCTTGCGCGACAGCTTGCCGTAGCCCATGAATTTGGCGACACGGTAATACACGTCACCATTACCCGGGGCGTAGGCATAACCTTTGTCGATCAGGGTCTGGATCATCGCGTGCATGCCAGGGATATGATCCGTGGCACGCGGCTCCATGTCCGGCTTGCGGATATTGAGTCGCGCCTCGTCTTCATGCATCGCAGCAATCATGCGCTCGGTGAGCACCTCAAACGTTTCGCCGTTTTCACGGGCACGATTGATGATCTTGTCGTCGATGTCGGTAATGTTGCGCACATACGTCAAATCGTAACCGCTGAAACGCAACCAGCGCGTGACCAGGTCAAAAGCCACCATGCTGCGGCCGTGACCCAGATGGCAATAGTCGTACACGGTCATGCCGCACACGTACATGCGCACATTGTTGCCGTCCAGCGGCTTGAAAACTTCTTTGCTCTTGGTGAGCGTGTTGTAGATCGTTAGCACGATGGCGCCCTCAAAACTTGATCACTGACCCCAGGAATCACGCAAGGTCACAGTACGGTTGAATACCGGCTGGCCAGGTTTCGAGTCCTTGATATCTGCGCAGAAGTAACCCTCGCGCTCGAACTGGAAACGGTCTTCCGGCTGTGCATTGCCCAGCGACGGCTCAGCACGACAACCCGTAAGAACCTGCAGCGAATCAGGGTTGATGTTTTCCAGGAAGCCGGCACCGTCCTCAGCCTTTTCAGGGTTCGGCGAGCGGAACAGACGATCGTACAGACGCACTTCGCATTCGACGCTGGCAGCAGCCGGCACCCAGTGCACAACACCCTTGACCTTGCGGCCTTCAGGATTCTTGCCCAGCGTTTCGGGATCGTACGAGCAATGCAGTTCAACGATGTTGCCATCGGCGTCTTTAATCGCTTCGTCAGCACGAATCACATAGCTGCCGCGCAGGCGCACTTCACCGGCAGGCTCAAGGCGCTTGTAACCTTTTGGCGGCTCTTCCATAAAGTCGTCACGATCGATGTAAATCTCACGGGCGAATGGCAACACGCGTACACCCATGTCTTCTTTAGGGTGGCGAGGCAGCTCAAGGTTTTCGACCTTGCCTTCCGGATAGTTGGTGATGATGACTTTCAATGGACGCAGCACACACATCGCACGCGGAGCGCTGTGGTCCAGATCGTCACGAATGCTGAACTCCAGCATGCCGAAGTCAACCACGCCGTCGGAGCGGTTAGTGCCAACCATGTCGCAGAAGTTGCGGATTGATTTGGGCGTGTAACCACGACGACGGAAACCCGACAGCGTCGACATGCGCGGGTCATCCCAGCCATGTACGTGCTTTTCATCAACCAGTTGCTTGAGCTTGCGCTTGCTGGTGATGGTGTAGTTCAGGTTCAGGCGCGAGAACTCGTACTGACGCGGCTTGCTCGGCACCGGCAAGTTATCGAGGAACCATTCGTACAGAGGGCGATGACCTTCGAACTCCAGGGTGCAGATCGAATGGGTAATGCCTTCGATGGCATCCGACTGACCATGGGTGAAGTCATAGTTCGGATAGATGCACCACTTGTCGCCGGTCTGGTGGTGATGGGCATGCCGAATGCGATACAGGATCGGATCGCGCAGGTTCATGTTTGGCGAAGCCATATCGATCCTGGCCCGCAATACACGCTTGCCGTCCTCGAACTCACCGGCCTTCATACGTGCGAACAGATCGATGTTTTCTTCCACGCTGCGATCACGGAACGGGCTGTTCTTGCCCGGCTCGGTCAAGCTGCCACGGTATTCCCGGGCTTGCTCGGGGGTCAGGTCGCAGACATAAGCCTTGCCTTCCTTGATCAGGTAAACCGCCCACTCATGCAACTGGTCAAAATATTGCGACGCATAGCGCACTTCACCCGACCACTCGAAGCCCAGCCACTTGACGTCACTTTCGATCGCATCAATGTATTCCTGGTCTTCCTTGGCCGGGTTGGTGTCGTCAAAACGCAAATGCGTGACGCCGCCAAATTCCTGAGCCAGCCCAAAGTTCACGCAAATGGATTTGGCGTGACCGATGTGCAGGTAACCGTTGGGCTCCGGCGGAAAACGGGTCACGATCTGTTTGCATTTACCCGAGTCAAGGTCCGCCTGCACGATAGGACGCAGGAAATTGGCCGGTGCAGCAGGGCCAGCCTTTGGATTCAAAGTAGGGTCGACAGTGGGCTTGCTCATAGGATCCTTGAACGTAACAGGTGCGCGGCCTGGGTCGGCCGACTAAATCAAAGCGCCTATCATAGCCGATGCTGTCAAGTCCCTGACAGAGCAGGCGCTCAATCAAACCATTTGAAATACGGCCTTTTCATCCCCATATGGGAAAAACAGCATCGAAATGCCGTGCGGGCACGCTAAACTGCGCCCCGCGGCTGTATCTACCCAGCCAGCTTTCGTCCTCTGGCCAACAGGCCGGGTTAAAAAGCTCACCGAATTCATCTGATAGAGCGATAGCAATCATGTCCAAAGTAAAACTGACTACCAACCACGGCGACATCGTGATTGAGCTGAACGCTGAAAAAGCGCCGATCACCGTCGCCAACTTCATCGAATACGTAAAAGCCGGTCACTATGAAAACACCGTGTTTCACCGTGTAATCGGTAACTTCATGGTTCAGGGCGGCGGCTTCGAACCTGGCATGAAAGAAAAGAAAGACAAGCGCCCAAGCATTCAGAACGAAGCTGACAACGGCCTGCCAAACGAGAAGTACACCGTGGCCATGGCTCGCACCATGGAGCCGCATTCGGCTTCCGCCCAGTTCTTCATCAACGTGGCTGACAACAGCTTCCTCAACCACTCCGGCAAAACTGCTCAAGGCTGGGGCTATGCCGTATTCGGTAAAGTGGTTGAAGGTCAGGATGTTGTCGACAAGATCAAAGGTGTCAAAACCACTTCCAAAGCTGGCCATCAAGACGTGCCGGTAGACGACGTGATTGTCGAGAAAGCAGAGATCATTGAGTGATACTGCTGATTTCAGATTTGCATCTGGAAGAGGAGCGCCCGGACATAACCCGGGCGTTTCTGGATTTCCTGACCGGGCGTGCGCGCTCGGCTCAGGCGCTGTACATCCTGGGTGATTTTTTCGAAGCCTGGATAGGCGACGATGCAATGACGCCCTACCAGCGCTCTATCTGTGAAGCGCTGCGGACACTGAGCGATAGCGGCACACAGATTTTTCTGATGCACGGCAATCGCGACTTTTTGCTTGGCCAGGCCTTTTGTAAAGCGGCTGGCTGCACCCTGATCAAAGACCCCACCGTTGTCGATTTCTACGGCGAACCGGTCTTGCTGATGCACGGCGATAGCCTGTGCACCCGCGACGAATCCTACATGCGTCTGCGACGCTACCTGCGCAACCCTGTGATCATGTGGATATTGCGCCACCTGCCACTGAGCACCCGTCATAAACTGGCGCGCAAGCTACGCAGCGAAAGCCGCGCGCAGACCCGCATGAAAGCCAACGACATTGTTGATGTGACCCCCGAAGAAGTGCCGCGGGTCATGGCGCGCCATGGCGTACGCTCGCTGATTCACGGGCACACCCACCGCCCGGCGATTCACAAATTGCAGATTGGCGAACAGGCTGCCAGGCGCATTGTGCTCGGCGACTGGGACAAACAAGGCTGGGCGCTGCAAGTGGATGAGCAAGGCATGCAACTGGCGCCGTTTGATTTCGCCACCCCGCCTTTATTGCAACACCGCGAACAGTAGGAATGTGGGAGCTGGCTTGCCGGCGATGGCATCACCCCGGCGGATCGACCAGACCCGGGCAACACCATCGCCGGCAAGCCGGCTCCCACAAGTTTCAGGCTTTAGCAGGTTTAATGTCCGCTCGCCGCCGGCCCGGGTTTCGCCGCAAACGGCGGCTTGGCCAGCCACACCAGCAAGATCAGCCCCATAAACATCCAGCCCATCAACGTGAAGTAGTCCACGGTCGACAGCATATAGGCCTGGCTGGTCAATACCTGGTCAAGCTGCGCGTAGGCCTTGGTACTCGCCCCGCCCAGATTCTCCAGCGCATGCCGGGTGACGGGATCATAGGTGCTCATGCTTTCACTCATGTAGGCATGGTGCTGATCCGCACGACGAATCCAGATCCAGGTGGTCAGGGATGCCGCAAAACTCCCCCCTAGCGTGCGCAAGAACGTCGCCAACCCGGCGCCATCGGCGATTTGATGCGGCGGCAAATCCGACATCAAGATACTCAGGGTCGGCATAAAGAACAGCGCAACGCCAATCCCCATAAACAGCTGCACCAACGCCACATGCTGGAAGTCCACCTGACTGGTGAAGTCGGCCCGCATAAAGCAACTCAGGCCAATCGCCAAAAAGGCCAGCCCTGCCAACAGCCGCAAATCAAATTTATGCGCGTATTTGCCCACAAACGGCGACATCAACACCGGCAAAATCCCGATCGGAGCCACCGCCAAACCAGCCCAGGTCGCGGTGTAACCCATCTGTGTCTGCAGCCATTGCGGCAGGATCAGGTTGATGCCGAAGAAACCGGCATAGCCCAATACCAGCACGATGGTGCCGATGCGAAAGTTGCGATAAGCAAATAAACGCAAATTCACGATCGGGTGCTTGTCGGTCATTTCCCAAATGATAAAAGCCGCCAGTGCCACCACTGACAATGCAGTGCCCAGCAGGATGAAGCTGGACTCAAACCAGTCCAGATCATTGCCTTTGTCGAGCACGATCTGCAGCGCTCCGACACCAATGATCAGGGTAATGAGACCTACATAGTCCATCGGCTGACGGGTGATAACCACAGGACGGGCCTTGAGCTGCTGGCGAACCACCATCACGGCAAAGAAGCCAATAGGAATGTTGATAAAGAAGATCCACGGCCAACTGTAACTGTCCGTGATCCAGCCACCCAATATGGGTCCGGCAATGGGCGCAACCACCGTGACCATCGCCAGCAATGCCAATGCCATCCCCCGTTTCGCGGGGGGGTACACCGCAATCAACAGGGTCTGGGTCATGGGATACAACGGCCCGGCGACCAACCCTTGCAGCACCCGGAAGCCGACCAGTTCGGGCATCGACGTAGAAATACCGCACAGGAACGAAGCCAGTACGAACAGAATCGTGGCCCACAGAAACAGCTTCACCTCACCAAAGCGCCGGCTCAGCCAGCCAGTCAATGGCAAGGCAATCGCGTTACTTACAGCAAATGAAGTAATCACCCACGTGCCCTGCTCCGAACTCACCCCCAGGTTGCCGGAGATGGTGGGCAAAGCAACGTTGGCAATAGTGGTATCGAGCACCTGCATAAAAGTCGCCAGCGACAGGCCAATGGTGGCGAGCACTAAGCTGGGCGGGGAAAAAGACGCGTTTGTACTCATCGCAAATCCTTTAAAACCTGGGTTGCAGCCCTACCGCACGGCAGGGCCTATGGATTGGCGAATCAGCGTTGAACGGCGGTTTTACCCGTCACAGCACTGTTGCTGTCAATCAAGCGCGTAATCATGGCATCGGCATCAGCCAGTTGCTTCTCGTACACATTGGTCGTGAACGACGCCTTTTGCGGGGGCTGCTGGGCCAGCACCGGGCCACTCTGATCATGCAGATTCACATCGACCGTGGTCGACAAGCCAACGCGCAGTGGATGCTTTTCCAGCTCATCGGCATTGATATGAATGCGCACGGGTACCCGCTGTACGATCTTGATCCAGTTGCCCGTGGCGTTTTGCGCCGGCAACAGGGCGAAAGCGCTGCCGGTACCGGAACCGATACTGTCGATGGTGCCGCTGTACTTCACGTCACTGCCATAGATATCAGACTCGATGTCCACCGGCTGACCGATGCGCATCTTGTGCAACTGGGTTTCCTTGAAGTTGGCATCAATCCATAACTGATTCAGTGGAATGACGGCCATCAAGGCGGTACCCGGCTGAACCCGCTGACCCAACTGGACGGTTCGCTTGGCCACATAGCCGGTCACAGGTGCAATCAACGTAGAGCGGGCATTTGCCAGGTACGCCTGGCGTAACTGCGCTGCAGCAGCCTTCACATCGGGATGATCGGCAATCGTGGTGTTATCCACCAGTGCACTGGTGGTATCAAGCTTTTGCTCGGCATTGCGCAAGGCACTTTGAGCAGAGGCCAGATCATCCCGTGCATGGGACAGCTCTTCCTGGGAAATCGCCCCGCCCGCTGCCAGGCTCTTGCGGCGGTTGTAGTTGTCCTGGGCCTTTTGTACTTCTACTTTTTGCGCCGAGACCTGGGCATTCATGCCGTTCACATCGCTGAACAGGCCCCGGACCTGACGCACAGTGCGGGCCAGATTGGCCTCGGCACTCTGCAAGCCAACCAGAGCATCGCTTGGATCGAAGTTGAGCAGCACCTGCCCTTCATGAACCAGATCGCCATCATCGGCGCCGATACTCACCACCGTCCCAGTGACCAGCGGGGTGATTTCCACCACGTTGCCGTTTACATAAGCGTCGTCCGTACTTTCACTCCAGCGACCATACAGTTCATGCCAGGCCCAGACGCCCAACGCGACCAGGATCACCAGAATTGCCAGCCCGCCGAGCCAGAGCTTGCGTTTGCGCTGATTGCCAGCGTCCTGGTTTTGTTGCGTTTCATTCGGTGTTTGCACAGTGGCCATGACGAGTACCTAAATTTATTCTGCCAGCGAGGCTTGAGTGGGAACGGCCGCAACCGTGTTACCGGGCTCAAAGCCACCGCCCAGGGCTTGCATCAGTTGAATCGAAAGGTCGATCTGCTCCGCATTCAGGTCCGCCAACTGGCGCTGGGCCTGGAGCAGTTGTTGCTCAATGCTGAGGACATCGAGGTAGTTGCCCACGCCCGATTCATAGCGCTGCAACCCGGTGTTGTAGGACTCTTGAGCAATATCCGCCGACCGCTGCTGAGCGCTGATCTGCTGCCCCATGGCTTTTAACTGCTCCAGGGTATCGCTGACATCACCCAGTGCCGCCACCAGGGACTTGTTGTATTGCGCCACGGCCAGATCGTAATTGGCGTCCTCGGCATCCAGGCCGGCACGCAGACGACCACCATCAAAGATCGGCAGTGAAACGGCAGGCGCAATATTGAAGAAGCGGCTGGCCGAACCGAACAAGGCATCGCCCAGCAACGACTGAGTACCCGCCACTGCGCTCAAGTTGAGATTGGGATAAAAGCGAGTTTTGGCAGCGGCAATATTTTTGCTGGCTGCCTCAACCCGCCAGCGGGCAGCGACCAGATCGGGACGACGGCCAAGCAAATCGGCGGGCAAGGTGCTCGGCAACGCCACCGCGCCAGGGGTCAGAATTTTCGGCCGGGCAATCTCTATGCCGCGATCCGGCCCCTTGCCCAACAACACCGCCAGCGCAATACGTGCGCTTTTGAGTTGTTTTTCAGCATTGATCACTTGCTCCTGGGAGCTGGCCTCAAGGCTTTCGGTTTGTTGGTATTGATAGTGGCTGTCGATTCCGGCTTGCAGGCGTCGCTTGCTCAAGTCGAGCATTTGGCGAGTACGCGCCAGATCGTCATTGGCCAGATCACGCACGCTGTAGGCATGCCCCAGGTTGCTGTAAGCCCGCGCCACATCAGCAGCCAGAGTCAGACTCGCCGCCTGGCCGTCGACCTCAGCGGCCCGGGCTTGACCCAGAGCGGCCTCCCAGGCATCGCGTTGACCGCCCCACAGATCGAAGGTGTAATTGAATGTCAGATTGACGTCGCGCACCGTGTCATAAACACCGCCCCGACCGCTCGGATCCTGGGAGCGTGACAAGCGTGACCGCGTGACATCAGCCTCGACATCGAGGGTCGGCATGCGCGCGGCATTGGCTGCACCCGCCGCCGCGCTCGCCTGATGAACCCGGGCACTGGCAATCTGCATATCAGGGCTGTCGCGCAACGCTTCCTGAATCAACTCGTCGAGTTGTCCGTCGCCCAGACGTTTCCACCAGTCTTTTTGCGGCCAGGCGGCTGGCGTCACGCTGACTCCGTTGAGCGACTGTGCCGCCTTGAGGTTTTTCGCCTCAAGACTGGCGCCATCGGTGCTCAACCCGCTGTAACTGGCGCAGCCGGCCAAAGCCATGGACACAAATACCAGGCTCAGGCCTGTACGTAGCGTTTTGTTGCTCATTTTTCACCCAAACGCATGACGGTGATCGGGTCACCGGCCGCCAGCAGTATTTTTTTGAGGATCTGTTCCAGGCTTTGCAACTCTTGCGGGCTGATAGCGCTTGCCAACTGGTTCATTGCATCGGCGCCAACCTGCGGCAGCAGGGCCGCCAATGCCTGACCGTCATCGGTGAGTACCAGACGTACCTGGCGGCGGTCAGACTCGGATCGCTGGCGTATCAATAGATTTTTCTGTTCCAGGCGATCAAGCATGCGAGTCATCGAGCCGCTGTCCAGTGACAGGTGACGGCAGAGCTCGGCCGGGGTATCGACGTCGAACTGGGCCATGATGATCAGCACTTTGAACTGCGCCGCCGTGATGCCGAAAGGCTCCATATGACGGTCAATAATGCGGTCTTTGAGCATCGCAGTACGCCCCAGGAGCAAGCCCAGGGTGCAATTTTGAAAAGTATCGGGATGGAAATGCTTCATGAGGAAGCTGCCTAGGCAGTAATGTTTCGAAATATTACTGTCTAGGCAGCTAATGTCAAGTCGATTATTAGGCAGCTATCTATCAGGCTATCCGAATCCACGTAGCAGCTGGCGAATAACGAGGCTGCGTCCGGCGACGAAGTCGCCGTAAAACAGGCCATGTGGCTCTACAGAAAAACCGCACGCTCAGACTTAATGATTACCTCGCCATCGAACGCAGCCTCGTTCCTTCTTCAGCTGCTACAAACTTTATGCCTGGCCTGGCACGCCGCTATGGAAACGGAATTCAACATCCGGCGATTCGATGAGTTCCTGCTCGGCCACCCTCACCCGCTCGATAACCTGAGCAATATCCTTGGCATCGCCGTATTGGTAGGCGAGTTTCAAGTAGCCTTGGAAGTGCCGTGCTTCGCTTTTGAGCAGCCCGAAGTAGAACTTGCCCAGTTCCTCGTCCAGATGCGGCACCAGGGCTTCGAATCGCTCGCAACTGCGCGCTTCAATAAAGGCACCCACCACCAGCGTGTCCACCAGCTTTACCGGTTCGTGATTGCGCACGACCTTGCGCAGCCCAGAGGCATAGCGCCCGGCAGACAACTGACGCAGTTCAATCTTGCGCTTTTTCATCAGGCGCATGACTTGCTCGTGGTGCACCAGCTCTTCACGGGCCAGACGCGACATCATGTTGATCAGATCGACATGGGAGTGGTACTTGGCGATCAGGCTCAATGCGGTGCTGGCGGCCTTGAATTCGCAATTTTTGTGATCGATCAGCAAGGTTTCCTGATCTGCCAGTGCGGCCGCAATCCAGCCGTCAGGGGTCCGACAGCCCAAAAACTCATGAATTTCAGGAAGAATCACGGGCGCGCTCCCGAACATAGGGGGTTGCACAGCAGACCGGCAGTGTTTTGAAAAATTGCTGACATGTGGCTCACAAAGACTGGATTAAGGCGAGGGGCGCCGATTATACGGCCCCTGCTGCGCAGTACCAGCCGCACGACTTGATATGCATCAACACGGCTACGACTGACGAGCAACTATAGTGACTTCAAATCGCCTGAAAACATTTGGAGTTACCGTTCATGCAAACCATACGCAGCCTTTTGGTCGTCATCGAACCCCAATTGATGGAAAGCTTCTCCCTCAAGCGCGCCAAGGAGATCGCCAACAGCACCAAGGCGCACTTGCATCTGTTGATATGCGATAAAGAAAACGACCATACGGCCTTGCTCAGCGTGCTGCAAAACAGCCTGAGCACCGAGGCTTACAGCGTGACCACCAACCAGACCTGGCACGAAAGCCAGCACGCCACCATCATTAGGGAGCAGCAGGCAAAGGGCTGTGCACTGGTGATAAAGCAGCACGTCCCCGACTCCATCCTGAAAAAACTGCTGCTCACGCCGGAAGACTGGAAGTTGCTGCGTGATTGCCCGTGCCCGGTATTGATGGTCAAACACGCCAGAGGCTGGAACGGCGGCGTGGTGCTGGCGGCGGTTGATGTGGGCAACAGCGATGAAGAGCACATGGTCCTGCACAAAACCATTATCGACCAAGGCTTTCGCGTCGCCAGCCTCGCCCATGGCCAGTTGCACGTGGTCAGCGCGCACCCGGCGCCGATGCTGGCCGCGGTCGATGCGGTCTACCCCGTGGACACCCAGTACGAAGCCAGTTACAGAGCTGCCTGCAAAGAGTTTCAGGACGAATACGAAATTGATGACAGTCGCCTGCATATTAATGAAGGGCCAGCAGACATCATTATTCAACAGGTGGCCAGAAAGCTGGATGCGGTAGTAACCGTGATCGGTACCGTAGCCCGCACCGGGCTGCCGGGAGCGCTGATCGGCAATACCGCAGAGGTGGTGATAGACAAGCTTGAATGCGACATTCTGGTGCTCAAGCCTGATGACATCATCCAGCACCTGGAGCAAAAAGCAGCCAAGGCGTGACCCTTATGGCAGCCATGTCACAACTGTAGGAGCCTGGCCGGCGATGGCTGCATCGCTGGCAGGCCAGCCCCTACAAGGATGCTTACTGCCCCATCGCATCCTTGAGAAAGCCCGGGGCTATATAGCGCTCGTAGTGGGCTTCGGACAGCAGGAAGAATTCCCGATCGATGGCGTCGCGCAACTCGGGCAGGCCCCAGTCACGAAACTCCGGCAGCAGCACCATGCCGTACATTTCCAGTTGATTGATCACCCGCGCGCCACGCGCAATCAATTGATACGCCCAGCAATATTCAGATTGATGGGGCACAAAACGGATCTTGCGGGCCACCAGTTGACCACGCAACGCAGCGGGGTCGAACACTTCCACCTTGCCCGTCATCACCTGTACCAAAAGCTGCTCCAGACGCAGCCAGACTGCACGCTTTGCCTGCTCGTCATAGCCATTCCAGTTGATCACTTCGTGATGGAAGCGCTTGCAACCGCGGCACACAAGGTCGCCGTAAACCGTTGAGCAAAGGCCGATACAGGGAGTCTTGATGGTTTGATTGGACATGGCGAAATAGAGCACTGCAGAGCGAAACAGGCGCACATGTTAGCCCTTTGTCTAACGCAGATCACCCCTCAACCTTCAGGGGCTAACTTACCTTTAACAATTTTTTACCGTAGAATCGGCCTGCCTTTTAAGGCGCCAATGTCCGTTAGAAGCTGTTTTCAAAGCGTCACGAGCACAGTTGATCCCGAAGAACGGTGTTGATGTGGGGTGTTTGCACTGCAAATGCCCGCATCAACATTCATTATCCTCCCCGTTCGGAAGGCGTAAAACTTTGAAAACAGCTTCTGTTGGGAATCCTTGAAACTCTGGCTAAGCGGCTCAAAAAGCCCCGCAGCGCATGAGTGCTCGGCATTCCTGGATGAGCGTCCCGGACACCCATTTGGGACCAATGATGAGGGTAATAACTGTGCTTGAAGCCTACCGCAAACATATCGAAGAGCGTGCAGCCCTGGGTATCGTTCCCCAGCCGCTTAACGCCGAACAAACCGCAAGCCTGGTCGAACTGCTGAAAAACCCGCCTGCAGGCGAAGAAGCATTCCTCGTCGACCTGATCACCAACCGTATTCCACCAGGTGTTGACGAAGCTGCCTACGTGAAGGCCGGCTTCCTGTCCGCCATCGCCAAAGGCGAAGCAACCTCCCCTCTGATCGACAAAAAACGCGCTGTTGAACTGCTTGGCACCATGCAAGGCGGCTACAACATCGTGACTCTGGTCGAGATGCTGGACGACGCAGAGCTGGCACCGGTTGCCGCCGCGCAACTCAAGCACACCCTGCTGATGTTCGACGCCTTCCACGACGTCGCTGAAAAAGCCAAAAACGGCAATGTCCACGCTAAAGCCGTGGTGCAATCCTGGGCTGACGGCGAGTGGTTCAAGAACCGTCCTACCCTGGCTGACAAAATCAGCCTGCGCGTGTTCAAGGTCACTGGCGAAACCAACACCGACGACCTGTCGCCGGCACCGGACGCCTGGTCGCGCCCTGACATCCCGCTGCACGCCCTGGCCATGCTGAAAATGGCTCGCGAAGGCATCGTGCCGGACGTTCAAGGCTCCATCGGTCCGATGAAGCAAATTGAAGAAATGCGCAACGCCGGCTTCCCTATCGCTTACGTCGGCGACGTAGTCGGTACCGGTTCTTCGCGTAAATCGGCAACCAACTCCGTACTGTGGTTCTTCGGCGACGACGTCCCTTATGTACCGAACAAGCGTGCCGGCGGTTTCTGCTTCGGCAGCAAAATCGCTCCGATCTTCTACAACACCATGGAAGATGCTGGCGCACTGCCAATCGAATTCGATGTCAGCAACATCAACATGGGCGACGTGATCGACCTGTACCCGCACGCTGGCAAGGTTTGCAAGCACGGTACTGACGAAGTCATCACCACCTTCGAAATGAAGACCCCGGTTCTGCTGGACGAAGTTCGTGCTGGCGGCCGTATCCCGTTGATCATTGGCCGTGGCCTGACCGAGAAGGCCCGTGCCGAACTGGGTCTGGGTCCATCCGACCTGTTCAAAAAGCCCGAAGCGCCTGTTGAAAGCACCAAGGGTTTCACCCTGGCGCAGAAAATGGTCGGCAAGGCATGCGGCGTGACTGGCGTTCGTCCAGGCACTTACTGCGAACCGAAGATGACCACCGTAGGTTCTCAGGACACCACCGGTCCAATGACCCGTGACGAACTGAAAGACCTGGCGTGCCTGGGCTTCTCGGCCGATCTGGTCATGCAGTCGTTCTGCCACACCGCGGCCTATCCAAAGCCGATCGACGTGACCACGCACCACACCCTGCCAGACTTCATCATGACCCGCGGCGGCGTTTCCCTGCGTCCGGGCGACGGCATCATCCACAGCTGGCTGAACCGTATGCTGCTGCCGGATACCGTCGGCACCGGCGGCGACTCCCACACCCGTTTCCCGATGGGCATTTCGTTCCCGGCCGGTTCGGGCCTGGTTGCGTTTGCCGCAGCCACTGGCGTAATGCCACTGGACATGCCGGAATCGATCCTGGTTCGCTTCAAAGGTGAAATGCAGCCGGGTATCACCCTGCGTGACCTGGTGCATGCCATTCCTTACGTCGCTATCCAGAAGGGTCTGCTGACGGTCGAGAAGAAAGGCAAGATCAACGAATTCTCGGGTCGTATCCTGGAAATCGAAGGCCTGGACAACCTGAGCATCGAGCAAGCGTTCGAACTGTCCGACGCCTCGGCAGAACGTTCGGCTGCAGGCTGCACCATCAAGCTGTCCAAAGAGTCCATCACCGAATACCTGAACTCCAACATCACCCTGCTGCGCTGGATGATCGGTGAAGGCTACGGCGACGCTCGTACCCTTGAGCGTCGCGCTCAAGCGATGGAAGCCTGGGTGGCCAACCCTGAGCTGATGGAAGCTGATGCCGACGCCGAATACGCTGAAATCATCGAAATCGATCTGGCTGACATCAAAGAGCCTGTGCTCTGCGCACCAAACGACCCGGATGATGCCCGTCTGTTGTCGAGCGTTGCCGGTGAGAAAATCGACGAAGTGTTCATCGGTTCGTGCATGACCAACATCGGCCACTTCCGCGCTGCGGGCAAGTTGCTGGACAAGGTCAAAGGTCAGCTGCCAACCCGTCTGTGGCTGTCGCCGCCGACCAAGATGGACGCTCACCAACTGACGGAAGAAGGCTACTACGGCATCTTCGGCAAAGCAGGCGCACGCATGGAAATGCCGGGCTGCTCGCTGTGCATGGGTAACCAGGCACGCGTTGAGCCGAACTCCACCGTGGTGTCGACGTCGACCCGTAACTTCCCGAACCGTCTGGGTGACGGCGCGAACGTTTACCTGGCTTCGGCCGAGTTGGCGTCGGTAGCCTCGATCCTGGGCCGTCTGCCTACCGTAGAGGAATACATGGTCTACGCGGCAGAGATCAACACCATGGCGGCGGACGTGTACCGCTATCTGAGCTTTGATCAGATCGCCGAATTCCGTGAAGCGGCAGCCAATGCCAATATCCCGGTTATTCAAGCGTAAGCTGATGCAGTAACGAAAAAGCCCCGGCTCTTGTGAGCCGGGGCTTTTTTATGGGCGGGATAAAAAACTAAAGCAGCGGTGCGACGATTTGCTGCTCCCGCGGCCAGGCATCAAGTACAGCCTTGAACAGGGTCGCCAGCGGTATCGCGAAAAACACCCCCCAAAAACCCCACAACCCGCCAAACAACAGCACCGCGCAAATGATTGCCACCGGGTGCAAACTCACGGCCTCAGAAAACAGCAAGGGCACCAGCACATTGCCATCCAGGGTCTGAATGATCCCGTAGACCGCCATCAGATAGATGAACTGGTCACTCCAGCCCCACTGAAACAGCGCAATCAGCAGCACTGGAACCGTCACCACCACGGCCCCCACATACGGCACCACCACCGAGACGCCAACCAATAGCGCCAGCAGCGCCGCGTAGTTAAGGCCCATGGTGACAAATGCGATGTAGGTCACCCCCCCGCAAATAATGATCTCGATGACTTTGCCGCGAATGTAATTGGCAATCTGGCGGTTCATTTCTTCGGCGACACGGGTAATCAACGCCCGCTCGCGAGGCAAATAGCCACGCACCCAACGACCGATCACTGCCCGGTCTTTAAGGAAGAAGAACACCAGTATCGGCACCAGCACCAGATAAATCATGATGTTGACTAACAGCGGCAAACTGGACAGGGAAAAGGTCAGTGCCAGTTGCCCGAACTTTCCGATTTCACCACGGGCCACTTCAATGGCCTGCAGCACCTGCTCATCGGACACCAGATGCGGATACCGCTCCGGCAACAGCAACAGGAGCGATTGCCACTTGGCCAGCATGCCCGGCAACTCGTTGAACAGCGTGATCAACTGATGCCACAACAGCGGCACCACCACCACGATGAATACCAGCAGCAGCCCCATGAACAGCGCAAACACCAGGCCAACCGCAGCGGCACCCGGCACCCGCAACCGCTCCAGAGCCACCACCAGGCCCTGCATCAGATACGCCAGCACCATCCCCGCCAGTACCGGCGCCAGCATGCCGCCCAAGGTCAGCACGGCGGTAAAGGCCAGAACCAGCAACACCGCCAGCACCACTGCCTCCTCATCAGAGAAATAGCGCTGAACCCAATCACGTAACACTTTGAACATCGATATTCCTCAGAACAAAGCCCGGTATTCAGGCCTTGCGTAACCAGTAGCAATAAATGCCGGCATCATTCTCTTCACGCAGCAGTTCATGGCCTGCCAAACGTGCAAAGGTCCGAAAATCTCGCTGCGAACCGGCGTCCGTGGCGATCACTTTGAGGGTCTGACCACTGACCAGACGATTGAGCTCCAGCTTGGCCTTGAGCAGTGGCAACGGGCAATTCAGGCCGCTGGCATCCACCAGCGCATCATGCGCCAACGCATCAGTCATTACGTGCTCCTCCAGGGTCGGCATTTTGCAGCCGGCTAGAATACCCCAAGCTGAGCCGCTACTGGTCGCCGGACACGCGGGCAGCTACAGTAAGCGCTTTACCGACCAGAGCTTTGTGCATGACTTTTCTGCGCCCGACCCTATTGACGCTCGCTTGCCTGCTCGCATCACCGAGTTTTGCCGACGATTTACCGTCTCTGGGCGACGCCAGTTCGTCCATTGTCTCCCCCCAACAAGAATACCAACTGGGTCGCGCCTGGCTGAGCATGCTGCGCGGGCAAGTGGCACAGCTCAACGATCCACAGCTTAAGGACTACGTCGAAACCAGCGTCTACAAACTGGTCGAAACCAGCCAGGTGCAAGACCGCCGGCTGGAATTCATTCTGATCGACAGCCCGCAGCTCAATGCCTTTGCCGCGCCCGGCGGGATCATCGGAGTCAACGGCGGCCTGTTCCTCAACGCGCAAACCGAAGGTGAATACGCCTCGGTGCTGGCTCACGAACTGGCTCACTTGTCGCAACGCCACTTCGCCCGGGGCGTCGAAGCCCAGCAACGCATGCAGTTGCCGATGATGGCGGCGTTGCTGGCCGGGATCATCGTCGCAGCTTCTGGTGCCGGTGACGCCGGGATTGCCGCCATAGCCGGGACCCAGGCCGCCGCGTTGCAAGAACAGCGACGCTTCTCGCGACAAAATGAACAAGAGGCCGACCGCATCGGCATCCTCAACCTGGAAAAAGCCGGCTACGACCCCCGCTCGATGCCGACCATGTTTGAACGTCTGATGCGCCAGTACCGCTTTGACGCAAGACCGCCAGAGTTTTTGCTGACTCACCCGGTCACCGAATCGCGTATCGCCGACACCCGCAACCGCGCCGAACAGGCAAAAATCGGCGGCACCGAAGACAGTTTGCGCTACCAGTTGATTCGCGCCCGCGTGCAGCTCAACTATGAAGAAACCCCGGGTATTGCCGCCAAACGCTTTCGCCAGCAACTGGATGAAAACCCGAAGAACGATGTGGCGCGTTATGGCCTGGCGATAGCCCAAATCAAGGGCAGCCAGTTCAACGAGGCCCGGGAAAACCTCAAGTTACTGCTGGACAAGGCACCGAACGACATCACCTATAATCTGGCGCAAATTGAACTGGATATAGACAGCAACCGCCTGGCTGATGCCCAGCAGCGGGTCGACAGAATGCGCACCCTGTACCCGGGCAACTACCCGCTCAATCAAGCCAGGGTTGATCTGTTGCTCAAGCAAAACCGCCCGGCCGATGCCGACAAAGCGTTGGAAGCACTGCTCAAGAGCCGCCCGGATGACCCGGATGTCTGGTACTCGGTCGCCGAGACACGGGGGTTGTCGGGCAACATCATTGGCCTGCATCAGGCCCGGGCCGAGTATTTTGCCCTGGTCGGTGATTTCCGCCAGGCCATACAACAGCTGGATTTCGCACAAAAGCTCACCAACAACTTCCAGCTGTCATCGCGACTGGATGCCCGCAAGCGCGAACTGATGGATCAGGAACGCGCGCTCAAAGACATGATGAACTAACCCTGCCCCCCGCCCCTGTAGGAGCGAGCTTGCTCGCGAGCTCTTTCCATGTGCCAACGAGGCGCTCACAAGCAAAAGCTCGCGAGCAAGCTCGCTCCTACGGTTTGTTTATATGTTTATTTGTTATCAGGCATTGCCCGCCAGCTTCAAACGCGCGGCCTGGGTGAAATCCAGCATGCGTTTAAGCGGACGAATTGCCTGAGGCACCAGCGCCGGATCGACAAAGATCTCATTGGTCCCCTGCTGCAGGCACTCAAGGGTGCGCTCCAGCGTGTTCATTGCCATCCACGGACAATGCGCGCAACTGCGGCATGCCGCACCGTTACCCGCGGTTGGCGCTTCAATAAACACCTTGTCCGGGCACAGCTGCTGCATTTTGTAAAAAATGCCGCGATCGGTGGCCACGATGAAAGTTTTATTCGGCAGGATTTGCGCGGCCGCGATCAGTTGGCTGGTAGAACCCACGGCGTCAGCCAGATCAATCACCGACTCCGGCGACTCCGGGTGAACCAGGATCGCCGCATCGGGGTACAGCGCCTTCATGTCTTCGAGTTGCTTGGATTTGAACTCTTCGTGGACGATACAGGCACCGTCCCACAGCAACATGTCGGCGCCGGTCTGGCGCTGGATGTAACGGCCAAGATGCTTGTCGGGACCCCAAATGATGGTCTCGCCGTTGTCCATCAGGCTTTCGACGATTTCCAGCGCGCAGCTGGAAGTCACTACCCAGTCCGCACGTGCCTTTACCGCCGCCGAGGTGTTGGCATACACCACCACGGTGCGCTCGGGATGCTTGTCGCAAAACGCCGAGAACTCCTCGACTGGGCACCCCAGGTCCAGCGAACAGGTCGCCTCCAGCGTGGGCATCAGCACACGCTTTTGCGGGGTCAGGATTTTGGCTGTCTCGCCCATGAAGCGCACGCCAGCAACCAGAATGGTTTTGGCTGGATGTGCCGCGCCAAAGCGGGCCATTTCAAGGGAGTCGGACACACAACCGCCGGTTTCTTCGGCCAGGGCCTGAATCACCGGATCACAATAAAAATGCGCCACCAGCACCGCATCGCGGGCTTTAAGCTCGGCCGCGATCTGCGCCCGCAAGCTCAGGGTTTGAGCCTCGGTCAAAGGCTTGGGCTGCCTTGCATCGAGGTGGGCTTGAACCAGAAGTCGTTCAGAAATTTGCGTCATGTTCGCAAGACCTGCAAGCGCTAGTGCGCGAAAGTCGAGTGTACCACCAGCTCTGGACCGTTCGAGTCCCGCTGGGAGAATGTGTGTTATCAGGCACGGACAAGCAATGAAGCGCGACAAGGCTACAGAATATCCTTGGGATTCAAAAGTTTAATCTGGCGAAGGGACGTGTAAGCGATGCCGCCCGGACTGGCCGGCATCGCTCGGGTTTACTGGATGGCTTGCAGCACCAGGTCAGCCACCGGGCCTCCGGACGCCGGGTTTTGACCGGTAATCAGCCGCCCGTCAGCAATCGCAAAGGGCGCCCAGGGCGTACCTGCCTTTAGATAGTGGGCGCCACGCTTCACCAACTCGCTCTCGGTCAAGTACGGCACAACGTCAGCCAGGCCTACCAGCTTCTCCTCTTCATTAGAGAAACCGGTAAGCTTCTTGCCCTTGATCAGCAACTCACCGTCAGACAGTTTGATATTGAGCAAGCCCGCTGCTCCGTGACAGACCGACGAAACCACCCCGCCCCTTTCATAGATATGGCGGCTCAATGCCTGCAACTGCGGGTTATCAGGAAAGTCCCAGATCACCCCGTGGCCGCCGGTGTAATAAATGGCGACGTAATCATCAGGGTTAACCTCACTCGGCTTGAGCGTCGCCCCCAGGCGATTCATGAACGCCTTGTCGTGATACCACTGCCAGTCAATCTGCGAGGCCATGTCCTTGGCAAGGCTGTGGGGATCAATCGGCGTGTAGCCGCCCTGCGGGCTGACGTAGTCAACGGCATAGCCCGCGGCCTCGACCTTGTGCACAAAATGCACCGCTTCGCCCAGCCACAACCCAGTGGCGCGATCGAGATCGGGGTATTTTTCGACACTGGTCAGCACCACTAATATTTTCTTGCTCATCGTTAACCTCCTGCTGAGTGAGACAACCCATAGGCACTGGAGGGTAGACCATGGTCAACGCTCAGCAGTTCAGTGCCTGCCGTCACCCAGGAGGCGGGCAATCGTCTGGACGAGCATCAAAACGCTCGGATCAATCTGATGGTTTAGCTGACTCGTTCGCTGTAAAACCCGACCTGATATGAAACGGGCTCTACAGCGCAGCCACCCCCGCGGGTCCACCCAAACTTGCAGCGCCGCTCACGAATGTCGCTACCTGGGCATGTGACAGCGCTTTTGCATCTGCCAGCATGAACAGCCACATCGCCAGCCGCGTCACGCAACCAGTCTCCCGTCGTGCGACCGGGTCCAGGTGCGCAAACAGATCTTGCACCAGCACCTCGGCCGACAGGCTCAGAAATTCCGACTTTATCGCCCCGGCAATTTGCCCGGCCAGTTGCGCCGCGTCAGGGGCACTGGCTTCAAGCTCGAGCAATCGCTGGTGGTACGAGGACGTGACGGGTAACGGCATAAAGGCTGTTCCAGGGTGATTGAGGGTTAATAGAATTCTTCTTGAGATTTCACCACGCTCACCGGCTTGCGCTCACCTGTGCCGGCAATCTCGTAAATCGTCATGACATAGTTATCTGCAATGACTGTTTCGATGAGGTAAGCGGTCTTGGGTTTAGGGGTAAAGACTTGAGTGTCGGGCTGCGCCGTTATGGCATAACCGAACATCGAATGCATGGGAATGCCGTTGAGGGTCGCAACCTGTTGCTTGACCTGCGCATTGACCTTGAGCGGTTTATTAGCCTCGACCAACGTGTCGATACTGGACGTACCACCGGCCATTTTTTTCAGGTAGCCGGGTATGCGCTTGAAATAAGCCGTGTCGTACACCCGTTCGCCAGCAGACTGCATGCCATATCGACCTGCGTCGGCAGGCCCGGTGGAGTAGCTGACGGGGTGGTCACCTGCGCCGCCGACCGTGCGCAACGCAAGGCTTGCATGCTGCTCATCTGCGGGCATCGTCACCAGCGGTTCTGGCGTGGATTGAACTGCAGACTGGCGGCTGCCGCAGCCGGTAATTGATATAGCCAGGGTTATTGCGAGGGTCAAAGCGAGAGATGTTTTCATTCGGTCCTTGAATTTTCATGCATCGTGAGGAGCAATGGACTGCAGTTTTTCCGAAAGGTGCCACAACTACGGATCAGTCTGCACCAAGCTGCAGCTCCATTGCCTGAGACATCAGGCCGGAGCCGTCACGCAGGGGTTCCATAGCCCCGACCGGACGAAAGCCACAGGCCTTGTACAGGCCCATCGCTGGAGTGTCCGCGGCCGTTACGCCCAGGCAAACACGGCGTACACCAACGCTCTTTGCCCACTCCAGCGCTTCATGGAGCAATGCACCTCCAGCGCCCTGGCCACGGAAGGCAGGATCTACCCACATCTGAAAAATCTCGGCCACACCGGCTTCCGGCAATTTGCACCAGACCAGCCCGCGCATTCGCTGGTGATCGAGCGCAACAAATATCCGGGCCCGGCCTGAGGAGACTGCACCTGCAAGCCGTGACGACCAGACCTCATCAGCCCTGCCCGCCTCTGACTCATAGGTACTGGCGAAGGCATCGGGAGAGTCTTGCAACGACTGCAGGCGAAGGTCACGGTAACTGCGCCACTCACCGGCCTCGATCGGACGTACTGAAATCATGCTGCGGCTCCTGCCTGTACCCATGTTTATAGGATGTGCCGCAGACTAACTTGGGCATGAACCTGGAACAACCTTGCACTGCACAGGTTTGCAGCGGCGCTTGCCAAGCTGTGGCCGGGTGACTACCTTGATGTCTATGAGCAAGCACCGTAGCGCCTCGACCACCACCACTACCACGACCGCACAAGGCGGGCCGTGAGAGGTGTCGTGAGCTGAAAACAAACGAACTTCAAAGGCCCGCCAGCAATGGACAGGGCCTTTTTTGTGCCTTGGTATCGCTGGCTCACACGCAAGGAGAGCACCATGTATGCACTGCTGATTCTCGATATGCAGGTAGGTCTGGTTCAGGGTCCGGACAAGCCCTGGCAGGCGCAAGCACTCATAAGCACATTGAACAGCTTGATGAGCGATGCCCGACAATCCCACACCCCGATTTTTCTGGCCCGGCACACTGGCCCCGCCGGTTCGCCAATCGAGCCCGGCAGCCCACTGACACAAATCGTTCAGGAGCTGGAGCTGCGGGGTAACGAAGTTATCTTCAACAAAAGCAGACCCAGCGCCTTTTTCATGACTGAACTGGCGCAACAGCTACACGCGCGGGGTTGCACAGGCATAGTCGTAACCGGAATGAAGACTCAATATTGCGTGGACAGCACCTGTCGGGCAGCAAAGGACCTGGGCTTTGATGCCGTGCTGATTGCAGACGGCCATACCTGCTCCGACACACCGCTGCTCACTGCCCGGCAGATAGTGGCACATCACAATGCGACTCTGGCCGAGCCGTTCTGCCGTGTAATCCTGGCAAAGGAATGGAGCTTTCAGGGCACGGGATCTGACTGAGTAGCAGGCACAAAAAAAACGCTGAAACCAAGGACACAGAACATGGAAAGGACCGTAAGAATCGCCAATCAGGCAGATATCGATGTGATATTCGACATCCGCACCAGCGTGAAAGAAAACCACCTGTCCCGTGATCAGTTAACACAAATGGGCATTACCCCAGAAACCATAGGACAGGCTATATCACGGGCGCCTTGCCTCTGGATCGCAGAGGCCGATGGCACCCCGGTGGGGTTTTCCATGGTGGATCTGGAAGACGGATGCGTGTTCGCAGCTTTCGTGCGTGCTGAATTCGAGGGCCACGGCTTCGGCCGTCGCCTGATGGAAAAAGCCGAAGACTGCCTGTTCCGCCATCACCCCACGATCTGGCTCGAAACCGCAGAGGCGAGCCGCGCCAGTGGTTTCTATCGCAAGCTCGGCTGGCTACCGGTGAAGAGACTGGGGCAAGGTGATGTGCGCTTTGAGAAGCAGCGCCACTAAGCCGCATCCTGCTGTTGAAAAGAGTGTCCCGGGGGCTTTCATCGCCCGAGCACTGGTTGATCATGCTTTCGATTCGACTAGAGGTGATCTGCGGTGTTGTCCCTAACGACTCAGTAGAGGCGACGGCGCGACACTCGAACCCCGAATCGCAGGCACAAAAAAGCCGGTAGACCCTAGGGTTCTGACCGGCTGTTTTGGTGTAGCTATATGGTGGGTCGTGTGGGATTCGAACCTACGACCAATTGGTTAAAAGCCAACTGCTCTACCAACTGAGCTAACGACCCGCTTCGTTGTGGGACGTATAATACTGATTTTTAACGAGAATTCAACACCTAGTTAAAAATAAATGCGAAATAATTCAAAAGTAGCGGGTTGGGTCAGTAATTCCGGCCGCTGCAAAGCCTTCTGCACGCAGACGGCAGCTGTCGCATTTACCGCACGCACGGCCCTGGGCGTCTGCCTGGTAGCAAGAAACCGTCAATGAGTAATCAACACCAAGCTTTACACCGGCCTGGACGATTTGTGCTTTGCTCAGGTTTTGCAGCGGGGCCTGGATGCGGAACCCATTCCCCTCTACCCCGGCCTTGGTCGCAAGGTTTGCCATGACTTCGAACGCCTGAACAAATTCAGGACGGCAATCCGGGTAGCCCGAATAGTCCACAGCATTGACGCCGATGAAGATATCCCGCGCTTGCAGCACTTCTGCCCAGCCCAGTGCCAACGACAAGAACACGGTGTTGCGTGCAGGCACGTAGGTGACCGGAATGCCTTCGCCCAGGGTCTCTGGAACGTCAATAGAACTGTCGGTCAGGGCCGAACCGCCAATGCCATCAAGGTTCAAGCCGATGACTTTGTGCTCGATCGCACCCAAGTCGCGAGCTACACGCGCAGCGGCGTCGAGTTCGGAGCGGTGACGCTGGCCATAATCAAAGCTCATGGTGTAGCAGCTATAGCCTTCGGCGCGCGCCATGGCGACTACCGTGGCGGAATCAAGACCGCCAGACAGCAGGATCACGGCCCGTTTTTCGGTGACAACAGTGTGTTCGGTCATTTCAGCGCCCCGGCTCGTCATTCCAAAGATATTTGTGCAGTTGCATTTGCAAGCGTACTGGCAGGTTATCCGCCACGATCCAGTCAGCCAGATCGCTGGCCTTCAGGTCATGGTGACTCGGCGAGAACAATACTTCGCCAGCCCGGCGCTCCAAACCGTACTCAATCAGCTTGGAAACCGCCCAGTCGTAGTCTTCCCGCGAACAGATCACAAACTTGACCTGGTCATTGGGTGTCAACAGCGCGATGTTCTCGTAGAGATTGCGGTGAGACTCTTTGGAGCCCGGCGTCTTCAGATCAAGCACCCGGCTTACACGAGGGTCAACAGCCGAGATATCCAGCGCCCCGCTGGTCTCGATCGAGACCTCGTAACCCGCGTCACACAGTTGCTTGAGCAGAGGGATGGCATTGGGCTGCGCCAGAGGCTCACCACCTGTTACACACACGTAGCGCGGACGAAATCCGGCCACTTGCTCAAGGATACTGTCGAGGGTGCGTACGGTGCCGCCACTGAAGGCGTAGGCACTGTCGCAATACTGGCAGCGCAAAGGGCAGCCAGTCAGACGTACAAAAACGGTGGGCAGGCCAGCCGTTCGCGTTTCACCCTGTAAAGAGTAAAAAACTTCGGTAATTCTCAATGTGTCTTGCATATCCGCCACGGGCGTAACAGCTAAACAGGCTGTCCGCCTCCGTCAGGCACTCCAAAGAATCTGCCTACGCAGGACTCAGAGGAGCGTATTTCATAAAAGGGCGTGGATTCTAACGAAAAAACCCGCGACAGGCGCGGGTTTCTCGATGAAAACATGGTCTTGCTTACATGCGCTGCAGATCACGCTGCGCCAGCTGTGCCGCTGAAGTACCAGGGTACTGGGCGATCACTTGCTGCAGAATGCCTTTTACCTTGTCGGTATGACCCAGGCGGCGCTCTACATCAGCGAGCTTATAGAGTGAATCCGGCACTTTGGCATGCTTGGGATACAGCTGACTGACCTTGGCAAAGGCTTGGCCTGCGGCCTGCAAATCGCCTTTGGCCAGGTTCACCTCACCCAGCCAGTACTGGGCATTGCCCGCGTACTGGCTGTTGGGGTATTTGCGCAGAAAGGCGGTAAACGCCTGACTGGCCTTGTCGAAGTCCTTGGCCTTGATCAAGTCGAAAGCAGCATCGTAGTAGAGCTTTTCTTTCGCCGGATCGCCAGGCTCCGAACTGGCAGCGACCTGAGGTGCAGGCGCTGCAGTATTACTGGCGGCATTAGCACCACCAGCAGAAGAATTATCAGGAGCGGCAGCAGGAGCAACGCCGGTTCCTATACGCCGATCAAGTTCCTGGTATCGCTCCAGGCTTTCTTGCTTCATGCGTGAGACATCATTTTGCAGAACTTCGATCACACCTTGTTGGCGTGCAATCTGCTCCTGCATTTGTTGCAACTGGTTGAACAGCTCGCCCTGTGCCGAGATAGGGGCCGAAACCCCTCCCCCGGCATAGGCGCCGCTCGCACCGTAACCCGTAGCCGGATTACTCCCCCCGCTATTGTTATAGCCAGAGTTGTCATCGACCACAGGAACCGCAGCCCATGCCGCTAGCGGCATGAGGCTGAGAGTCAGAATAGTTACAGCACGGCGGCACGTTCGCATGACGAATTACTTACGCAGTTCGACGCGACGGTTTTGAGCCCACGACTGTTCGTCGTTGCCAGTAGCGATTGGACGCTCTTTACCGTAGGACACCAGCTCCAGCTGTGCTGGAGAAACACCTTGCAGTACCAGGTAGCGTTGAACGGCTTTCGCACGACGCTCGCCCAGTGCCATGTTGTACTCACGAGTACCACGGGCGTCAGTGTTACCTTCCAGAACAACGCGAGCGCCGTTAGCTTTCAGGTCTTTAGCGTGTACGTCCAGAGCGCGCATTGCTTCTGGTTTCAGGTCCGAACTGTCGTATTCGAAGTAGAAAACAGTGATCGCGCGCAGAGCAGCTTCTTCACTCAGGGAGCCATCAACAGCGCCTGTGTTTGCGCCGTAACCAGCGTTTGGATCAACAGCAGCGCCTTCACCGGCATTGTCGCCGCCTTTGGACGAGCAACCTACAGCTACAGCCATGGCCAGTGCCAGCGCAGCGAATTTACCAAACTTCAGCATTTCCATCGTAAAACTCCTAATGAACCCCAAGTGTTATATGCAACGTAAAGCTATCACCACGTCAGTTCAGGTAAGGGGACCAGGAAGGTTCTCTGACTTCGCCTTGAGCGGTAGGAAGAGGGAGCCTTACGCGTCCGTTAATGGACACGAGCATCAAGACTCCCCGGCCCTGCTGGCGGGTGGCGTAGATTACCATGGTGCCGTTGGGTGCAACAGTAGCTGACTCATCAAGGTTGGTATCTGTGAGGATTTTCACGGTTCCACGCTGCAAATCTTGCGCTGCAACACGGAAATTAGTGAAACCGTCCTGACGATGGATCATTACCAGGGTCTTTTCGTCAGCCGAAAGCTTCGGACTGGCGTTGTAGTTCCCGATAAAAGTTACGCGCTCTGCATTACCGCTACCAACTGTGGTCTTGTAGATTTGCGGTTTACCGCCCCGGTCAGAGGTGAAATAGATGGTATTGCCATCTTTACCCCAGAACGGTTCGGTATCAATTGCCGGATTGTTCGTCACGCGAGTCAGCTGACGCGAAGCCAGTTCCATCACGTAGATCTCGGCATTACCGTCTTTGGACAATACAAACGCCAGCTTGGAACCATCCGGCGACCAGGCAGGCGCACCGTTCAGGCCTTCAAAGTTGGTGATCTGCTCACGACGGCCAGTATCAATGTTCTGCATGAAGATACGCGGACGCTTCTGCTCGAACGATACATAAGCGATACGCTTGCCGTCCGGAGCAAAACGCGGCGACAGAATAGGCTCGCGCGACTGCAGCAGGGTAACGGCACGGGCACCATCGTAGTCCGAACGCTGCAAGGTGTAGCGGGTGTTGGTCGCACTGGCACGTTCAGCCGTTACATAAAGCAGACGTGTAGAGAATGCACCTTTAATACCGGTCAGTTTTTCAAATGACTGGTCAGAGATGTAATGCGCCATGTCCCGCAGCTGATCAGTGGTACCCGACACGCTGCCGGTCAACACTGGCTGCTCGGTCGCCACGTTGAACAAGGCATATTGAACCTGCAGGCGACCGCCCGCCGGGATAATATTACCAACCATGACGTACTGGGCGCCCAGGGCTTTCCAGTCACGGAAAATGACTTCGCTGGCCTGGGTCGGCAAGCCAATCATGTTCTGCTTTGGAATCGGCGCGTAATAACCCGAATTGCGCAGGTCATTGCCAATGATTTCAGCCATGTCGTCGGGCAGGACGGTACCGCCCTGCCAGCCGAAAGGAACAACTGCAATTGGCGTTGCCCGGTCGCTACCACTGGTAACCAGAATGTTCTTTTCATCTGCTACCGCCATCCCTGCCACGCAGCAGACGATGACTAGCAGTCCTCGAAAAAATTTAATCACAAGGCTAGATCCTCAGGTGTGAATGTCATCTTGAATGATCGGTAAGGATTAAAATCGCTGGGCTTCATGCCCTGCATTTCCGTTAAACGGCCAATATTCTTGACCGCTGCCACAGCCGAGCTATCAAACGGGCCATCACCACTGGACTTGGCAACCGTCACCGACGTTACCGTGCCATCTGGCAACATGCCAATTTGCAGTACCACTGTCATATTCTTGCGGGCCGAAGGTGGACGAGCCCAGCCTTCTGCTGCTCGAGCACGAATCAAGTCATCGAAACTGCCGGCGACCTCATCGCCCTGCTCATCAGCCAGGGCTTGCTGGCGTTGTGGCGTATCGGAAAGCAAATCAGCCAGTGCTTGCGCCTTTTTGTCTTCGGTCGATTTACGCGCTGCTTCTACGGCCTTTTTCTTGGCAGCATCGGCAGCCGCCTTTTTCTTCGCATCTTCGGCGGTTTTCTTCTTCGCCTCGTCTGCTACGGCCTTTTTCTTGGCATCTTCAGCAGCTTTCTTCTTCGCATCTTCGGCCGCTTTTTTCTTCGCGTCTTCAGCGGCCTGTTTCTTGGCCTCTTCTTGCGCAGCCTTCTTGGCCTCTTCCTCAGATTTCTTCTTGGCTATATCCGCCAGTTTCTTCTCTTCGGCTTTTTTGGTTTCTGTAGCCTTTTTGGCATCGTCGGCTTTCTTGGCGTCATCAGCCTTCTTCGCCTCGTCTGCCTTTTTGGCTTCGCTCGCCTTGGCTTCATCAGCCTTCTTGGCGTCAGCCGCTTTTTCGGCAGCCTCTTCTTTCTTTTGTTCCGCGGCTTTTACAGCCTCTTGCTCAACCTTCTTTTGTTCCATCTGTTCGACTTCGGTCTGGCGTGCGGCGGATTTCTTCGCCTCACCCGCAATCTTTTGATTGGTCTGGGTGGTCGCCTGACTTTTGGACTTCAGTTGATACAAGGTTGCCTGAACAATCGGCTTGGACGGCGGCAGCTCCGGAGTCATGGCAAAGCTGGCGAACAGCATGCCAAAAATCAGGATGTGCAGCCCTACCGCCCAGACTGTAGGCCAAAAATAGTTTTCAGAGGCGGACGGCTCCCGCTGTTCGCGCATCAGGGAGCCTCGGTTATCAGGCCAACGTTACCGACCCCGGCCTTCTGCAGGCCACCCATGGCGCCCATTACCGCGCCGTAATCCACAGTCTTGTCACCGCGAATAAAGACTTGGGTATGCTTGCCGCCTTCATTGCCTGCGCGAATGATTTTAGTCACTGCGTCAGTCATCTGAGGCAAGGTCATGGCCTTGTCCATCTGCTTTTCGGTGTCGACTTCACTGCCAAGGTTCCAGAAGTAGGTCTTGTCAGCCTTGATCGAAATGGTCAGAACCTGGGTGTTGTTGTCCTGCGGCAAAGCCTCGCTGGAGACCTTGGGCAAATCAACCTTCACACCCTGGTTGAGCATCGGTGCGGTCACCATGAAGATGACCAGCAGTACCAGCATCACGTCGATGTATGGCACCACGTTCATCTCGGCAACCGGCTTGCGCTTTTTGCGCGCTCGAGCGATTAAAGCCATTGGAAATTACCTGCTTATTCTTCGCTGGTGTGCACTTTGCGGTGCAGGATCGCCTGGAATTCATCGGCGAAGGTGTAGTAGCGGCTAATCAAGGTTTCGCTACGTGCAGCAAAACGGTTGTAAGCGATAACTGCCGGGATTGCCGCGAACAGACCAATCGCAGTGGCAACCAGTGCCTCGGCAATGCCTGGCGCAACAGTCGCCAGCGTCGCTTGCTGGGCGGTGGCCAGCCCCCGGAAAGAGTTCATGATGCCCCAGACCGTACCAAACAAACCGATGTACGGGCTGACAGAACCTACGGTTGCCAGGAACGGCAGGCTTTGCTCCAGCTTCTCTTCTTCACGCGAGATCGCTACACGCATGGCACGTGCAACACCTTCCATAACCGCTTCCGGATCCACACCCGGCTGCTGACGCAGACGAGAGAACTCTTTGAAGCCGGCACGGAAAATCTGCTCAACGCCGGAATCCGGATCCGGGTTGCTACCCGCCTGACGATATAGCTTCGACAAGTCGATACCCGACCAGAAACGCTCTTCAAAGCTTTCCAGGGCACGTCGACCGGCGCGCAGCATGGTGCTGCGCTGAAAAATCATGACCCATGAGGTAACCGATGCGGCCAGCAGGATCAACATTACCAACTGCACAACAATGCTGGCATTGCTGACCAAGCTCCACATGGAGGAATGGTCGACGACGTTAGCTTCCACGCTTTATCTCCTGCTCTAAATGTTTACCCGCGCCGCTCACGTCGGCAAAGGCCGCACGTAGAGCTTCGGGAATGGCCCGGGGTTTAAAACTATCGGCGCGCACACAGGCCACCAAAAACTGCCCCTCACAGAGCAGCGTTGCATCTGACGCCCGCCAGACCTGCTGCTTGAAACGCAGACTGACACGGTTGAGCTCTATCACTTGCGCACTTACCAACAGTTCATCGTCCAGTCGCGCCGGTGCGTGGTAACGCGCCTGGCTGGAATGCACGACAAATAACAGGTTCTCGCCTGCCAGCTCGGATTGGGCAAAACCCAACTCCCGCAGCCTTTCGGTTCGAGCCCGCTCCATAAACTTTAGATAATTTACGTAATACACGACGCCACCCGCATCGGTGTCTTCGTAATAAACGCGACAGCGATGTGCGAACGGCTCCAGCCTGTTTTGCGCGCGCATACTCTAGTGCTTACTCCTCAGGTTGCCAATCCGCCAAACGACTGTTTTTTCATTCTTCATGGACTTTAAGACCCAGGATTTTCAGCGCCAGCCCTTGAGACAGCAAAAACGCCGAAAAAATCGACTGCCAACTGCTTATTAATCATCTAAAGCATTCAAAAACTCGTCTGCGACCGGCATCTCGCCCAGGCGCGACGGAATATTCAAACCGAAGTGCAAATATGCGTGACGGGTCACAACTCGACCACGTGGCGTTCGCATGATATAGCCCTGCTGGATCAGATACGGCTCCAGCACGTCCTCGATCGTATGACGCTCTTCACTGATTGCTGCAGCCAGGCTGTCGACGCCAACCGGTCCGCCATCGAACTTCTCGATCATGGTCAAAAGCAAACGCCGATCCTGATGATCGAAACCATGCTCATCGACATCCAGAAGATTCAACGCCAGGTCGGCCACCGGCTTGGTGATATGCCCTTTGGCCCGCACCTCGGCGAAATCGCGCACACGACGCAACAAACGATTGGCGATCCGCGGTGTGCCACGTGCACGCCGGGCAATTTCGTAAGCCCCTTCCGGGTCGAGGGGCAGGCCGAATATCTTGGCCGAACGACTGACAATCGTCGCTAGGTCATCCGTGCTGTAAAACTCCAGCCGCTGAACGATCCCGAACCTGTCACGCAGAGGGTTGGTCAGCATCCCCGCACGGGTTGTGGCGCCTACCAGAGTGAACGGCGGCAGGTCGAGCTTGATCGACCGCGCGGCAGGCCCTTCGCCAATCATGATGTCGAGCTGGAAATCCTCCATTGCCGGGTACAACACTTCCTCGACGATGGGTGACAAGCGATGGATCTCATCGATGAACAGTACATCGTGCGGCTCAAGGTTGGTCAGCAGCGCTGCCAAATCCCCCGGACGCTCCAGTACCGGGCCCGAGGTGCTTTTGATCGACACCCCCATTTCCTGGGCAATGATATTGGCCAGCGTAGTCTTGCCCAGCCCGGGCGGACCAAAAATCAGGGTGTGATCCAGCGATTCAGAGCGTCCGCGGGCAGCCTGGATAAACAGTTCCATTTGTTCACGCACCGTCGGCTGACCAATATAGTCGGCCAGGCTCAAAGGACGGATCGCGCGATCCTGCACCTCTTCGCGGTCTCGCCCGCCTGAGGCGGTTATCAAACGATCAGCTTCAATCACTTAAATCATTCCCTTAAGGGCACGACGAATCATATCTTCACTGCTCAACGTTTTGTCCTTGATCGCGGATACCGCCTTGCTTGCCTCCTGAGGTTTATACCCCAGAGAGATCAAGGCGCTGACCGCATCGCTTTCTGCACTGGCCACTTGCAATGGTGCATCAGGCTGATTGGGCACCAACGCAAACATGCTCGGCACTTGCTCCCAGGCCTTGAAACGATCCTTGAGCTCAACCAATAGCCGCTCGGCGGTTTTCTTGCCCACGCCAGGTACCTTGGTCAAAGCAGATGTGTCCTGTGCCTGCACGCAGCGCACCAGTTCGTCGACCTCCAGACTGGACATCAAGGCCAAAGCCAGTTTGGGACCGACACCGTTGAGCCGGATCAGCTCACGAAAGAAATCACGCTCGCGCTTGCCAATGAAACCATAGAGCAACTGAGCATCTTCGCGAACCACCAAATGGGTATGCAAGGTCAGCGGCTCGCCTATGGAGGGCAGCCGATACAGCGTAGTCATCGGCACTTCGAGCTCATAGCCCAGGCCATTTACATCAAGTATCAGGTGCGGCGGCTGTTTTTCAGCCAGAGTGCCGCGCAAGCGTCCAATCACGTTTTAGATCCTTTTCTCTGGCCAGATCAATGGCTCACAACTGGAGCGGGCAGGCCGCATCATTGCAGATAGGGCCCTGCCAGCAAGCTTAATTACATAAATAAACGTGTTTCAGAGCCGCAAACGCCCGCCGCGACTGCGCGCCGCACCCAGGCCGTGGGGTAGCAGACTGGAACGTGTGTGCGCATGGCACAAGGCAATCGCCAGCGCATCCGACGCATCGATTTGCGGCTTGGTCGTGAGCTTGAGCAAATGCATGACCATCATCATCACTTGCTCCTTGTTCGCGCCCCCCGTACCCGCCACGGCCTGCTTGACCTGAGTGGCAGAGTACTCGGCAATCTCCAGGCTTTCCTCGGCACCCGCCACAATGGCGGCGCCTCTTGCCTGGCCCAACTTGAGCGCCGAGTCGGCATTACGGGCCATGAACACTTTTTCGATGCCCATTGTTACCGGGCCGTAGGTCTGAATAACCTCGCGTACCCCGCGATAGACAATCTGCAGCCGCTCATGCAATTCGCCACTACCTGTACGAATGCATCCCGATGCCACGTACACGCAACCACGCCCGGTGTCTCGCACCACGCCATAACCGGTGATTCGCGAACCAGGATCGATACCAAGAATAAGAGTCATAACGCCTACAGCTTATGAAGTGACGCCCACGGGAACATGCCCGAACAGCTTAAAGGCAGAAGCCGGAGGTGCACAGCGCAGCGATCATCGCAACGTTGCACCTCCGGCCTCAGATTTGTAGCACGTTATCAGGCTAGCTGTTCCAGCACCGCATCAGGAATTTCGGCATTGGAATAAACGTTTTGCACGTCATCCAGGTCTTCAAGCATATCGATCAGCTTGAGTACCTTCTGCGCACCGTCCAGGTCCAGCTCGGCACTGGTGGTCGGCAGCATTACAATTTCAGCATCTGCCGGGGTGAAACCCGCAGCTTCCAGTGCATTGCGAACCGCGTAGAAGCTTGAGAACGAAGTGAATACATCCATGGAGCCATCTTCGTTGGTCACTACGTCGTCAGCATCGGCCTCCATCGCAGCTTCCATCAATGCGTCTTCATCAACGCCCGCGGCATAGGATATCTGCCCCTTGCGCTCAAACAGATAAGCAACAGAGCCGTCAGTGCCAAGATTGCCGCCACACTTGCTGAATGCGTGACGCACAGCGGCCGCAGTGCGATTACGGTTATCCGTCATGCACTCAACCATCACGGCAACACCACCCGGGCCGTAGCCCTCGTAGCTCAGCTCGACCATGTCATCGGTATCAGCGGCACCAGCACCGCGAGCGACGGCACGATCAATGATGTCGCGACTCATGTTTGCGCCCAGGGCCTTGTCCAGCGCCAGACGCAGGCGCGGGTTGGAGCCCGGATCAGCACCGCCCTGACGGGCAGCCACGGTCAGTTCACGAATCCACTTGGTGAAAATCTTGCCCTTTTTGGCATCCTGACGCTCTTTGCGGTGCTTGATGTTCGCCCACTTAGAATGACCTGCCATAACGCACTCCGAATCCTTTATAAAACCTTGCCGGCCCTGGCGCACGCCTCAGACCCGCAATAAAAATTCTCGACCCAAATAACAAAGGCGCATCCGGAGATGCGCCTTTGCAGGTCAGCTTTACTCAGCCTTAGGCTGTTCGCGCAAACGAATGTGCAACTCGCTCAGTGCCTTGGCATCAACCACACCAGGAGCCTGGGTCATGACGCAGGCAGCACTCTGGGTTTTCGGGAAGGCAATGACTTCACGAATCGACTGGGCACCGGTCATCAGCATCACCAGACGGTCCAGACCGAACGCCAGGCCACCGTGGGGCGGCGCACCATATTTCAGGGCGTCCAGCAGGAAGCCAAACTTCTCTTCCTGCTCAGCTTCACCGATACCCAGCAGGCGGAATACTGCCTGTTGCATTTCCTTGCGATGGATACGGATCGAACCGCCACCCAACTCAGTACCGTTGAGCACCATGTCATAGGCACGTGAAAGCGCGGTGGCCGGGTTGGCCTCCAGCTCTTCAGGTGAGCACTTGGGTGCAGTGAACGGGTGATGCAAGGCGCTGAAGCTGCCGTCGGTGTTCTCTTCGAACATCGGGAAATCGACAACCCACATCGGAGCCCATTCACAGGTCAGCAGGTTCAGATCGTTACCGACCTTGATACGCAGTGCACCCAGCGCTTCGCTAACGATCTTGGCCTTGTCGGCACCGAAGAACACGATGTCACCATCAACCGCACCAACGCGATCAAGGATCACATTGAGGTTGGCTTCAGGGATGTTCTTGACGATCGGAGACTGCAGACCTTCAACACCTTTGGCGCGCTCGTTGACCTTGATGTACGCCAGGCCACGGGCACCGTAGATGCTGACAAACTTGGTGTAGTCGTCGATCTGCTTGCGCGGCATGCTCGCGCCACCGGGAACACGCAGGGCGGCAATACGGCATTTAGGGTCATTGGCCGGGCCGCTGAACACCTTGAATTCCACATCTTTAAGCTGATCGGCAACATCAACCAGTTCCAGCGGGTTACGCAGGTCCGGTTTGTCGGAGCCGAAGCGGCGCATGGCCTCTTCCCAGGTCATGTGCGGGAACTCACCGAATTCCAGACCCAACACTTCCTTGAACAGGTTGCGGATCATTTCTTCAGTCAGACCCATGATCTCGGCTTCGTTCATGAAGCTGGTTTCGATGTCGATCTGAGTGAACTCAGGCTGACGGTCGGCACGCAGGTCTTCGTCACGGAAGCACTTGGCGATCTGGTAGTAGCGGTCAAAACCGGCAACCATCAACAACTGCTTGAACAGCTGTGGCGATTGCGGCAATGCGAAGAAGGAACCGGCATGGGTACGGCTTGGCACCAGGTAATCACGCGCGCCTTCCGGTGTGGCACGGGTCAGGATTGGCGTTTCAACGTCAAGGAAGCCGTTTTCGTCCAGGAAGCGACGGATGCTGGTGGTCATGCGCGAACGCAGACGCAATTTCTCGAGCATTTCCGGGCGACGCAGATCGATAAAACGATAGCGCAGACGGGTTTCTTCGCCGACGTCAGAGAATTCGTTGAGCGGGAACGGCGGGGTTTCCGCTTCGTTCAGGACTTCCAGCTCGTAGCCCAGCACTTCAATCATGCCCGAAGCCATGTTGGCGTTGCCGGCACCGGCCGGGCGCAAGCGCACCTTGCCGGTAACCTTGACGACATATTCGCTGCGCACGCGGTCTGCGGCGGCGAAAGTCTCGGCGCGATCCGGGTCAAACACTACCTGGGCCAGACCATCACGATCACGGATATCGAGGAAAATCACCCCACCGTGGTCACGGCGACGATGGACCCATCCGCAAAGGGTAATTTCCTGGCCTTCCAGGCTTTCGTTCAGTTGGCCGCAATAATGGCTGCGCATCATGATAGTGGTTTCACTTCTCGTAATTCGAAATTCGGTGGAGGTCTTGCGCACCGTCAGTGCTGGTAACAATGCAAGAGCCCGCTTGTGTTCTGACTGCTTTCGTTCAGCCTCAGTCGGATTTGTCGCCGCCGGCCAGATTCTTTTTCGAGCCTGTCTTGAAGTCTGTTTCATACCAGCCGGTGCCACTAAGGCGGAAGCCTGGCATGGACAGCATCTTCTTCAGCTCAGGTGCCTGACAGGCAGGACAATCAACCAGTGGAGAGTCACTGATCTTTTGAATGGCTTCCAGTTGATGACCACAGGAAGCGCACTGGTAATCGTACATGGGCATTGGCGTGTCTCGGCAATCCGTGAGCGGCAACCCATAAAGAGGGTTACGCGGCAAAGCCCGAGATTATATCTGGTAAATCGAGCCATTGCAGCCGCATGAGCAGCCATAACCCCTTAAAGGCACCATGAATTTCAAAAGATTACAAGCTGCCGGCAACTCAGCCCAGCCTCACGCCCCCATCCCTCGACAATCAGGTGTTTTGCTTGCGCATTGCACGAGGCTTGCTCGACTTCCGGCACATGCCGGACACCGGCAACCTCATGAAGCGGTTAAAGTTTCCACTCAACCGGCCCATGCCAAGTGCTCGATCAATACAGGACAACCAAGCTTTTATCGAACAACCGTCAATACGAAAAATAATGCCGCCTATGCCCTCACGGTTATTTCACCCCGCCTCCAACGCCCTCCTTCTCAATCACACCTGCCCAGAACAAGCGCCGGGCAGGCTCACACAAAAATCAAAAACAACAAGACCCAGCACTCCGGCAACTTACTGAACAGCCTGTTATCTCTGAACTAAAGCGAACCTCACGCCTTTAATATCAACCATTAAAGAAGTCACTATAAAAACATACAAAGTTCTTCTTAAAACCAGTCAATATGACCGAGCAAAACTAAAGACCAGACACACGGGCCTAACGAGCGGAAACCGCTATGCCAAAGCCTTCGCCAGCCCTCACGGCAATTAAAAAAAGTAAAACCAGCTAGCTCTCCAGCATATAAATACAACTGGTTCGTACGACACCCTGCACTGTGATGGCACCTCCCACCAGCGATCGAAAACTCAACACTCACTGTATCCAAACGCTCTTCAGCTTTTAAATAACAAGCTGCTGAAGATCGCACTTTAGATTCACACCAGCCTGTTTAAACGCCTCTTTGAACAACCCTCCATACGATAATCAGCACTAGAGCCACTCGCTCAATTTACAAACCCATAGAAAACAAAGCGACCAGCACACTCCCAAAACGCGGCGACCCTAAAAATATGACCAGCGGTCATTATTTCGCGGGCTCCGGCACACAGCGCTTGAAGCCTTCTCAGTCGCCCAGCATTTCCAGACACCGCTTGAAACAGACGACACACCTCTAGAACAAGGGTCCGGAAGTTAAAAAGAACGACCCATCGCTATGGCCAACACAATCTGTTCAGACACGCATCAATACGCTTAATTTGAGAAGCCCCAAGCTTTGCTGTTAAATAGGCAGCGTGTCGCCTTCGTCAAACCTCTGGCGACGGTGCATAGGCTGATGCCAGCACGTGTCTAACGCCTCCATTATTTTCAGAAGCGAACCGTGCACACCCAGCTCTTCCTTGCGATCCGTCTTAATGTGAGTTAATTGAAATGTTGAAAATCGTTCACCTGCTAACGGGCGCAGCTGCATTGCTGCTGTCCTTCATTCCTAGCCTGCAACCCGATGCAATACCTTACCTACAACACGCCGATGCTCTTTATCTGGCTTTTTTCGGTCTGCTTAACCTGACACTGGCCCCGGTCATTCCGTTCTGGAATAAAGGTCCTCGTCATCAACTGCAAAACCTGGTCAGCGCCCTACTGGTGCTTTCTGTTGTTCTGCAAACCCTTACCCTGTTCGGCCTGCTACTGCCAATCGGCGACCAACCTGCAATCCTGCTCAGTCTCGTACCTGCCGTGATTGCCGTGTTGCTGCACCTGGTAGTCAGCTTCTATAAATCATCACCTTCGTCAATTTCGCAAAGCTATGACATGACCAACCGCGATACAGGCACTGTAAAGTGGTTCAACACCTCAAAAGGTTTCGGCTTTATCTCCCGAGATTCTGGCGATGACATTTTTGTCCACTTTCGTGCCATTCGTGGCGAAGGGCACCGTGTATTGGTGGAAGGGCAACGTGTCGAGTTCTCGGTAATGAACCGCGATAAAGGCCTTCAAGCTGAAGATGTGATTGCAGCGTTACCACGCCGCTAATTTCAGCCATAAAAAACCGCGATCAAGCCCCGGCCTGATCGCGGTTTTTTATGGCCTGCTCAAAAATCAATAATGCGGCGGCGGTGCCTCTTCTTCAAATGACTCGAACTGCCCGCCCATTTCTTCCTGACGCTTGAGCAAGGCGGCCATCTGCATTTGCAAACGATCGACAGCGTTCTGCTGCATCACCAGCACATCATTCAATGCCTGAATGGTGTCGTCCTGAAAAGCCAAACGACTCTCAAGATCCATTACCCGAGCTTCAAGCGTCACAATTGCACCTCCGAAAAAATGAAGCCGCCATCAAGAACCGACTTTAGCTTGCCCCGGATCACGTCAACCTCAGCTTGCGTATACGGCTTCGCAGAGTGCTTGCCCCAGACAGGAGCGGGCCACGCAGCATCCGCCTGATATCGAACTATGACGTGCATGTGCAACTGACTGACGACATTACCCAGGGTCGCGACATTCATTTTATCTGCGCCGAACAGCCCCTTCAGTAGCCCTGCCAAGGCCGTCGTTTCGCTCCACATCAGTTGCTGATCGCGGTCATCCAATTGAAACAATTCGCTTATACCCTCGCGTCGCGGTACCAGAATAAACCACGGGTAATTCGAGTCATTGGACAGCAGCAAGCGGCACAAGGGGAAGTCCCCTATCAGCCAGGTATCCTCGTGAAGGCGTGTATCCAAAACGAACACTGAGTGCTCTCCTGTTTAACGGGTAGTTTCAGCTCGACCTGGCGAACAGGTATCAACCGCCAAGCGAAAGATCTGCAGGATACCCTTGATTGACCCACACATCACGACAGCAAGCACTGATTCGCAACTGAAATGAAACTGTCCTGCCGAATCAACAGCCCTCAAACACTTGTGCACCAAAAACGCACAACACGAATGTTTTTAGTGCACCAAAACGTCACCGACCAACCCAACAGGTGTTAACCGGTAACGCTTTAGGTGTTTCCATAGCCCAAACGCTGGCCGTTATCATAAAAAAACAGGAACCCAGCCCTGCAATATTTCCGTTTATTCCAGGCAGCCTCAGGATATTGAGACTGGAACGGCCTAAAAAAATATTTTTCAGGCTTCCTGGCGGTTTGAGCATGGTTGTTGCATCAAGCACAGATACAGTCGCCAAGGCATCTGCCGGAGTGCAATAGCCTGACGATAAATAACAATAGCCAAACTGCAAGGATCGGGATTTTTAATACGTGGGTACAACACAGTTTTCCAAGTGTCCACAGCTGTAGTCAGCACTTTAAACATGCAAAAAACGACATACAGCTACGTACTAGCGACATGCAGGCTGCAATTTTCGACACAGCTGTAAAGAAGCTGAAAGCTTTTGAGACCAAGTATCGCCAACATGGCCGGCGTGATATAAGTTTGCGCCGACACAAAAAGAAAGAGCCGCCCCAGATAATAATTCAGGTGGGGACGGCAGTACTCTTCCTAAAACCAAAGGAGCAAATCACGATGCGCGTGATGAAGTGGAGCATGATCGCCCTGGCTGTTTCAGCCGGTACTACTCAGTTCGCAATGGCCTCGTCGCAGGACGATGCTAAAGGTTTCGTTGAAGACAGCACGCTGACTTCCAAAACTCGCATGCTGTACATGAACCGTGATTTCCGTAACGGCGCCGGCAACATCGCCAAGCCTGGTGGCGGCTTCAAAAGCGGCTACCGCGAAGACTGGGGTCTGAGCGAACTGCTTAACTACCAGTCCGGCTTCACTCAAGGCACCATCGGTGTGGGTGTTGACGCTTTTGCCATGGGCACAGTACGCCTGGACGGCGGCGCCGGTCGCCAGGGCAACGGCCTGTTCGCTACCAAGAGCGACGGTTCTCCGGAAGATACCCAATCGAAAATCGGCGGCGCTGTTAAATTCCGTCTTTCCGATACCGTTCTGAAATACGGCAACCAGTTTGTGGCAAGCCCGGTTTTCTCCACCGATGACAGCCGTTTGCTGCCAGAAGTAGCCACCGGCACCTTGATCACCAGCAAGGAAATCAAGGGCCTGGAGTTGAGCGCCGGCCGCTTCACAGCGCTAAGCTCGCAGACTGGCATGGCTCGTGACAGCATCAACGGTCCAGGCCAGCCAGGCCTTACCGCTGCCAACATTGCTGGCGCGACCTACCAGTTCACTGACAACTTCGTCGGTGGCGTGGCCGCATCCGATGTTGATGACTACTTCAAGAAGCAGTACATCAACCTGAACTACACCCTGCCGATCGCAGACTCTCAAGCCCTGAACTTCGACTTCAACGGCTACAGAACTTCGAGCCAAGGCCAGGAACTGGCAGGTGACGTAGACAACAAAATCTGGAGCTTGGCAGCAGCCTATAGCCTCGGCGCTCACAAGTTCACCATTGCTCACCAGCGCTCTACCGGTGACAGCGCTTACTACTACGGCGTAGACGGCGGCGGCACCATTTTCCTCGCCAACTCCGTACAGTATTCCGACTTTAACGCCAAAGACGAGCAGTCGTGGCAGGGTCGTTACGACCTGAACATGGCTAGCTACGGCGTTCCAGGCCTGAGCTTCATGGCTCGTTACGTTCGCGGCGACAACATCTCCACCAATAACGGTGAAGGCAAAGAGCACGAATTCGACTTCGAAACCAAGTACGTGTTGCAGGAAGGCCCGGCCAAAGACCTGTCTTTCCGCCTGCGTAGTGCGATCTACCGCACCACCAGCAACAACGGCAATGATGTAAACGACGTTCGCGTGATTGCTGAGTACCCTCTGAACATCTTGTAATCGAGGCCTTCGGGCTTAATTACAAACACGGTGTTTAGCAAAAGCCACGCCCCTGCTTCAGGGGCGTGGCTTTTTATTTGCCAAGGCAAAAACACATATATAGCAAGCTAACTAATAAAATTGAAAAACAAACAACTCTATACCACGCTCAATTACACACCCGTACGGGTCTGCACCAAGGTACAAAAACAATTAAAGGGGCATTCGCCCCTTTAATATTTACCTGTCACCGATGGTCAGATGTGATCCGTGACTTTATTGAGCCGCCACTTCCTGAACCACCCGAATCACTCGTTGCGGAAATGGAATATCGACTCCCTGCGCCTTCAGGCGATCACGTGCGAACTCATTGAACATGAACAGAACATCCCAATAATTCGGGGTATCTACCCAAACTCGCAGCGACATCGTGATCGCACTCTCACCCAAGGTGGACACAACTACCACAGGGGCCGGCGCTTTCAGCACGCGAGGATCATCGGCCAGCGCCAGCAATACTTCACGTACCTTCTGCAAATCTGCTTCGTAGTCCACACCCACGTCAAACACCACTTTACGGGTCGGTTGACGGTTGTAGTTAGTGATGATGCCGTTGGACAGATTACCGTTTGGCACGATCACGGTTTTGTTGTCGCCGGTACGCAACACCGTGTGAAAGATCTGAATGCTATCGACGGTTCCGCTCACGCTTTGCGCTTCGATCCAGTCACCGATTTTGAACGGACGGAATAACAGAATAAGCACTCCGCCGGCAAAGTTCGCAAGGCTGCCCTGCAACGCCAGGCCAATAGCCAGGCCTGCCGCACCAATGGCCGCGACGAACGACGTGGTCTGGATGCCAATCATTGAGGCAACGCTAACAACCAGCAACACCTTGAGAATGATATTGACCAGGCTGCTGATAAAACCCTGCAGCGCCAGATCAGCCTTTCTCAACGCCAGCAAGTGCCCCAGTTTTACCGTCAACCGGTTGATTAACCACCAGCCTACCGCCAGCGTGATAACGGCCAGCAATACACGGCTGCCGTATTCCATAATCATCGGGATCCAGGCCTGTGAGGCCTTGATCAACTGATCAACTTCAGCATTCAAATCCACTTGTATCTCCTTGCACCCATATCCGGCGACGTCATTCGTTCAGCGAGACGATAGAACCGCTCAATCGTTTTTGCAGGTCCAGGGAAAATCGGACGTAGATAATCACCATAGGTTCCCCCCGTATTCAGTCACGGAAGTTATTGAACTGCAGCGGCATATCGAAGGTTTTGGCACGTAACGCAGCGATCGCATCTTGCAAATCATCACGCTTCTTGCCAGTGATGCGTACTTGCTCACCCTGAATAGAGGCTTGAACCTTGAGCTTGGCGTCCTTGACGTGAGCAACGATTTTCTTCGCCAACTCCTTGTCGATGCCTTCTTTCAAAATGACTTCCTGCTTCATCAATTTGCCAGAAGCGTAAGCATCCTTGATCTCGAGGCATTGCGCGTCAATCTTGCGTTTGATCAGGGCCAGCTTGAGAATCTCGATCATTGCTTCCAGCTGAAAGTCAGCCTCAGCGGTCAAGTTCACGGTCAGATCCTTCTCTTTGAACTCAAAAGTACCTTTACCTTTGAGGTCATAACGACGATCCAGCTCCTTGACCGCGTTTTCAACGGCGTTGGTGACTTCGTGCTTGTCCAGTTCGGATACCACGTCGAACGACGGCATGTATTTTTCTCCAATAATAAAGGGCGCGCTCAACACAGATGGAGCACGCCTGACCTGACAGTTAAAATGCGCGGGCATTATAGCGGTTCTTCGACTTCATTCACTTGCGAGCACACATGCCAAATTCGGCCTTGCCTCAAACCTGCTCCAACACGCCAGACCTTGCCTCTACCCCCTGGCACATTCTCGGTGCCGGGAGCATGGGGATGTTGTGGGCCACACGGCTGGCGCGAGCCGGCTTGCCGGTTACGCTGATCATGCGAAATGACGCCCGCCTGCAAGCTTATAGAGCGGCACAAGGGGTAACTTTAGTTGAAGGTGAACATTCGCAACTGATAACCCTGCAGGCTCAAACGCCGGACACCGACGAACCTGTCCAGCGCCTGCTGGTGACCTGCAAGGCTTATGACGCAGAGCACGCTGTCGCACAGATTGCCGGGCGTCTAACCCCTGATGCCGAAGTGATCCTGTTGCAGAACGGTCTTGGCAGCCAGCAAGCTGTCGCCAACCTTGTCCCACAAGCACGCTGCATCTTTGCCTCCAGCACTGAAGGTGCATTTCGTCAGAGCGACTGGAACGTGGTATTTGCCGGCCGTGGCCAGGTCTGGTTGGGCGATACCGGTGAAGCACCGCAGTGGCTTGAAGAGCTTGAGCGCAGCGGCATTTCTGCACAGTGGAGCCCGAACATACTGAGTCTTTTATGGCGAAAACTGGCGCTTAACTGTGCGATCAATCCACTGACCGTGCTGCACGACTGTCGTAATGGCGGTTTGCTCACGCACATTGATCAAGTAAACGCACTATGCGCCGAACTCGGCATCTTGCTTGAACGTTGCGGCCAGGCCGAGGCGGCAATCGATTTGCCTGCGCAAGTCAGCCGAGTGATTCAGGCCACCGCCAACAACTTCTCTTCGATGCATCAGGATGTCACACAAGGCCGACGCACTGAAATCAGCTACTTGCTGGGATATGCGTGTGCAGCCGCTCACAATCACCAACTCACCGTACCGCTTTTACAGGCACTGCAGCAGCGCCTCGAGCATCACTTGAAGCTGCGCGGATTGCCCTGCAACTGAGGCCCGCGCTACCCTGCGGGCTGGTCCTTATTAGTGCGACGCCCCCATGCCCTTGCGCCAGCGCCTTGAAAACCTCCCGGTAGGCCAGAAGTTGCTGGCCGCCCTCCTTGTATTGCTGGCCACCGTCTTGCTGGTGGCCAACCTGACGTTTATCAGTGCTGCGTACTGGATCTCCCATGAGAGCACCGCACCACAGGCCTTGCAGACACTGGGGCAGCTGGCATCGAAGCCCGATCTTATCGCTCAGGCGCTCGACTCGGCACACAACGCCCAAGCCCTGCTCGAAGAAGTCGGCAGCTACGCCCCTCTGCGAGCCGCCGCGGTGTATGACAGCACAGGTAACCTGCTGGCGCAGTTGCAACATGGCGAACACCTGCCGCTGCCCGAGCACTATCGTGAAATCGAGGCCTGGCGCCTGACCGAACTGCGCAGCAATCACCTCACGAAGCTCCCCCATGGCGATGGCCCTCCCGGACATTTGCTGCTAGTCGCCAGCAGCGAACTGCCCATGGCGTTTTATACCGGCACACTCACAGCCAGCCTGGGAATTCTGGTGTTTAGCGCCCTGCTGTGGTTCGTGGTTGCCCGGCAAATCAAACGGCTGATCACTCAACCCATTCACCGGCTAGAAGAGCTGTCGCGCCAGGTCACCCGGGAAGAGAACTACGCCTTGCGCGCAGCACCGGGCAACAATGATGAAATCGGCAACCTCGCCGAAGCGTTCAATACCATGCTGTCGCGCATTGAAGCACGCGAACAGGAACTCAAACGCGCGCGAGATGAAGCACAAGCGGCTTACGATCAGGCACAAACACTTGCCGAAGAAACCCGCCACACCAATCGCAAGCTGGAGCTTGAAGTTCAAGTACGTAGCAAAATAGAGAAAAAACTCACCGGATTTCAGAAATACCTAAACAGTATTATCGACTCCATGCCTTCAGCCTTGATCGCCCTGGACGAGCAACTCTATGTTACTCAGTGGAACCAAGAGGCCAGCGCACTCTCCGGTACGCAACTGGATGAGGCTTTGAATCAGCCGATTTATCTAGCCTTCGAGCCCCTCAAGCCCTTCCTGCCGCAGCTCAAAGACACCATCGAAAATCACCGGGTAGCTAAAATTGAACGTGTCACCTGGGGCCAGGGCGAGGAAGCCCGGCACTATGCACTGACGTTCTACCCACTGATGGGCGGTGCCGGCCGTGGCGTGGTCATCCGGATTGATGACGTTACACAACGCCTGTCACTGGAAGACATGATGGTGCAATCAGAGAAGATGCTGTCAGTGGGCGGCCTGGCTGCCGGCATGGCGCACGAAATCAACAATCCACTGGGCGCCATCCTGCATAACGTGCAGAACATTCGCCGGCGCCTGTCCAGCGACCTGCCAAAGAATCTCGAGCAGGCACAGGAGGCCGGCATTGAGCTGGAGGCCATAAACCGTTACCTGCAGGCCCGCGAAGTACCGAAACTACTGGATGGCATTCAACAGGCCGGGGCACGCGCTGCAAAGATTGTCACTCACATGCTCAGTTTCAGCCGGCGCAGCAATCGACAAATGAGCCCCTGCGATCTGTCGGCGCTGATTGATCAAGCCATTGATATTGCCAGCAATGACTTTGACCTGACCATTGGCTTTGACTTCAAGGGGCACGCCGTTACTCGCCAGTTCGACCCTCAGCTAGGCCCTGTCCCCGGCATCCCCAACGAGCTGGAACAGGTGTTGCTGAACTTACTGAAAAACGCCGCCCAAGCGATTCATCAGCGCAGTGACAAGAGCGAGCCGGGACGTATCACCCTGCGTACAAAACTCAATCCGCCGTGGGCGCAAATACAGGTTGAAGACAACGGCGTGGGCATGCCGGAACACGTGCGCAAACGGATTTTCGAGCCTTTCTTTACGACCAAGGAGGTGGGTCAGGGCACGGGGCTCGGCCTGTCCGTATCGTACTTCATTATTACCAACAACCATAAGGGCCAAATGGAAGTGCACTCAACCCAGGGCCAGGGTACCTGCTTTACCCTGCGCCTGCCGTTGGCTGGCAACCTGATGACCGCACATGAATCAACCAAGGTGGAACTCTAGACATGGGCTTTCGGTTATCGAAAATTTATACCCGCACCGGCGACAAGGGCGAGACCGGCCTGGGCGATGGTCGCCGCGTACCCAAGGACCATCCGCGTGTAGAAGCCATCGGCGAAGTCGATACCCTCAATAGCCAGGTCGGCCTGTTGCTGGCCGGCCTCACCGAACAGAGCGCCCTGTGTCCCGGGCTCAATGAGCTGATTGAAGTACTTGAACCGTGCCAGCATCGACTGTTTGATCTGGGGGGCGAATTGGCCATGCCGGTCTATCAGGCACTCGACATACGTGAAATCGAAAGGCTTGAAGCTGCGATTGATTGCTGGAATGAAGAGCTGGGCCCGCTGGAAAACTTCATTCTGCCAGGAGGTTCGAGCCTGATCGCGCAAGCCCACGTTTGTCGCAGCCTGGCACGCAGTGCCGAGCGCCGCTGCCAACAGCTCAACGCGATGGAGCCACTGACGGGGGTGGGTCTGGCGTACATCAACCGCCTGTCTGATCTGCTGTTCGTCGCTGCCCGCCTCATCGCCAAGCGTCAGGGGATTGCAGAAATTCTCTGGCAAGCGGCAGCAAAGCCCGAAGCGTGACGGCGGTTGCAAAAACCGTAAAACAGGCAGCCACGCAAAATCACGCACTAGGTTGCGGTCAACGACTGGAAAGAGTGTGAAGCGATGCCCGGGCGGGCAAGAAACAGGCGGGGTAAAACATGAAGGCAGCCACTGGGGCTGCCTTCACTTTTGACGTCAGGCTACCGGATTGATCGGCTTTTCCGGGTACCACACGTCCAACAGCGGGCTAACTTCAACGCTGGTCAGCTCTGGGCGAGCTTTTAACCAGGCTTCAACAGCGGCACGCTGCTCTTCGCTGACCGAACCGCGCTTCTGCAGGCAAACCAGACCGTAGTCGTCGCCGCCAACATAACCCAGACCGTTAGCTTCCATGGCTTCTTTCAAAAACGCTGCGAGGAATGCATCGATAGCCTCTTCCGACAGGTCTTCTTTGAAATCCAGGTTCAGCTCAAAACCCAGCTCCTGAAATTCATCAACGCACAGTTTTTTGCGCAGACGCTGGGAACGATTAGTAGCCATTGAACAATCCTCATAAGTAATTACGGGCGGCACTTTAGCAGCTTAAGGCCGCAGTTGCCCGGTTCCATGTGAACGGTTCATCGTTTTCTATATTTAATAAGCCAATACCGGCATTACGCGGATGCACACGCCCGCTGAGCTTGGGGCATAATGCCGATACTTTTATGACTATCGAAGGCCTTTTTATCATGCCTTCTTATTTTTCCCCCTCGCCTGCAGGGTTTTACTTCATATGATCAAATCTTTACGACCATTGCTTCTGGCCAGCCTGTTTTTACCGCTCGCCTTCGGCGCCAGCGCCGCCCCTGTCAACTCCACTCTTTCGCCAAAAGTCCAACAAGCACTCAAGACCAACAAGTTGCAAAACGATGCGCTGTCATTGGTCATGATCCCGCTCGATGGTCCTGGTACACCGACGGTATTCAATGCCGACGTATCGATGAACCCTGCCTCCACAATGAAGCTGGTAACCACTTACGCAGCTCTTGAAATGCTCGGCCCGACCCATCAGTGGAAGACCGAGTTCTATACCGACGGCACCCTGAACAACGGCATCCTGCAGGGCAACCTGTACCTCAAGGGCGGCGGCGACCCCAAACTGAACATGGAAAAGCTCTGGTTGCTGATGCGCGACTTGCGCGCCAACGGCGTGCAGCAAGTCACCGGTGACCTGGTGCTTGATCGCAGCTTCTTCGAGCAACCGCAGCTCCCGGTTTTTAACGACGACGGCAACGACAAGAACAAACCTTTCCTGGTTAAACCCGATTCGCTGATGGTCAACCTCAAGGCACTGCGCTTCATCGCACGCAACGACGCCGGTAAAGTGCTGATTTCAGTCGAGCCACCCATTGCCAGCATTCGGATCGACAACCAGGTAAAAGCCGTCAACAGCAAGCAATGCACAGGTGATGTCCGCTACAACCCCGTCACACAAGCCGACGGCTCGGTCCTGGTCACCGTCAGCGGCCAGCTGGCCGATGGCTGCAACTCGCAAACCTACCTGTCTTTACTTGACCACGCCACTTACACCGCCGGTGCAGTGCGCGCTATCTGGAAAGAGCTGGGGGGCAGTATCCAGGGGCAAGACCGTCAGGCCGGCGTGCCAAAAAATGCAAAATTGCTGGCCCGTGCCTACTCGCCGGATCTGGCCGAGATCATTCGCGACATCAACAAGTACAGTAACAACACCATGGCCCAGCAGCTGTTCCTGAGCCTGGGTGCGCAGTTCCGCAACGATGCCGATGGTGACGACGCCAAAGCCGCACAGCGTGTCATACGCCAGTGGCTGGCCAAGAAAGGCATAACCGCGCCACATCTGGTCATGGAAAATGGCTCCGGCCTGTCGCGCGCCGAGCGCGTCAGCGCACGGGAAATGGCGCAAATGCTCCAGGCCGCCTGGAAAAGCCCGTATGCCGCCGAGTTCATCAGTTCCCTGCCCATTGCCGGCAAAGACGGCACCATGCGCAAGCGCCTGAAAACCACGGCAATGAACGGTCAGGCCCACATCAAAACCGGCACCCTCAATACCGTGCGAGCGATTTCAGGCTTCAGCCGCGACAACAATGGTCATACCTGGGCGGTAGTGGCGATCCTCAACGATCCTCGCCCATGGGGCGCTTCATCCATTCTTGATCAGGTGCTGCTGGACCTGTATCGCCAGCCGGCTCTGGCCGACAGTTCGGTCTCCATCGCGCAATAAAGCCTGGTGATCGCCAGCTTGCCGCTGTAAACACATTTAGCACGCAATAAAAAACGCCCCCGGTCTTTCGATCGGGGGCGTTTTTATTTGTGCCGGTATCAACCGCCCTTAACGAGCCGTGATTTTCCATGCACGGTGGATTTTGCTGTTGCGGGCAAAGTCCGGGTCGATGGTACTGGCGGTAATTTCTTCTACCGCATAACGCGCTTCCAGATTTTCATCGAGGATGAATTTGCGGAAGTTGTTCGAGAAGTACAACACGCCGCCCGGCGCCAGTCGCGCCATGGCCAGGTCGAGCAACTGCACATGATCACGCTGGACATCGAAGATGCCTTCCATGCGCTTGGAGTTGGAGAAGGTCGGGGGATCGATAAAGATCAAGTCGTACTCTTCACGGCAGGCATCCAGCCACGCCATCACATCGCCCTGCTCCAGACGGTTCTTGTCCGAGAAACCGTTGAGGGACAGGTTGCGTCGCGCCCAGTCCAGATAGGTTTTCGACAAGTCGACACTGGTAGTGCTGCGCGCACCGCCCTTGGCTGCATGCACACTGGCGGTTGCGGTGTAGCAGTACAGGTTGAGGAAGCGCTTGCCGGCTGCCTCTTTCTGGATGCGCATCCGCATCGGGCGGTGGTCAAGGAACAACCCGGTGTCCAGATAGTCCGTGAGATTCACCAGCAGCTTGACGCCACCTTCATTGACCTCGGTGAACTTGCCCTGGGCACTTTGACGCTCGTACTGCTTGGTACCGCTCTGGCGCTCGCGACGCTTGACGATCACCCGGCTTTTGTCGATGTTCAGCGCCTGCGGAATGGCCGCCAGGGCATCGAACATACGGGCCGAGGCTTTTTCCGGATCGATGGACTTGGGGGCCACGTATTCCTGGACGTGAACCCAGTCGTGATACAGATCGATAGCCATCGAGTACTCAGGCATATCGGCGTCGTATACGCGGTAGCAATCAATACCTTCGCGCTTGACCCACTTACCCAGCGCCTTGAGGTTCTTTTGCAGACGGTTGGCAAACATCTGCCCGCCTTCGCTCAAGCGCGGCTGCTCGATCACCACAGGAGCCGGCTTGATCGGGTTACCATTCTTGTTGAATTTCTCGTACTTGCCCGGAGCTTCGATGTTGGATGGCAGGTCTGATTCGACCTGCTCACGCTCAGCCTGACGCTGTTCAGGCGTGCGACGCTCGCCAGTCACGAATTGATCCGGAACCACCTTGATTAGCAACAGCTTGCACGGCAAGGCACCGTTCCAGAACGAGTACTGCTTGTGACTACGAATACCCATGCGCTTGCCCAGATCCGGGGCACCAGTGAATACGGCCGCCTCCCAGTTCAGACAGGCCTGACGCAGGCGCTCGCCAAGGTTCTGGTAGAGATAGAGCAAGCTAGCCTCATCCCCCAGCCGCTCGCCGTAGGGAGGGTTACAGATGACCAGGCCTTTCTGGTTCTGATCCGGACGAGGTTCAAACGTCGCGACCTCTCCTTGATAGATCTTGATCCAGTGACTCAAGCCTGCACGCTCAATATTGTTGCGTGCCGGCTGGATCAGACGAGGATCGGCTTCGTAGCCACGAATCCACAGCGGCGGTTTGGCCATCCCGGCTTCTGCACGCGCAGTAGCCTCTTCATGAAGTTTCTTCCAGATTGCCGGAACGTGACCCAGCCAGGCGTCAAAACCCCAGTGAATACGATTGAGGTTTGGTGCCATATCGGCAGCAATCATCGCGCCTTCGACCAAAAACGTACCCACACCGCACATCGGGTCAGCCAGGGCAGCGCCTTCAGCGGCCATACGCGGCCAACCGGCACGGATCAGGATCGCTGCAGCGAGGTTTTCTTTCAGTGGCGCGGCACCTTGCTGCAGGCGATAACCACGCTGGTGCAAGCTGCTGCCCGACAGGTCCAGAGACAAAATCGCTTCGCCACGATCAAGACGCAAGTGGATGCGCATGTCAGGGCTGATCTTGTCGATGGAAGGACGCTCGCCAGACGGCGTGCGCAGTTTGTCGACAATGGCGTCTTTAACCTTCAAGGCACCAAAGTGAGTGTTGTCGATACCTGAGCCATGGCCACTGAATTCAACGGCCAGCGTGCCGTCCGGGACCATGTGATCCTGCCATTCAATATCCAGCACACCGTGATACAGGTCTTCAGCGTCCTTCATCGGGAAGCGCTTGAGTACCAGCAACACACGATTGGCAAGACGCGACCACAGACACAGGCGGTAGGCAGTTTCCATATTTGCCATGCCACGAATGGCCGAGGTGTGCTCGCGGGCTTCCTCAAGGCCAAGGCCGGTGGCCTCCTCAAGGAGAAGTCCTTCAAGGCCTTTGGGGCAGGTAAGGAAGAGTTCGTAACGATCCGACATGGGATTCCTGGGCTTTAAGCTATCAGTGAGCAGGCAACGCATTACCTGCTCCGTTTTCAATCAAGCGCTTTTCTTGAAGAGCGCTCGTGTGGCACGAAACTGTGCCGTTCCACCCCGGCGATCATCCATGCCCTGAGGCAGGAAGAGTTTAGACGCAGAGGCAGGTCATTCATCGAGAAACAAATGGTCATGTTCAGACCCTTCGTCGAATAGTAACCCAGCAAAACAGGTAACTATTCGCAGTAGAGAATGAAACACATCATCTTTGTAAACACTCGCCCTATCAGGCTTTGGTCGAAACCAATCCTGCAAAAGCAGCCGTTCTTATGGCCATAACACCATTATCGTTACGTCCTTATGACAAAACGATCATTCACACGCTTAGGCGCATTGGTTAGAACTGAACTCAGGTTGTCGCCGCACAGGTGACAACAAAATGCTCGCCACGCCGGCAGCGAGCATACCAACGGCAGAACACTCTGCCCCGACCCTTGGTAGGTCGACGCGATATAAAACAGTCAACAAGTGAGGGCAACACCCTATGAGAAGACTTAAGCGTGATCCGTTGGAAAAAGCTTTTTTACGCGGATATCAATACGGCGTTCATGGAAAGTCCCGTGAGCTTTGCCCATTTACTCTACCGTCGGTACGCCAAGCCTGGATTAACGGCTGGCGAGAAGGACGCGGCGACAACTGGGACGGTATGACTGGCACTGCGGGCATCCATAGACTCAACGAACTCCACGCCGTCGGCTAACTCTGGGCACACTCCGACATCACCTCGAAGCTACAACGACTTAACCATGCCGTCCTATCCGGGCGGCGGGCTTCGGCCCAAGGGCTCCTTTTGGGAGCCCTTTTTTATGCCTGCCTATCGACACTTCTACTTAGTGAGAGCGGTTATTTACGAGCCAACGCGGAAATGGCATCGACCGACTCTCGGATCAAGGCCGGGCCCTTGTAGATAAAGCCCGAATAGAGTTGAACCAGGCTAGCACCCGCAGCGATTTTTTCAGCGGCGTACTTGCCCTCAGTGATCCCGCCTGCGGCGATGATCGGCATGCGCCCTGCCAACTCTTGCGCCAGCACCTTAACCGTGTGGGTGCTCTTGTCGCGAACCGGAGCACCAGACAAACCACCCGCCTCGTCACCATGCTCCATGCCCTCAACCCCGACACGACTTAAGGTGGTATTGGTCGCAATCACTGCATCCATACCGGTCTCAAGTAACGCCTGTGCCACCAGCACGGTTTCTTCGTCAGTCATGTCCGGAGCAATCTTGATTGCTAGAGGGACACGCTTGCCGTGGAGCTTTGTCAGTTCGTTCTGACGCAATTGTAGGGCTTCAAGTAACTGCTTGAGAGAATCACCAAATTGCAAGCTGCGTAAACCAGGTGTATTGGGCGAGCTGACGTTTACGGTTACATAGCTGGCATGGGCATACACCTTGTCCAGGCAGATCAGGTAGTCGTCGACTGCGCGCTCAACCGGCGTGTCGAAGTTCTTGCCGATGTTAATGCCCAGGATACCGCTGTATTTTGCCGCCTGAACCCGTGTCAGCAGGTGGTCCACGCCGAGGTTGTTGAATCCCATGCGATTGATGATCGCCTGCGCTTCCGGCAATCGAAAGATGCGTGGTTTTGGGTTGCCTGGCTGAGGCCGCGGAGTAACCGTGCCGATTTCAACGAAGCCAAAGCCCAACTGTGCAAAGCCATCAATGGCCGCACCATTTTTGTCCAGACCGGCAGCCAAGCCGACCGGGTTCGGAAATTCGAGCCCCATGACTGTCACTGGCAGTTTTGCCGGCGTCTTGCACAACAAACCATTGAGCCCCAGACGGCCACCAGCGCCGATCAAATCCAAAGACAAATCGTGAGAGGTTTCAGGGGAAAGTTTGAAGAGCAACTGGCGGGCCAGGTTATACATGGGCTCAATAGTCTCGAAAATGACTTGAATAGGGCGCGATTATAGCCGCGCATGCCCTGCGCAAGCGAGGGGCAGACGTATCACAATGATCCGTACCCAGCTAAATCGCAGGCAAAGAAAAACCCGGCCTAAGCCGGGTTTTTCTGAACAGCCTAGCTAAAAATTACTTAGCTTCTGCTTGAACGGTAGCTTCTACGCGACGGTTCAGAGCACGGCCTTCTTCAGTTGCGTTGCTTGCAACTGGGTTAGCTTTACCGTGACCAACTGCGTCTACACGGTTAGCTGCAACACCTTGGTTAACCAGAGCTGCACGAACAGCGTCAGCACGACGTTGCGACAGTTTCAGGTTGTAGGCGTCAGTACCAACGCTGTCAGTGTAACCAGCAACAGTAGTGTTGGTCGCAGGGTACTGCTTCATGAAATCAGCAACGTTGTTGATGTCAGGCATGTACTGCGATTTAACAACCGACTTGTCGAAGTCGAATTTCACGTCAAGTTCAACGCGAACTACTTCAGCGATCGGAGCTTCTGGCTCTGGCTCAGCAACTGGTGCTGGAGCTGGAACTGGAGCAGGAGCTACTTTACCGCCGTTGCCGCCGAAGTTAACACCCAGGCCAACGGTAGGAGCGTAGTCCCACTTGCCGTTATCCAGTTTGTAGTCAGCTTCAACGCCTGCACGAGCGAACAGGTTGTCAGTGATGTACCACTTAACACCAGCGCCAGCTGTCAGGAAAGTCGACTTGTCGCGACCGCTGTGGCCGTCAGCTTCAACGTTGGTCATGCTCTTGTGAGCAACACCACCGGAAACGTATGGACGCAGAGCGTCACCTACGGTGCCGAAGTGGTACTGAGCGTTCAGACCAAAGTTGTCGCCTTGGATTTTCTGATGGCCAGTGCCGTCGTTCGAACGGGTGTGGTTAGTTTTGTCGTAGGTCAGGTTCAACGAAACGTCGTCGGTCAGGAAGTAACCGATCGATGCGCCTGGGTTGTAACCGTCTTCTACGTGCTTGACGCTGTCGTTGTACTGTTTTTTGTAGAACAGTTCACCCTCGACCGCGCCTTGGCCTTGTGCCAGGGCACCGAACGAAGTTGCGGCTACAAAGGAACCAATGGCAATGCCCAAGGTGTTTTTCAGTTTCATCCGTTAAATCCCCATCTGGTGATTGTAAAGCAGTCCCACATACCGGGGGACAACTCGGCGACAAGTCTATCAGACCTTGCCTACACGTAGAGCCATTTGCGCTGAACTAAGTTTCAGCAATACCTGCAAATTTCTCACGTAATTTATCTAGAGCGCGCTTGTATCGCATCTTCGTCGCACTCAAACCCATATGCATTATGTCTGCGATTTCCTGAAATTCCAGTTCTGCGACAAAACGCAGCACTAAAATCTCCCGGTCTATCGGGTTCACATGCACCAGCCAGCGATCAAGTCCGCCCTTTTCCTCAGGTTTCGGCGCCTTTTCTTCAGACGCTTCCTCGAGGGGGTCAATACTCAAAGCGTCCATCAAGCGACGCTTTCGCCGTTCCTTTCGATACTGTGTAATGCATTCGTTATAAGTGATGCTATATAGCCAGGTTTTGAATTTCGATTTCCCCTCGAAATTTTTCAGACCGTACAGCACCTTTAGCATTACTTCCTGACAGACATCATCCGCGTCCCTATCGTTCCCTAAATACCTTGAACAAACGTTGAACAGCGTACGTTGATAGCGACGCATCAGCTCTTCGTAGGCGCGCGTGACGTGAAACAACTCATCATGCGCGCGCGCCACCAACTCCTCATCAGAGAGCTCGCGGGGGTCGTAGCGCATGGATAGCGATTGGGCTTTATTCAAAACGAGTCGTGCCGACAGTCAGGTCAATGTCCGCCGCTGCCTTTGGAACAGGCTTTTTTGCGGTGGCATACATTAGCAGGGTTTGCCGCATCAGCGGCTGGTCACGTGCTGCTCCAGCAAGATCCGATTGGAGATGGAGACTAGCTCACCCTCATCGGTCAGCAACGTGGTTTTAACCGTGCCTATTTCTTCAATCTGACCTGCAACCTCACCCACTCGTACGTCCTGCCCAACCTGATACAACTCACGCACATAGATCCCGGCAAGAATCTGCCCCGCAATTTCCCTGCTTCCAAGCCCCATTGCCAAAGCCACAGCCAGGCCAACGGTAATCAACACGATCACAATCACATGGTTGAGCAGGTCAGTCTTGACCTCCAACTGGCTGATTGCCACGGAAATACTGATGATGATCACCAGCCCCTGCGCCACACGCCCCAGACCGCCTGCGTAATCAAACCCGACACTCTCGGCAGCGCCACGTACAAGACCGTTGAGCAACTGTGCAACCAGCACACCGACCAACAACACTAGCAGCGCACCAAAGACCTTGGGCAAGTACAGCGTAAAGATGTCAAGCGTAGCAGAGACGCGTTCCAGGCCCAGCGACTGGGCAGCGGAGACCAGGAAGATCAGAAGAATGAACCAATAAACAATTTTGCCAATCAGGGTCGAGATCGGGACTTGAATGCCTGCGCGCCCCAGGATCTTGGTAAGCCCGGTGCCGCCCATCAAACGATCGAGGCCCAACTTGGCAAGCAGCTTGGAAAGCAGGGTATCCAGCAGTTTGGCAACCACGAAGCCCAACAGCACCACCACCAACGCCCCGAAAAGATTAGGGATGAAGTTGGCAATTTTGGTCCACAAGGCAGTCATTGCCGTGACCAGGCTCTGGGTCCAGAGATCAAGTTCCATGTTCAATCAGCCTTATCAGCAGGGCGAGCAGCAGGTTTGCGCCGCGAAACGGGCGCAATATGAGCCGAACCGTTATTCAAAGCAATCATAAGTGCTTGCACCCAACGCCCCAGCAGACTGAAAAGATCACCCGCACCCACCTGACGGTTTGCGGTTTTCAGCACTCGGCCCAGGCAGGCGTCATCGTCACGGGTGGACGGCGGCGACTTGAGCATTTCACGTAGCGACTGTTCAAACGGATCGTGCATAAGCACCTCTCGGTATGTCTGTAAAAGACGCGAACAACTTTATCGGCGTCACATGTGCCCCGTTCAAAGCCACTGCAAACGACGATAAAACCACCATTGCCCTACGCCAATGACCAGCATCAAGATGCAGATCACGGCAAAGCCATAGGGATCATTGGAGAGTGGAACACCCCCCACGTTGATCCCGAGCAGACCGGTAAGAAAGGTGATGGGCAGGAATATCCCGGTGAGTACGCCGAACCGGTACATGATGCGACTCATGCGCACATTCAAACGTCGATCTTCAGACTCAAGTACCAGCCCCACGCGCTCGCGGGTCAACTCAAGCTCTTCCAGATAGCGGGTCAGGCTGTTGTTCAGTTCGTTCCAGTAATCGGCGTCATCCGAGCTGAACCACGGTAATTTTGTTCGCGTTAGCTGTCCGAAAATGTCCCGTTGAGGCGCCAGAAAACGACGCAAGGCAGCAGCCCTTCGGCGAATCTGCAAAATAGCCCCATGCTCCGGGGTATACCGTTCGTCGGCATCTATTTTATCTTCTTCGTCATCGACGATTTCCGACAGCTCGCTGATCAAGTCTTGCACTTTCAACGTCAGATGCTGAGCCAGATACAGGATCAATTCAGCAGGATTTCCAGGCCCTTCACCCAGCGAAAACTCACCGAGCAGCTCGTCAGTGGCCCGCAGCGGACGCATACGCAAGGAAATTACCCGCTGGGCACTGCCGAAAATACGCAGCGAGACCATGTCTTCCGGCTCAGCCCCCGGGTTCAGATTGACGCCACGCATGAACAACAACAGCTCATTGTCGGGCAGAGGCAGCAAGCGGGGGCGGGTATTTTCTTCCAGCAGCAAATCACAACTGAAGTCACTCAAGCCGCTCGAGTCGCGCAACCAGTTCTGGGTCTGAGGATGGCTGCGATCCCAATGCAACCAGATGCTTTCATGCGCTTGCAACTGCAGATCGTCCAGTTCGGTGCGTGCAATCGAACGCGCACCGCCTTTACCGTCCAGCACCAGCGCATGGACCAGTCCCCATTGAGCGTTTTCGTCCTCGAACATCCCTGATCCTTAATGGTGATACGTTTAGCCCGGCATTTTCAGAGCAGTTGGCGAAATGATAACGCCATTGTTATCGGCATAAATGAATTCTCCGGGGCGAAATGTGACACCTGCAAACGTTACCGGCACATTCACATCACCCAGACCGCGCCTGACGGATTTGAGCGGGTGACTGGCCAATGCCTGCACCCCCAGGTCGGTTTGGGCGAGAACATCCACGTCGCGGATACAGCCGTAGATCACCAGCCCTTCCCAACCGTTTTTCGATGCTTTCTCAGCAATCATGTCGCCCAGCAAGGCGTGGCGCAGAGACCCACCGCCGTCGACCACCATCACTTTGCCCGTGCCATTGAGCTCAGCCTGCTCCTTGACCCGGGAGTTATCCTCGAAGCACTTGATGGTCACGATCTCGCCGCCAAAGGAGTCGCGCCCGCCAAAATTGCTGAACATTGGCTCAAGCACCTGCACTGAATCGGGGTAGGCATCGCACAGATCGGGAGTGATGTAGTGATTCATGAAGTAACTCCTGTTTTGAGTCGCGCAGCAGGGGGAGGAAAAACAACACTAGCTTTATAGACGCTCTGAAGCAGGCTGACTGTATATGTTTACGCACCTATCAGCGAGAACACACCACAAGCCCAGACGCTTAATGTGACCATATTCACAGGCAGCGTCACATATTAGCCGCACTCGCACCACGCAAAACCCTGAATTAAAACCCGCTGACCTGTGCAAAACCGTCTTCAGCCACTGCCACGGAGTGCTGGGCCAGCCAATTGCGCACCAGCGGCCACACTTCTTCCCGGGCGGCCTGGCTTACCAGCATCTCAACGTGACTGAAATCAGAACTGAAACCCTGCTTGCACCCCAAAGTCACGAAAGTACGCTGCTCTGAGCCCAACTGGTCGTAGAGTTTTCGGCACGCCCATTCCGGAGTTTGCCGATCGCCCGCGGCAGCGACGGCCAGTACGGGCACACGGACTTCGGCCAGACCCGCCCACCAATCCTTTTCAGCATCTTTAAAGCCCCCCATAAAACCATTCCAGCGCAAGGTTTCCAGGGCGATGCTGACGGGCTCGTCTTCGGGACCTCGCTTGAGCCATGCACCCGAGAGTTGCGTAAAGCGCTTCAACAACAGATAAGCGCACCACTGCACCGGCGGGATTTTCAATGACCAATAACGACGATTGATCTGACAGCCAAAAAACGCCGCGGAGGCCACGTCTTCATCACCCAGATACTGACCGCCAAGGGCCGCTGCCAGACTGATTCCGCCTTGAGAGTGGCCGATCCAGTGCGGGATGCTCCCGCTCAACTCGCGTACAAAGGCGCCGATGGCCGGCAAATCATAACGGGCGTAGTCCGCCACACGGTTCTTGTTCCAGCTGATATTGCGCGCCGAAAGACCATGACCGCGCATTTCAGGAAGCCACACATCAAAGCCGGCCCGGGCCAGAAATGCCCCCAGCCCCACCCCTTTGGGCGAATACCAGAACCGCCGATTAGAAAAACTGCCGTGCAACAGGATAACCGGCACACCGCGCACCGGGCTGGCGTCAGCCATGCCCAGCCGGGTCACCACCAGCTCCACGGAAATGTCCGGGCTATTGGCGGGTTTCAAGCGATAAACGTCTTCGCTCAGATCACCCCGACGCTCAGCGCTAATCAGGGCAACGGGAAAAAGATGACTGCTGCTTTGCATAATGCTCTTGCACAAAAAAGGGCGACTCCACAGAGGAACTCGCCCTACCACTGCTTATAAAGAGCAGAGCAGCCAATTGGCTGCCCCGCCCTTCTCTCAACGACTCAAGCCTGGGCTTGACCTTCAGCCAGGAAGAACCAGGTTTCCAGCACGGTGTCAGGGTTCAGGGACACGCTTTCAATGCCCTGCTCCATCAACCACAGCGCCAGATCCGGGTGATCAGATGGGCCCTGGCCACAAATACCGATGTACTTGCCAGCCTTGTTGCACGCCTGAATGGCGTTGGACAGCAGCTTTTTAACTGCCGGATTACGCTCGTCGAACAAGTGGGCAATCACACCGGAGTCGCGGTCCAGACCCAGGGTCAATTGGGTCAGGTCGTTGGAACCGATGGAGAAACCGTCGAAGAATTCAAGGAACTCTTCAGCCAGAATCGCGTTGGACGGCAACTCGCACATCATGATGATGCGCAGGCCATTTTCCCCACGCTTGAGGCCGTTTTCAGCCAGCAGGTCGATGACCTGGCTCGCCTCACCCAGGGTGCGCACGAAAGGCACCATGATTTCGACGTTGGTGAAGCCCATCTCGTTGCGTACACGCTTAAGGGCGCGGCACTCGAGCTCGAAACAATCGCGGAAGTTTTCGCTGATTTAACGCGAAGCGCCGCGGAAGCCCAGCATCGGGTTTTCTTCTTCGGGCTCGTACAGCTTGCCGCCGATCAGGTTTGCGTACTCGTTGGACTTGAAGTCCGACAGACGCACGATCACTTTCTTAGGCGTAAATGCGCCAGCCAGAGTGCTGATGCCTTCAACCAGTTTTTCGACATAAAAACCGACCGGATCGTCATAGCCAGCGATACGCTTGTCGACGCTATCCTTGATTTCCTGCGGCAGGCCGTCGTAGTTCAACAGTGCCTTGGGGTGCACACCGATCATACGGTTGATGATGAACTCCAGGCGGGCCAGACCCACACCGGCGTTCGGCAACTGCGCGAAGTCAAAGGCGCGATCCGGATTGCCGACGTTCATCATGATCTTGAACGGCAGTTCCGGCATGGCATCGACCGAGTTCTTCTTGATATCGAAGCCCAGCTCGCCTTCAAAGATAAAACCGGTATCACCTTCGGCACAGGAAACAGTCACGCCCTGTCCGTCTTTCAACAGCTGGGTCGCGTTGCCGCAACCGACCACCGCCGGAATACCCAGTTCGCGCGCGATGATCGCCGCGTGGCAGGTACGCCCGCCACGGTTGGTGACGATTGCACTGGCGCGCTTCATGACCGGTTCCCAGTCCGGATCAGTCATGTCAGACACCAACACGTCGCCCGGCTGGACCTTGTCCATCTCGGACACGTCCTTGATGATCCGGACCTTGCCTGCGCCGATACGCTGACCGATCGCGCGGCCTTCAACCAGCACCGTGCCGGTCTCTTTCAACAGGTAGCGCTCCATGACATTGCCGGCACTGCGGCTTTTCACGGTTTCAGGGCGCGCCTGAACGATGTACAGCTTGCCGTCGTCACCGTCCTTGGCCCATTCGATGTCCATCGGGCACTTGTAGTGCTTCTCGATGATCATCGCCTGCTTGGCCAGTTCGCTGACTTCAGCATCAGTCAGGCAGAAGCGGGCACGGTCGGCCTTGTCAACGTCGATCACTTTGACCGACTTGCCGGCGCTGGCTTCTTCGCCGTAGATCATCTTGATCGCTTTGCTGCCCAGGTTGCGGCGCAAAATCGCCGGTCGACCGGCTTCCAGAGTCTGCTTGTGGACGTAGAACTCGTCCGGGTTGACCGCGCCCTGCACAACAGTTTCGCCCAGCCCGTAGGCGCCGGTGATAAACACTACATCACGGAAACCCGACTCGGTGTCCAGGGTAAACATCACACCCGCGGTCCCGGTTTCGGAGCGCACCATGCGCTGCACACCTGCCGACAGCGCGACCAGTTTGTGGTCAAAACCCTGGTGCACGCGGTAAGAAATCGCACGATCGTTGAACAAGGAGGCAAATACCTCCTTGGCCGCACGGATCACGTTTTCAACGCCACGAATATTCAGAAAAGTTTCTTGCTGACCGGCAAAGGATGCATCCGGCAAGTCTTCAGCGGTAGCCGAGGAGCGCACGGCAACAGCCATGTCCGGGTTGCCCTGGGACAAGGTTGCGAAAGCCGTACGAATTTCTGCGTTGAGCTTCTCCGGGAACTCGGCTTCCATGATCCATTGACGGATCTGGGCCCCGGTCCGGGCCAGGGCGTTAACGTCATCAACATCCAGCGCGTCCAGCGCCGCATGAATCTGATCGTTCAAGCCGCTCAGTTCAAGAAAATCACGATATGCCTGGGAAGTGGTGGCAAAACCACCGGGAACCGAAACACCAGCGCCTGCAAGATTACTGATCATCTCGCCGAGGGATGCGTTCTTGCCCCCCACATGCTCTACATCATGGACGCCGAGCTTATCGAGGGAAACTACGTACTCTACCAAGGTGATCTCTCCACTAACTGTGTTGGAAAAGCTCAGGGCGCTGAATGCTCATCTAGGGGGCATCGCAGCGATTGTGGCCTGGACCTGGAAAATAAGTGAAACTGCCGGCCATGTAGCGCGACAAAATCGCGCCTATCATATCCAACAATCGTCACCAGCTTAAGGCCCAAGGCGCAAATGAAACGATCTGCTTTCTTTATCTCCGATGGCACCGGCATTACCGCCGAAACCCTTGGCCAGAGTTTGTTGGCACAGTTCGAAAATGTGACCTTCAGCAAGTTCACACGCCCCTATATAGATAGCGTGGACAAAGCGCGGGCAATGGTACAACAAATCGATAACGCCGCCGAAAAAGACGGAGTTCGCCCAATCATCTTCGACACCATCGTCAATCAGGACATCCGCGAGATCCTGGCCACCTCCAATGGTTTCATGATCGACATCTTCTCAAGCTTCCTCGCACCGCTGGAGCAAGAGCTCGACGAGCACTCCTCTTACTCGGTCGGCAAGTCGCACTCCATCGGCCACAACTCCAATTACATGGAGCGCATCGAGGCCGTGAACTTTGCCCTCGACAACGATGACGGGGCCCGCACCCACAAGTACGACAAAGCCGACCTGATCCTGGTGGGCGTGTCGCGCTGCGGCAAAACTCCGACCTGCCTTTATATGGCAATGCAATTCGGCATTCGCGCGGCCAACTACCCGCTGACCGATGACGATATGGAAAGCCTCAAGTTGCCGGCAGCCTTGAGCGCGCACAAACACAAACTCTTCGGTCTGACCATTGACCCTGACCGCCTGACCGCCATTCGCAACGAGCGCAAGCCCAACAGCCGCTATTCAAGCTACGCCCAATGCGAATTTGAAGTGCGCGAGGTCGAGCTACTGTTCCAGCGTGAAAACATTCCGCACATCAACTCCACGCATTTCTCGGTAGAAGAAATCTCGGCCAAAATCCTGGTCGAAAAAGGCGTGGAGCGACGCTTCAAATAACCCCCCGCCTTATCCTGTGGGAGCTGGCTCGCCAGCGATGACATCAGTGCGCACGGCCTGATACCCCGGGCCGCCCGCATCGCTGGCAAGCCAGCTCCCACAATGATTGCTCTGTGGCTACGGCGGGTTTAAATCACCAACAAATCCACAAATGCATGAACCGGTGTCGCCTCCAGCGCCGCCTGGTCCTTGCACAGCGCAAAAATCTGCTTGCAACGCTGGCCCACAAACCGCGTCGCCAAATTGGCCTTGAACTTGTCTTCGAGCAACGGAATGCCTTCGGCACGCCGCCGACGATGGCCAATCGGATACTCCACAACCACTTGCCCGGTGCTGCTGCCATCGGTGAAAAACACCTGAATCGCATTGGCAATCGAGCGCTTGTCGGCCTCCAGGTATTCGCGGGTAAAGCGCGGATCTTCAACAATCACCATCTTCTCGCGCAGCTCATCAATGATCGGATGCGCGGCATGAAAATCATCCTCGTACTGCTCAGCCACCAGATTGCCAAAGGCCAGCGGTACAGCCGTCATGTATTGGATGCAGTGATCCCGGTCCGCTGAGTTGGCCAATTTGCCCTGCTTGGAAATGATCCGAATCGCTGATTCGTGGGTTGTAATCACAATTTTCTCGATCTCGTGCAGACGATCCCTGACCTGCGGATGCAAGGTTACCGCCGCCTCACAGGCGGTTTGCGCATGAAATTCGGCCGGGAAACTGATTTTGAACAACACGTTTTCCATCACATACGTGCCGTAGGGCTGTGACAGGCTGAACTGGCGCTGGCCTTCAGGCTTGAGCGCCAGGTCCTTGTTGGTATGGCTGAACAGCACATCGTAGAACCCCCACTGCGGCGCCGTCAGCACACCCGGAACACCCATCTCGCCGCGCATCGCAATATCAGCCAGGCGCACACCCCGACTCGACGCATCCCCGGCAGCCCAGGATTTTCGCGATCCGGCATTGGGCGCATGACGATAGGTGCGCAAGGCCTGGCCATCGACAAAGGCATGGGACAATGCCGACAGCAACTGCTCGCGGTCAGCCCCCATCAGCTTGGCGCAGACCGCTGTAGAAGCGACTTTCACCAACAGCACGTGATCGAGCCCTACACGGTTGAAAGAGTTTTCCAGGGCAATCACCCCCTGAATCTCATGGGCCATAATCATTGCCTCAAGCACCGCCCTCACCGTCAGCGGCGCCTCGCCATTGGCCACGCGCTTTTGCGACAGATGATCGGCCACCGCCAGAATGCCGCCCAGATTATCCGAAGGATGACCCCACTCCGCAGCCAGCCAGGTGTCGTTGTAATCCAGCCAGCGCACGATGCAGCCGATGTCCCACGCGGCCTTGACCGGGTCCAGCCGCAGCGAAGTCCCCGGCACACGGGCACCAAATGGCACCAGCGTGCCCTCCACTATCGGCCCCAGGTGCTTGGTGCACTCCGGAAAACGCAACGCCAGCAAGCCACAGCCCAACGTGTCCATCAGACAGTTGCGGGCAGTGTTCAGGGCTTCAGGCGAGGTGATGGTGTAAGTCAGGACGTAATCGGCAATGTCCTGCAAGACGCGGTCATAGTCGGGACGATTGTTGAGGTCGACGTTGGCACTCATTCGTAATTGCTCCAGTTCGGATAATTAAAAGGTGTGTTCCATCCTCAGGCTCGGCGTGATCATGCGGGTCTGGAGCGCCCGCTCAAGTAGGTTTCTACAGCCAGACAGCTCCCCACTGTAGAGGGCTTAAGTCGTACTTGCGTTCAGCTGCGGGTTAAAAAGGCGTCTGCCAGCAGCCGGTTGCGCGCCAGCCCCGCCAAAAACAAACGCTTGGCGAAAGCCTCGACACTGTCGGGGTGACCGCAGATCAAAGCGTGAGTCTGGCGCGACTCCACCCGTATCCCGGCCAGAAAGTCCGGTAACCGAGCGCGCTCGACCCGCTCGACCTGCAGATTTGGCTGCGCGACAGCCAGCACCTGCAGCTCTGCCTCCAGGTAGTGTTCGCTATGATCCCGGGCTACGTGCACCAGGCGTATCGGCCCGTGATGGTGCTGACGCAGCGCCTCGCGCAGTACGCCATATAAAGGCCCCAGCCCGGTGCCGGACGCCAGCAGCCAGAGAGGGTGCTCCTGCCAGTCGGGGTCGTAACGCAGGGCGCCGCCACGCAGCTCCCCCAAACGCAGCGGATCGCCAACCCGCAACTGACGCGCGGCACTGACAAACTCACCGGCATGGGCGCAATCGAGGTGAAACTCCAGAAACCGGTCTTCATCAGGCAGGCTGGCTAATGAATACGGACGCGCAACACCGTTGGCTGTCCACAACACCACATGCTGACCGGCGCGATAACGCAGCGAGCGCCCAGGCAACAAACGCAAGCGCAACACCGTCGGGCTCAACCAGTCGACACTCAGCACCTCGGCGGGCAAGCCGTCGCGCATCGGGTCAAAGGCCTCAAGCTGCAAGTCTTCCACCACCTGACACTGACAAGCCAGGCGCCAGCCTTGTTCACGCTGGGCGCGGCTCAATGCCTCGGGTTTGAGGTCGGCAGGCTCGCCACGCACACAACGCACCAGACAGGCATGGCAACTGCCGGCACGGCAGCTGTAAGGCACCGCCACACCGGCCTGATTGAGGCTATCGAGCAAATTGGCATCCTGGCAAACCGACCAGCGCCGGTCAGCGACGTGTAACTCGGGCACTTCATATGTCCTGTAAAAGATTCAGTGTGGCGGGTAGCAGTTGCCGCAGGCTACGGCCGATTGCAAAGCGATCGTAAATGCTGAGCGTGCGCCTGAACTGAAGGATCGCGGTAGCTGATTCTACGACGGCTTCGCCGCCGCACGCAGCCTTCGCCAGCGGCTACAAATCCACCCGACGTTCGTTTATACCCCCCGCAGGTGTATCAAGACGTGCACCGCGTTATACTGCCGCGCCTTTTTGGTGCCGGTCATCCGTGCCCGGTATGCCCAGCAAAGATGTTTTCGACAGACCGATAGACCAAGGTCGCAAACACCTTATTGAATGTTCCCGTCTTATAGAGGAGCGCGACCCATGACCGTGATCAAGCAAGACGACCTGATTCAGAGCGTTGCTGACGCCCTGCAATTCATTTCCTACTACCACCCCGTGGACTTCATCCAGGCCATGCACGAGGCTTACCTGCGCGAAGAATCGCCAGCGGCCCGTGACTCGATGGCGCAAATCCTGATCAACTCGCGCATGTGTGCCACCGGCCACCGCCCGATTTGCCAGGACACCGGCATCGTCACCGTATTCGTGCGTGTGGGCATGGATGTGCGCTGGACCGGCGCCACCATGGGCCTGGACGACATGATCAACGAAGGCGTGCGTCGCGCTTACAACCTCCCGGAAAACGTCCTGCGGGCTTCGATCCTGGCCGACCCGGCCGGTGCTCGCCGCAACACCAAGGACAACACCCCGGCAGTTATCCACTACTCCATCGTTCCGGGCAACACCGTGGAAGTGGACGTAGCGGCCAAGGGCGGCGGCTCCGAAAACAAGTCGAAAATGGCCATGCTCAACCCGTCCGACTCGATCGTTGACTGGGTGCTCAAGACCGTTCCGACCATGGGTGCGGGCTGGTGCCCACCGGGCATGCTCGGCATCGGTATCGGCGGCACGGCTGAAAAAGCGGCGGTGATGGCCAAGGAAGTGTTGATGGAGTCCATCGACATTCACGACCTGATCAAGCGCGGCCCGTCCAGCCGTATCGAAGAGATGCGTATTGAGTTGTTCGAGAAGGTCAACCAGCTGGGCATCGGCGCCCAGGGGCTTGGCGGCCTGACCACAGTACTCGACGTAAAAATCATGGACTACCCGACCCACGCCGCTTCCTTGCCGGTGTGCATGATCCCGAACTGCGCGGCCACCCGCCATGCGCATTTTGTGCTCGACGGTTCCGGCCCGGCCGAGCTGGAGGCACCACCGCTGGACGCCTACCCGCAAATCGTCTGGGAAGCAGGTCCATCGGCGCGCCGTGTAGACCTGGACACCCTGACCCCGCAAGACGTGCAAAGCTGGAAGCCGGGCGAGACCGTTTTGCTCAACGGCAAAATGCTCACCGGTCGCGACGCGGCGCACAAGCGCATGGTCGAAATGCTGAACCGTGGTGAAACCTTGCCGGTCGACCTCAAGGGTCGCTTCATCTATTACGTGGGCCCGGTTGATCCGGTCGGCGACGAAGTCGTTGGCCCTGCCGGTCCGACCACAGCCACGCGGATGGACAAGTTCACCCGCCAGATCCTTGATCAGACCGGCCTGCTGGGCATGATCGGCAAATCCGAGCGCGGCCCGACCGCTATCGAAGCGATCAAGGACCACAAAGCCGTGTACTTGATGGCGGTTGGCGGTGCAGCGTATCTGGTGGCTCAAGCCATCAAGAAATCGCGCGTCGTGGCCTTTGCCGAACTGGGCATGGAAGCGATCTACGAGTTCGACGTTAAAGACATGCCGGTGACCGTGGCTGTCGACAGTAAAGGCGAGTCGGTACACATCACCGGCCCGGCAATCTGGCAGAAGAAAATCAGCGAAAGCCTGGCCGTTGAAGTGCAGTAAGCCCTTCTAAGCCAGACACAAAAAAACGGCCGGGTTAATCACCCGGCCGTTTTTTTATGCCATTTACCTGTAGGAGCGAGCTTGCCTCGCGAGCTTTTCGTTGCTGCGCTAAAAAGCTCGCGCCTACAAGACGTTAAAACGCATTACGGAAGATCTCTTCAATCTGCCCCTGGTCCGCCTTGCGCGGGTTGGTGAAACCACAGGCATCTTTCAGCGCGTTGGTTGCCAACATCGGGATGTCATCCACCTTGGCCCCCAGATCCCGAAGACCCGCTGGAATTTCAACATCCTTGGCCAAGGTGCGAATTGCCGCAATGGCTGCTTGCGCGCCCTCTTCCGGGCTCAAACCCCGTATATCGGCACCCAGCGCGTGGGCCACATCGGTCAGGCGAGCCGCACACACATGAGCGTTAAAGGTTTGCACATGGGGTAGCAGTACCGCGTTGCACACCCCGTGCGGCAAGTCGTAGAAGCCGCCCAACTGGTGCGCCATGGCGTGAACAAAACCCAGCGACGCATTATTGAACGCCATGCCTGCCAGGAACTGCGCGTAGGCCATGTTCTCCCGAGCGGTGAGGTCTTTGCCGTCGCTTACCGCCTGACGCAAGTTCTGGCTGATCAGCTGCATGGCTTTAATTGCACAGGCATCGGTAATCGGGTTGGCCGCGGTCGACACATAGGCTTCCACAGCGTGGGTCAGCGCGTCCATACCGGTCGCAGCCGTAAGCCCCTTGGGCATTGCCACCATCAGTTGCGGGTCGTTGACCGACAGCAGCGGTGTTACGTTGCGGTCGACGATCGCCATTTTCACGTGGCGCTCTTCGTCCGTGATGATGCAAAAACGCGTCATCTCACTGGCCGTACCCGCCGTGGTATTGATCGAAACCAGCGGCAGTTGGGGCTTGGCCGACTGATCCACGCCTTCGTAATCGCGAATATGCCCGCCGTTTGTCGCACACAACGCAATGCCTTTGGCACAGTCATGGGGCGAGCCGCCACCCAGCGATACAACAAAGTCACATTGATGCTGCTTGAGGACCTTCAAACCCGCCTCTACGTTGGCAATGCTCGGATTCGGCTTGGCGCCGTCGAAAATCACCGAGTCAATATCCTGCAATGCCAGCTTTTCTGCGATCAGCGTCGCTACCCCGGCCTTGGCCAGCCCGGCATCAGTCACGATCAGCGCCTTGCGAAATCCATAATTGCTAATCGCGGTCATGGCTTCATCCAGACAGCCGTTACCCATAATGTTGACGGCGGGAATAAAAAAAGTGCTGGTCATGGCGAGTCCTCTAAAGCGGGGTGTAGCCCGCGACGCTGAATAAGTCCATGAGCATAGCTTCAACTTATTTATGCACACCGATGTTGATCTGGCTCAACACTTGAGCGTGATAAAGTCCTGCTTTGCCCCCGCCTTGAGACGATATTTGCCATGACCCCCTTCCAGGAATTTGATGCCGAACTAGAAGACTGGAATGCCTTGAGCACCGGCACACCGTGCAGCGGGCTGCTGATCGGTAACGGTGCGAGCATGGCCGTGTGGCATGACTTTTATTACGACTCGCTGTTCGACAAAGCCAAAAGTGTCGCCGAAAAGCCTCTGAGCCAGACCGAACTCAGCGTGTTCGAAGCCCTGGGCACGCGCAATTTCGAGCACGTGTTAAGCGCACTCAAAACCGCAAGCAAGGTCAACAAGGCCCTGGCGATCAATTCAGCCTCGCCGCGCAAGCGCTACTACGCCATCAAGGAAGCGCTGATCAACAGCACACAGGACGTACACATCCCCTGGCGCCTGATGCAACCCGAAACCCTGGCATGCTGGAACCGGGAACTGGCGCGCTACGCCACGGTGTACTGCTCCAACTACGACCTGCTCACCCCCTGGGCGGTGATGCAGGCGCCGAAACAGTTCAATGATCTATTCGACACGCCGGGGGCTACTTTCGAACTGGCTGGCGCACTGGGCAAGAGCAAGTCCACACGCGTGCTCTACCTGCACGGTGGCCTGCATCTGGTGAAAAATCAGGAAGGCAAGGCTCGCAAGATCAACGCCACGCCACCCGTGCTACTGAGCAACTTCGCGATCAATCACTCAATCAGCGCGCTGGACGATGTGCCGCTGTTTGTCAGCGAGAGCAGCAGCGACGACAAGCGCAAATCCATTCGCCACTCGGATTACCTGTCGTTTTGCCATGAACAGCTGATGACCCACAAAGACACGTTATGCATCTTTGGCCACAGCCTGGCAGAGCAGGACCAGCACCTGATTGATGCTTTGCGTCAGGCACCGCTGAAAACGCTGTGCATCTCGATTTACCCGCGCAACGAAGCGTTTATCCGCTTCCAGAAACACCACTACTCGGCGCTATTTGCAGACAAGAAGCTGACATTGCGCTTCTATAATTCGAAAACTCACCCGCTGGGTTACACCAGGCATTCGGTACCGGTAGAGGTGTAGCCCTGCAACAACGGGCCTGCTCACGGGGCAATGACACCACCGCCAGCAGGCCTGTATCTATACAACCATCCTCAAAACTTTTCTTTGACCAGGGTTGTCGGCCCGTTGGTTTTGACGCTGGCGATGCCTTTGTCCCGCGCCGCTTCGGAGCTGTATTGCTCGCTGGTGCCAATGATCTGGTGATTCGCGGCCTTGAGGTTGAAGTACGGTTTGCCGTCTTTGGCGACCTTCTTCTCATAGCGCTCATCATGCGGGCTGTTGACCTGCACCGAGGCTATCCCGCCTTTGGCCGCGGCCAGTGTGGTGTAGTGCTCACTCACCAGAATCGTTTCGGCATTTGCCGCCTTCAAGACAAAACGGAACTGTCCGTTACTGGTTTTGCTCAACTCGTACCAACCTGACATAACCACTCTCCTGATGCAGTAGGTGTTTTTCCCCTCCTCAGTAAAGCGGCCACAGCCTATTTATCCATTTATCCGTCGAAATAAGCCCAGGCATGAATTTCCCGCAAGACAAATAGCAATAATTCTCGATAACATTCGTGAATTATTTGCATCGCTACATCCTTAAGGATCTCCATGTCCCGTTCCAAACCTGATCCGCTGGCCGAATCCTTGCGCGAGTTCTACACGCAGATTCTGCACTTCCTGCGCAAACGTACCGACAACGCCAGCGATGCAGCCGACATGACTCAGGATGTATTCACTCAATGGCTGGGTTATCAGGACCGTGCCAAGGTTGAACAACCAAGGGCATTTTTGTTCCAGATGGCACGCAACCTGTTACGTGATCACTGGCGACGTCAGCACGTGCGACACGGGCTGCACAGTGAACATATCGAGCGTCAACCCGAGCCACTGAGCGACGAGAGGGATGAACCAATGGCCGCGGCACAACGCCAGCAACGAATGGAGCAACTCAAGGTCGTGCTCGCAGAACTCTCGCCCAGACGCCGCGAAGCCCTTATGCTGCATCGTTTTGAAGGCTTGAGTCAGGCGCAGATTGCCGAACGCATGGGCATCTCCGTCAGCATGGTGGAAAAGCACATCGCCTTTGCCTTGTTGCACTGCAAGCAACATTTACAACGGGACAGCGGCAAGGAGCAGCCACAATGACCCCCTTTCAAACGATCACCAACGACAGCATCGACGCGCAGGCCGCCACCTGGTTTGCGCGCAACCGCAATCAACCTGACAGACATTGCCGCGAGCAATTCAACGCCTGGAAAGCCATCCCGGCGCATGCCCGCGCGTATGCCGAATTTGAGTCACTCTGGGCCGAACTCGGTGAACTCCAGCCACGGAGCAAACCCGCCCCCCAGCCGGTGCGCCGGCGTTCGGCTTTTGCCCTGGCAACGGCAGCAGCGGTGTTATGCGCCGTGTTTGCACTGAATATCGGGACCCCGATGGCATTGCACCAGCAACAGGTTGCCACCCAAAGCCAGAACCCGAAAACCCTGACACTGCCCGACGGCAGCAGCCTGACCGTCAATGCCAACACCCGCCTGCGCATCGACTTCAGCTCCCACCAGCGCAATATTTATCTGGATCAGGGCCAGCTCTATATCGAAGTGGCCGCCAATAAAGAACAGCCTTTGGTGGTACATGCCGGCGATGCACTGATCCGGGTCGTGGGAACCGGTTTTGATGTACGCCGCAGCCAGCGCCAATTGGTGGTGAGCGTCGCCCACGGGCAAGTCGCCTTTATCCCCGACGGCAAGTCGTCTGCCTTGCTGGGCGCCCGGCAGCGCGCCTCTTACGATTACGCCAAAGGCACGCTTGCAGAACAAATCCTCAACCCGGGGGAAGTGGCTGACTGGCGCAGCGGCCATCTGTCCTTTCGCAACCGGGAGCTGGCCAGCCTGGTGGATGAACTGGATTTGTACCGCCCCGGGGTGATTGAACTGGCAGACGGACCGCTTGGCCGCTACAAAGTCTCGGGCAATCTGGATGTCAGCGACCCGCTGGCACTGGTCAAGGCGCTGCCCGCGCTGATCCCGGTGAAAAACCATCTGCTGGAAAACGGAAAAATCCGCATCGAACCCCGCTAAAACCACATATGCGAATATTTTTCATTCGCATATGTGGTTTTCTCGTTGTGCTGCGTCTTCCTTCGGTCTGCTAACGCATGTCTTTTTTGGCCTTTGGCCACACCGGGGGATTTCATGTTTCGCGCACCACATCACTTCTCGCACCTGTGCACACGTCCGGGCCTGCTGGCGGCATGCATGGCGATCAGCCTGCACGCCCATGCCGAATCGATCCAGCTACACCTGCCGGCGCAATCACTGGCCAGCTCCCTGAGTGATGTGGCACAGCAGGCAAAAATCCAGCTGCTGTTTGACGAAGCCCTGCTGCGCAATGTGCAGGCCCCGGCGCTCAGTGGCACCTTCAGCCCGCAGGAGGCCATCAACCAGCTGCTCAACGGCACGGATTTCAGTCTGATCCAGGTGGATCGCACCTATGTTGTGCGCCCCCGTGAACAAGGCACCACCACCAGCAACAGCCTCGAACTGGGCGCGGTCAGCGTGGTGGGCAACGGTAACGAAGTCGACTCCAGCAACGTCGGCAAGTCGACCATGACCCAAACCGAAATCAATCGTTACCAGGCCAATAACATTCCCAGCCTGCTGGCCACCTTACCGGGCATCAACCTCGGCGGCTCCCTGAAACCTGGCGGCCAGACCATCAACATCTGGGGCATGGGCGAAGCCGAAGACGTGCAGATGACCGTTGATGGCGCGACCAAAAGCGGCTTTGAGCGGTACAAACAAGGCACCATTTTTATCGAGCCCGAGCTGATCAAACGCCTGGAAGTCGAGAAAGGCCCCCACGATTTTCGCACCGGCAATGGCGGCTTTGGTGGCGTCGTGCACATGGAAACCAAAGATGCGCCGGACCTGCTGGAAGAAGGCAAAGACGTGGGCGCCATGCTCAAGTACGGCTACAGCAGCAATGACCATCAACAGGTCTACAGCGGTGCCGCGTACGGCCGTACCGAAGATGGCCGCGCCGATGCGCTGGTGTACTACACCAAACGCGACGGCGACGACATGAAGCTGGCCGATAACATGCCCAACCCCGGCAATGTTTACCCGGTAAACCCCTTGCGCCTGCCCAACACGGCCCAGGACCTGGACGCACAACTGCTCAAACTCAACCTGCACCTGACCGACGAGCACAGCGTGGGGATGTCTTACTCGCGCTCGAATAACTATCTGTGGGTGCCTTTCTCGGCGGTCAGTTACCCCGCACCGCCGAGCCAGGCCAACATCGACAAGTACGGCTTTGACATCGCCTCGCGTCGGTACCTGGCCAACCGCTCAACCATCGACACCACCTGGTCGGCCAAATATAACTACGAGCCGGTCGATAACCCGCTGGTGGACCTGGAAGTGAAGTACTCGCACTCCAATACCGAGCAGACCGACAAACGCAGCGAACAGGCCTTCGTCCAGCCCACCACCGGCGGGCGCAAGATGGAAACCGGCTATACCGACGACATGCTCCAGATCGAGAACGTCAGCCTGTTTGCCAGCGGTCCGCTGGACCATGTGCTGACCACCGGCGTGCAATTTCGCAAACATCAGCGTGATGTGAACATGTGGATGCCAGGCACGACCTACGAGGTAGAAAAATACAACTACGGCCACTACCAGCCCAACTTCATGCCCGCGGGCAAGGTCGATACCAACAGCTTCTATATCCAGGACGCCATCACCCTCGCCAACTTCACCCTGACTCCTTCGATACGCTACGACCATGTACGCAATCGCGGCCAGGAAAATGACGCGCCCTACTACAACCATCCGGAACTGGGTCACGACTACAGCGATAAAACCTACACCGGTTGGTCGCCTCGTCTATCGGCATTCTGGAAAATCACTCCGCAGACCGCCCTGTTTGCCGACTTCAGCAAAACCTGGCGCGCCCCGGTAATTGACGAGCAGTACGAAGTCCAGGGACTGGGCAACCGCACATCCAGCAGCCTGAACCTCAACCCGGAGCGCATCACCGGCTGGCGTGCGGGCAACATCACCACTTTCGACCAGATATTTGGTGACAACGACCATGCGCTGATCCGCACTACCCTGTTCAGCAACAAGATCGACGATGAGATTTTCAAAGCCACTGGCGTCGGCTGTGCCGCCCAAACCGCCGCGGGCAGCATGTCCAAAGATTGCGGATCCGCTCCCATGCCCAATTACCGCAACATTGGCAGCGTGACCATCAAAGGCTTTGAGATTGAAAGCTTCTATGACGCCACCTATCTCTTCGGTTCGCTGTCATACGCATGGATGACAGGCAAGCACCAAGGCGCCTACACCAATCCCTGGGGGCCCGACGTATGGGCGCGGGACGTTCCTGCGCCGAAGTGGGTTGCAGTACTGGGAACCAAAATTCCGGCCTGGGATGCCCGCGTCGGCTGGAAGGGAGAGTTCGTACGCAAAACCGACCGTTTACCGAGTGACAAGTATGGCGCCGGCCCACTGACAGCCCTGGGTGACCGCTACTGGGACCAGTACCCCAACGACGGCTACAACGTGCAGGGCCTGTTTGCCAACTGGAAACCGACACAGCCGTACCTCAAAGGCACTGAAGTCAACCTCACAGTGGATAACCTGTTCAACAAGAGCTATCGCCCGATGCTCAGCGGAGAGAACGCCTACAGCCAGGGCCGTAACGCCAAAGTCAGCGTAACGCGATTCTTCTAAAGCTGGGGATACTCCGACCCGTAGCAGCCTGTCGGCAGCGGCTACAAGAGAGCGAGTCAGCCTTGCTTGCGCCCCACCAGATTCAATTCCGGCGCCTGCACCCGCCGCTGGCTCAGGTAGCGGGTGCAACTCACACGCAGGAACGAGGCGAAGTTGACCACTTCGCCCCGATAATCCATCACTTCTTCGTACAGCTTGGCCACCAACTGGTTGGTGGTCATGCCATCGGCTTGCGCAATTTCGCTGAGGATGTCCCAGAACTGGTTTTCCAGGCGCAAGGTGGTGACCACGCCGCAAATACGCAAGGAACGCGAGCGCGACTCGTACAGAATCGGATCGGCTTTGACATATAGCTCACACATGGTCGCGCCCTCTTCTTACAACGTAATGGTCGTACCCAACAGCCCAAGAAACGCCGCCAGCCAGGCAGGATGTGCCGGCCAGGCAGGCGCCGTCGCCAGGTTGCCTTGCACGTGGGCCTTGGTCACGTCGATATCAATGTAAGTCCCGCCTGCCAATCGCACTTCCGGAGCACAGGCCGGGTAAGCACTGCACTCACGGCCTTCCAGGGATCCTGCTGCAGCCAGCAATTGCGCGCCATGGCACACAGCCGCAATCGGTTTGCCGGCCTTATCGAATTCACGTACCAGCTCCAGCACCTTTTCGTTCAACCGCAGGTATTCCGGAGCACGGCCACCTGGTACCACCAGTGCGTCATAGTCACCGGCCCTGACCTTGTCGAAATCGAAATTCAGGGCAAACAGATGGCCTGGCTTTTCGCTGTAAGTCTGATCGCCCTCGAAGTCATGAATCGCCGTGCGAACGGTCTGCCCCGAGGTTTTGCCGGGGCACACTGCGTGAACCTGATGACCGACCATCAACAGCGCCTGAAACGGCACCATTGCTTCGTAGTCTTCAACATAATCGCCAACCAGCATCAGAATTTTTTTCGCCGCCATGGTGGGTGCTCCTCTGGGGTAAACCGTGGGCTGATAAGAGTAGCCAAGGTAACCCTTGAGCGCCCACGCGGGTAATAGCCTGATACTACGTACCCGCTGAGTACGCCTTACACGCTTACTTCAACAAACCGTCCGCCTGCAGCAAGGTTTCCAGGCAGTGTTCCTGAATGTTGTAAAACGCCTTGAGCTCCTGGATTTTCACCAGCAACTGCGCCGGGTCCAGCGGTTCGGCGCGTTTGACCGCAAGGATCATTTTGTTTTTGTTGGTGTGCTCCAGGGAGATGAACTCAAACACTTTGGTTTCATAACCGCAGGCTTCAAGGAACAGGGCACGCAAGCTGTCGGTGACCATTTCGGCCTGCTGGCCAAGATGCAATCCATATTGCAGCATCGGCTTGAGCAGCGCCGGGCTCTGGATCTGCAGGCGGATCTGTTTGTGGCAACACGGCGAGCACATGATGATGGCTGCCCCCGAACGAATGCCCATATGGATCGCGTAGTCGGTGGCAATGTCACACGCATGCAACGCGATCATCACGTCGATCGGGGTCGGCGCGAAGCTGCGTACGTCACCATGCTGAAAGGACAGGCCCGGGTGCTCCAGCCGCTGGGCGGCGTTGTTGCACAGCGTGACCATGTCTTCACGCAGCTCAACCCCGGTGACCACGCCTTCAGCCTTGAGGCTGTGACGCAGGTAATCGTGAATGGCAAAGGTCAGGTAGCCCTTGCCCGATCCGAAATCCACCACCTTGACCGGCTGATCGAGCTTGAGCGGCGAGTTGCTCAAGGCATGGGAAAACACTTCGATAAACTTGTTGATCTGCTTCCACTTGCGCGACATCGCCGGAATCAGTTCCTGCTGCTTGTTGGTGACCCCCAGGTCCGCCAAAAACGGGCGCGACAGGTCCACAAAGCGATTCTTTTCACGGTTATGCTCAGCCGACGGCAGTTCACGTTCCTGCTGGCTTTTACCCTTGAACAGCGAGCTTTTGCCTTTTTTGCTGTATTCCAGCTGCACTTCATCGGTGAGGGTCAGCAAGTGCGCATTTTTGAACGCTTCCGGCAACAGCCCGGCGATATTGGCCACGGCCTCTTCCAGAGGGAAGTTCTTGGTGATATCGCGGGTTTTGTAGCGGTATACAAACGACAGGCAAGGCTGATCCTTGACCGTGACTTGCTTGATGATGATCCGCTGCAACTCGGCCTCGGGCCCGACGTACTTGGCCAGCACCAGCTTGATGAAGGAGTTCTGGGCCAGGCCGGTTTCCAGCAAGTTCAAAAATTGCGCACGATGATCCGGCACAGACGGGGCGGTGGTAGCAGTCACTGACATTGAAAAAGGTGCCTCGGGGGATGCAGGAGGGAGAATCAGAAAAGCAATGGCGACTATTTTAGGCGTGTTCGCCGCCGGGGGCACGGGGTTATTTCAGCCATAGTCGATTACAGCATCACCAGCCGATTGGGCAGTTGATTGCGCGGATGGGTTTTAGGGACATGCCGCTCCAGCAGTTCGGCGCAGGCATCAATGCAGGCAATAAAGCCTTCAGCCGTATGACCCAGCGCCACCCGGCGCGTGAAATCACTGACGATGGTGCCCCAGTCACTGTTATCCAGATGTCGCGATATGCCTTCATCCACCAGAATTTCGACATAGCGCTCGGCTTCGCTGACAAAAATCAGCACACCGGTACGGTCCTGGGTGTGGTGCAGCTTTTGTTCGAGAAACTGGCGCCGGGCAAGATTGCTCGCCCGCCAGTGCCGAATGCGCGGCGGGATCAAACGGGTGGTTATGGCCGGCAGGCGAAAGATCAGGCTGAGAAAGACAAAGCAGGCCCATTGCAACATCAGCAAGCCGTAAATCTGCAGGCCGCCGATCAAAAAATGCACCAGCGCGGGCACCACCAGGGCGATCAGGCTGGCCCAGAGCAAGGGGATGTAGCTGTAATCGTCCGCGCGGGGGGCCAGTACAGTGACAATTTCGGCGTCGGTACGTTGTTCGGCGCGGGTCACCGCGTCGGCGACCTGCTGCTGTTGCTGTGGGGTGAGTAAAGCCATGAGTGTCGATGCCCGTTAAATTAAGAGTGAGTTACCAGCCGCCGGAAGCTCCGCCGCCACCAAAACTGCCGCCGCCACCGCGAAAGCCGCCACCGCCGCCACCAAAGCCCCCGCCGCCACTGCCAAACCCGCCGGAGCGCGTGCCACCGCCGCCGCCCGAGTTGCAAATGCCGTAGAACTGGCAGGCAGCCACGACCACCACGAACAACAGAAATAGCAGCAGTACCACGCCGGGGTGCTCGCTCATCAAGTCGTTGCCATCGCCCTGCCCGCTGGCGTAGGCCGGCTCAGGCACGGGATCGCCACCCAGCACTTGCAGGATCGCGGCAACACCGTCGCTGATGCCCTGACTGAAATTTCCGGCTTTAAAGGCCGGGGTAATGATCTGATTAATGATGACCGAGGATTGCGCGTCGGTAAGACGGCCCTCCAGGCCATAGCCGACCTCGATCCGCAGTTTGCGGTCATCACGCGCGACAATCAGCAGCGCGCCGTTGTTCTTATCCTTTTGCCCAATCCCCCAGGCCCGCCCCAACTGGTAGCCGAAATCCTCAATGGGAGTCCCTTGCAAATCCGCCACCGTGACCACCACCACTTGCTCGCCGGTGGCTTTTTCGTGGGCTTCGAGTTTTTGCGCCAGCTGCTGGCGAGTGGCGGGGTCGAGCATGTGAGCATCATCCACCACCCGCCCGCTCAGCGTCGGAAAGGTGAGCGCCTGTGCAGTGGCTATAAATAGCCAGAGCAGCAGGCCCAATCCCAGTTTTGATACGCGCATCAGCACCTCGGCAGGTTGCAATCCCCCCACTTTGCAGGTGTAGGAGCGAGCCTGCTCGTGAGCTGTTCGTGAACCAAAAAGCTCGCGAGCAAGCTCGCTCCTCCAGAGTGGGGTCAGGCGGTTGTTAGAACTTCACTTCCGGGGCTTTGTCGGCATCCGGTGCGGTGGCCTCGAAAGTCGGGCGAATCGGCAAGTCGCTGTACATCACGGCATGCCACAAACGACCCGGGAAGGTGCGGATTTCGGTGTTGTAACGTTCAACCGCCTGGATGAAGTCGCGACGGGCCACGCTGATGCGGTTTTCCGTGCCTTCAAGTTGCGACTGCAAGGAGAGGAAGTTTTGATTGGATTTCAAGTCCGGATAGCGCTCGGACACCACCATCAGACGGCTCAAGGCTCCGGTCAGCTGGTTCTGTGCATCCTGGAACTGTTTGAGTTTTTCCGGGTTGTTCAGGGTGCTGGCATCCACCTGGATCGACGTTGCCTTGGCCCGCGCCTCAATCACCGCCGTCAGGGTGGCCTGCTCTTGCTTGGCCGCGCCCTTGACCGTTTCCACCAGGTTGGGGATCAAGTCGGAGCGCCGCTGGTATTGATTCTGCACTTGCGACCAGGCCGCCTTGACCTGCTCGTCCAGGGTCGGAATGGTATTGATCCCGCATCCCGCCAGCAGACTGCTCAACGCCAGCAGCGCGATGACTTTCCAGCCCGAGGACCTAACGCTTTGTAATTCCATGCTTGTGACGCTCCGAAATAACCCGATTGAGTTTATTGACCGCATACCCTGTGGAAAAACTCCCTCACCGTGACTGAATATCTCCCGGCAACACTGGATTGCTGGTAGCTAATCAGCTAAAAGACTGCCTGCCATGTGGGAATACTTACTCTTAAAGATAGGGTAATTTTTAAGTTAAGTAGTCCTTACATCCCCCACAGAACAATATCGCTTCAAAAGCGCGGGCCATCCCTCGCTTTAAGAGAGCGGCCGCGTAGAAGAATGTCATGAGAAATATGTATTTGCTGGGCTTGGCCCTTAGTCTGGCCAGCCACTCGGTTTTAGCCCAGAACCCGCCGGCACCGCTCCCGCCCAAAGATGTATTTGTGGCTGATCTGCTCAAACAAATGACGGTCGATGAAAAGATCGGCCAACTGCGCCTTATCAGTATCGGCCCGGAAATGCCCCGCGAACTGATCCGCAAGGAAATCGCCGCAGGCCGCATCGGCGGCACGTTCAACTCGATCACCCGCGCCGAAAACCGCCCGATGCAAGATGCAGCTCAACGCAGCCGTCTGAAAATCCCGATGTTTTTTGCCTACGACGTGATTCACGGCCATCGCACCATTTTCCCCATCAGCCTGGCCCTTGCGTCCAGCTGGGACATGGACGCCATCGCCCTGAGCGGCCGGGTAGCCGCCAAGGAAGCCAGCGCCGACGGTATTGACCTGACATTCGCGCCGATGGTCGACATCGCCCGTGACCCGCGCTGGGGGCGTACCTCGGAAGGTTTTGGCGAAGACACCTACCTGGTATCGCGCATTGCCAAAGTCATGGTCCACGCCTATCAGGGCGTTTCACCTGCCCTGCCCAGCAATATCATGGCCAGTGTCAAGCACTTCGCCCTGTATGGCGCAGTGGAAGGCGGCCGGGACTACAACATTGTCGACATGAGCCCGGTGCGCATGTTCCAGGATTACTTGCCACCCTACCGCGCCGCCATTGATGCCGGTGCGGGCGGGGTGATGGTGGCGTTGAATTCAATCAATGGCATCCCGGCCACCGCCAACCTGTGGTTGATGCAGGATCTGCTGCGCAAGGACTGGGGCTTCAAAGGGGTCGCCGTCAGCGACCATGGCGCGATTATCGAGCTGATCAGGCACGGCGTTGCCAAGGACGGGCGCGAAGCCGCGAAGCTGGCAATCAAGGCCGGCATCGACATGAGCATGAACGACAAGGTCTATGGCGAAGAGTTGCCGGGTTTGCTGAAGTCCGGCGAAGTGCCGCAAAGCGATCTGGACAACGCGGTGCGTGAAGTACTCGGGGCCAAATACGACATGGGCCTGTTTGCCGACCCGTACCTGCGTATCGGCAAGACCCAGGATGACCCGGCCGACACCAATGCCGAAAGTCGCCTGCACCGAAGTGAAGCGCGCGAAGTGGCACGCAAGAGCCTGGTCCTGCTGAAGAATCAGAGCGAAACCCTGCCGCTGAAAAAACAGGCCCGCATCGCGTTGGTCGGTCCGCTGGCCAAGGCTCCGATCGACATCATGGGAAGCTGGGCAGCCAATGGTCAGCCGGCGCAATCTGTCACCGTGTTCGACGGCATGCGCAACGCGCTCGGTCAGCAGGGCACGCTGATTTACGCCCGCGGCGCCAACATCACCGACGACCAGAAAATCGTCGATTACCTGAACTTCCTGAACTTCGACAACCCTGAAGTAACCAACGACCCGCGCCTGGCCCGGGAGATGATCGACGAAGCGGTCAAGGCTGCACAGCAGGCCGATGTCGTGGTGGCGGTGGTGGGTGAATCGCGCGGCATGTCCCACGAATCGTCAAGCCGTACCAGTCTGGACATTCCAGCCAGCCAGCGCGCCCTGATCACTGCACTCAAGGCCACTGGCAAGCCGTTGGTGCTGGTGCTGATGAATGGCCGTCCGCTGTCGATCGACCTGCAACAGCAACAAGCGGATGCGGTACTGGAAACCTGGTTCAGTGGCACTGAAGGCGGCAATGCCATTGCTGATGTCCTGTTCGGCGACTACAACCCGTCCGGCAAGCTGCCCATCACCTTCCCGCGCTCTGTGGGGCAGATTCCGACCTACTACAGTCACCTGACCATTGGCCGCCCCTTCACCCCGGGCAAGCCGGGTAACTACACCTCGCAGTACTTCGACGAGGCCAACACCCCGCTCTACCCGTTTGGCTATGGCCTGAGCTACACCGACTTCAGCCTGTCCGATGTCAGCCTGTCCGCCAAAACCCTGAAACCGGGCGCATCACTGACTGCCAGCGTGACGCTGAAAAACACCGGCAAGCGCGATGGAGAAACCGTGGTCCAGCTGTACCTGCATGATGTCGCCGCCTCCATGAGCCGTCCGCTCAAGGAGCTGAAGAACTTCCAGAAAATCATGCTTAAGGCCGGAGAACAGAAAATCGTTCAGTTCACCCTCGACGAGAACGACTTGAAGTTCTACAACGCACAATTGAAGTACGCCGCCGAGCCGGGAGAGTTTGAGGTGCTGATCGGCCTTGATTCGCAGAACGTGCAGCAAAACAGCTTCCAATTGTTGTAATTTCCCGCATCTGCCGCAAAGGCCGCCCAAGGCCTTTGCGGTGTCGCAAAACCCCAATATCCGCTTGACCTTTCCTATCTTTGCACTCGCCTGAAAATGCGTTCGGACAGCGCTGTTTTTTATGGTAGGGTTCGCGCCCTCAAAATTCAGTACGGGCCGTTTGTTCCGGCCAAATTTGGTGACAAACGGTCTGAAGCCGAGCCCATGGGGCCTACACGGTTTTTTACGCTTTCATACACAAAACCAGCATTGATTCAAGCCAAGATCCTACGTTGCAGAGACTCAGCAAAACGCATATCTTGTATCTATTCCGCCAAACAACCCTACATATAGGGTTTATGGCCAAAAACCCAACACAACTCAAACGAGAATTTCAAGTCCTTTTCTCGCGCCTGTCGGGTTTGAGCAAACACGTTATTAAAGTCCAAACCGCGCATGCGGATGGCAGCCGGTTTCCAGCGTAAAAGCCGGAAAGCGGCCCGGGTGTTGCAGTAAAAATACTGTCACCCATCAGGACCAGGGTTTGAGGCGGCACGCGCAAACCCATGACTTCGGCACGGAAGCGGCTTAACCCCCCCTTTCTGTACGTCCCGAGGTTGTTATGCCCGGTTTGATCGCCGGTTGTAGTGCTTCAGGACGGAACGGTGGGCACCCAAAAGGTGCCCAAACAAACATAGAGAATGTGGAGACACCCCCCCATGCAAACCGACACAACTCGCGAGAACTCGCAGGGTTCCGATTCAAATCTGGATCTGTCTGCGACCGCGCCAGGCCAATTGCGCGTGATCAAACGTAACGGGACTGTAGTTCCTTACACTGATGACAAGATCACCGTCGCCATCACCAAAGCGTTTCTCGCAGTTGAGGGTGGCAAAGCTGCCGCCTCGTCCCGCATTCACGACACTGTTGCGCGCCTGACTGAACAAGTCACCGCAACCTTCAAGCGTCGCATGCCATCGGGTGGCACCATCCACATCGAAGAAATCCAGGACCAGGTTGAACTGGCCCTGATGCGCGCCGGCGAGCAAAAAGTGGCTCGCGACTACGTGATCTACCGCGATGCCCGCTCCAAGGAGCGTGCTACCCGCGCCCCGGCCGAAGACGCTGTCCAGGCTCACCCGTCGATTCGTATCACCCGCGCTGACGGTACTTTCGCGCCGCTGGACATGGGCCGCCTGAACACCATCGTCACCGAAGCCTGCGAAGGCCTGGCCGAAGTTGACGGCGACCTGATCCAGCGCGAAACCCTGAAAAACCTCTACGACGGCGTAGCACTGAGCGACGTCAACACCGCCCTGGTGATGACCGCCCGCACCCTGGTAGAGCGTGAGCCGAACTACTCCTTCGTAACCGCTCGCCTGCTGATGGACACCCTGCGTGCCGAAGGCTTGAGCTTCCTCGAAGTGGCAGAAAGCGCGACTCACCACGAGATGGTCGACCTGTACGCCAAAGCCCTGCCGGCCTACATCGCCAAAGGTATCGAGTTCGATTTGCTGAACCCGGTTCTGGCGACCTTTGACCTGGAAAAACTGGGCAAGGCGATCAACCACGAGCGCGATCAGCAGTTCACCTACCTGGGCCTGCAAACCCTGTACGACCGTTACTTCATCCACAAGGATGGCGTGCGTTTCGAACTGCCGCAGATCTTCTTCATGCGCGTGGCCATGGGCCTGGCGATCGAAGAGAAGCAAAAAGAAGACCGTGCCATCGAGTTCTACAACCTGTTGTCGTCCTTCGACTACATGGCTTCGACTCCGACCCTGTTCAACGCCGGTACCCAGCGTCCGCAGCTGTCCAGCTGCTACCTGACCACCGTGCCGGACGACCTGTCGGGCATCTACCACGCGATCCACGACAACGCCATGTTGTCCAAATTCGCCGGTGGCCTGGGCAACGACTGGACTCCGGTACGTGCACTGGGTTCATGGATCAAGGGCACCAACGGCAAATCCCAGGGCGTGGTTCCGTTCCTCAAAGTAGTGAACGACACCGCCGTAGCCGTTAACCAGGGTGGCAAGCGCAAAGGCGCTGTGTGTGCCTACCTGGAAACCTGGCACATGGACATCGAAGAGTTCATCGAGCTGCGCAAGAACACCGGTGATGACCGTCGTCGTACCCACGACATGAACACCGCCAACTGGATCCCTGACCTGTTCATGAAGCGCGTCTTCGATGACGGCCCGTGGACCCTGTTCTCGCCATCCGAAGTCCCGGACCTGCACGACCTGACCGGCAAGGCCTTCGAAGAGCGTTACGAGTACTACGAAGCGCTCTCCCAGTACCCGGGCAAGATCAAGCTGTTCAAGACCATCCAGGCCAAAGACCTGTGGCGCAAAATGCTGTCCATGCTGTTTGAAACCGGCCACCCGTGGCTGACCTTCAAAGACCCGTGCAACCTGCGCAGCCCGCAGCAGCACGTAGGCGTGGTCCACAGCTCGAACCTGTGCACCGAGATCACCCTGAACACCAACAAGGACGAGATCGCGGTCTGCAACCTGGGCTCGATCAACCTGCCGAACCACATCAAGGACGGCAAGCTCGATACCGAGAAGCTCAAGCGCACCATCGACGTAGCCGTACGCATGCTCGATAACGTCATCGACATCAACTACTACTCGGTGCCACAAGCCCGCAACTCGAACTTCAAGCACCGTCCGGTCGGCCTGGGGATCATGGGCTTCCAGGACGCGCTGTACCTGCAGCACATTCCTTACGCCTCGCAAGCGGCCGTGGAATTTGCCGACAAGTCGATGGAAGCGGTCAGCTACTTCGCAATCCAGGCGTCCTGCGACCTGGCTGACGAGCGTGGCGCTTACGAGACCTTCCAGGGTTCGCTGTGGTCCAAAGGCGTACTGCCGCTGGACTCGCAACAGATCCTGATCGAACAGCGCGGCCAGAAGTACATCGACGTTGACCTGAACGAATCCCTGGATTGGGCACCGGTTCGCGCCCGTGTTCAGAAAGGCATCCGTAACTCCAACATCATGGCCATCGCACCGACCGCGACCATCGCCAACATCACCGGCGTATCGCAGTCGATCGAACCGACTTACCAGAACCTGTACGTGAAATCGAACCTCTCGGGCGAATTCACCGTGATCAACCCGTACCTGGTTCGCGACCTCAAGGCCCGCGACCTGTGGGACTCGGTCATGATCAACGACCTGAAGTACTACGACGGTTCCGTGCAGCAGATCGAGCGCATCCCGCAAGAGCTCAAAGAGCTGTATGCCACTGCGTTCGAAGTTGACACCAAGTGGATCGTTGACGCCGCCAGCCGCCGTCAGAAGTGGATCGACCAGGCTCAGTCGCTGAACCTGTACATCGCTGGCGCTTCGGGCAAGAAGCTGGACGTGACCTACCGCATGGCCTGGTACCGTGGTCTGAAAACCACTTACTACCTCCGTGCCCTGGCCGCGACCAGCACCGAGAAGTCCACCGTCAACACCGGCAAGCTCAACGCCGTGTCCAACGGCAACAACAGCGAAGACGTCGTTGCAGCGCCTGCCGGTCCTGCACCGGTGCCAAAGGCTTGCGCCATTGACGAGCCGGATTGCGAAGCTTGCCAATAAGCTGAGCCGTCAGACGGCCTGACCGAAACCCCCGTTAAACCCTGGCAACAGTTGGGTTTAGCGGGGGTTTTGTTTTGTGGGCCCGTATCCCGTGTAGGAGCGAGCTTGCTCGCGAGCTCTTCGTTGCGGCGCTTAAAAAGCTCGCGAGCAAGCTCGCTCCTACAACGCTGGTTGAGGCCCCCCTCAACTATGGAATCTTCCACATGGCTGTAAGCACCCACAATGGTGCGCCAGCGCTACAAAATGAATCACTCTGCACATCCCTCCCCGCCAATCCCCTCAATACCTGTGCAACCTGCACATAGAGCGTTATGCCCTCTGCCCGCTTTTTTCTGTTTCAGACCCCGGGCCAAAACAGGCCCGCTTATTGCTCTAGCCCCAGGGTGCCACTGACCACGGCCCTACCCATTCGAGGCGGAGAAATACAACATGAGTGCACCCGGCGAATTTCCTTTAAGCGAAGCCCCGCGTTCTGCGCGCAAGGGGCTGCTATCGATTTCCATGGTGTTGTTCAGCTTCACGTTCTTTACCGGCACCATGTTCGCCGGCGGCAAACTGGGCATGGCGTTCAACTTCGTCGACATGCTGTGGATTGCCGCCATCGGTAACAGCCTGCTGGCCCTGTATGCCGCCGCATTGGCGCTGATTGCCGCCCGCAGCGGCCTGAATACGGTATTGATGGGGCGCTTTTGCTTTGGCGAGGTCGGCAGCCGTCTCTCGGACTTTCTGCTCGGTTTTGCCGAACTGGGCTGGTTCGCCTGGGGCACGGCCACCGTGGCCATCGTGCTGGTGAAAATGCTCGGCCTGGCTGAAGGCTTCACATGGCCGCTGATGGTGTTTTTCGGGCTGGGTTTCAGCATCACCGCGATCATCGGCTACAGAGGGCTGGATGTACTGTCACGCGTCTCGGTGCCGCTGATGTTCATCCTGTTGATCGTTTCCATGTACATCGCCACCCGCCATGTCGGCGGCTTCAAGGGCCTGGCCGCGGTAATCCCCCATGAAGCAATGACCTTCTCGGCCGCCATCACCATGGTCTTCGGCACCTTCGCCAGCGGTGCGACTCAAGCCACCAACTGGACCCGGCTGTCGCGCACCGGGCGGATTGCCGTCATCGCCAGCGTCGTCAGTTTTCTGCTGGGTAATGGCCTGATGATCGTGGCCGGCGCATGGTGCGCCATGGTTTATCAGCAGGCCGACATCGTGAGCGTGATGATGCTCCAGGGCTTGTCGTTCGCCGCGGTAATCATGCTGTGCCTGAACCTGTGGACGATTCAGGGCCCGACCATCTACAACGTATCGGCGGCGGCCTGCCACCTGGTGCGCAGCGAACGGCGCCGCACCATGACCCTGATCGCCGCTGCCGTCGGCGTGGTGCTGGCCATTGGCGGCATGTATGAAATGCTGATCCCGTTTCTGGTCCTGCTGGGGTCCATCATCCCGCCCATCGGTGGCGTGATCATGGCCGACTTCTGGTACCGCCACCACGGCAAATACCCGGCGCTGGCCAGTGTGAAGCTGGCGCGCTACAACGTGCCGGGCCTGAGCGCATATGCCTTCGGCGCACTGCTGGCCTATTGCTCACCCTGGATTGCACCACTGGTGGGAATTGCCGCCTCTGCCGTGTGCTACATCCTGCTGCTGGAAATCAGCCGCCCCCGCGCCGTGCTGCCGGTCGTGCAGGAGGACATTTGAGCCTCACGGTTGAAGAGATTCTGGGGCTGGCCGGCCTGGAAGAAATGACCCTGCGCGCCGGTGCCTGCAACCTGCAACGCAATGTGCGCTGGCCCTACGTGGCCGAGAACGAAGGCCTGGCGCAATGGGTCATGGGCGGCGAACTGGTATTCGTCACCGGCATCAACCATCCCCGGGACGAGGCCAACTTGCTGCGCCTGGTGCACGAAGGCGACGCCAGTGGCATTGCCGGGCTGGTGATCCTGACCGGGGATGCCTTTATTCAGCGCATTCCGGACTCGGTCATAGCGCTGTGCGAGGATTATGGCCTGGCGCTGATCGAACAGCCGTACCTGCTGAAGATGGTGATTGTCACGCACCTGATCGGCACTGCGCTGGTTCAAATGGCGCAGACCCGGCGCTCGCGCCACGACATTCTGGCGCAGTTGCTCAGCGGCGATTATCCGAGCCTGACCACCGCCCGCCAGCGCGCGGCGCATTTGAAACTGCCTCTGGACGGCCCGCGACGCCTGGTAGCACTGCGGCTGTCTGCCGTCAGCGAGCTGTTCGACAACCATGCACCGGATGCGGCAGAACGGTTATTGCAACACACGCGGCAGGCGGTACAGGATCATCTGGATAGCTGGAGCCGTGCCCTGCCCCGCGCGCTGCCGGTTATCGTTCAGGGCGATCTGTTCATCCTGCTCCTGAACGAGCGCGATACCATTCGCGCGGAGCTGGGCTGCCTGTATCGCGACTTGCATGCCATGATCGGTGACATGGCGCTGTTCATGGGGGTGGCGGGCAAGGCAGAGGATTGCGGGCACTACCATCAGGCACTGAACGAGGCACGTCAGGCACTGGATGTTGCAGAAAATCTGCGCCCGGCCAACGGTCTCTGTGATTTCAGTGAGCTGGGGGTACTGCGCCTGTTACAGGCCATTGGCGAACGCTCGGTGATCGAGGCATTCGTGCAACAGACCCTGGGCCCCATGATCGAGCCCCGTCGCAAACACCCCCACAGCCTGCTTGAAACCCTGGACGCCCTGCTCCAGGAAAACGGCAATGCCCTGCAGGCGGCCCGGCGCTTGAATATTCACCGCAACACCATCAACCAACGGATACAACGCATCGAGCAGCACAGCGGACAATCGCTCGATGACCCACTTTTCAGAATGAATGCTTCGGTTGCCCTCCTCGTGTGGCGCATGACCGAAGCCCAACGACAGGACCGACCATGAACATCATCAATGCCACGCTACGTAAAACTCCAGGCCTATATACGGTCAGCTGCGAAGGCGAGCGCATTAGCGCCATCACCTTGCAGTCCGCCCGTGTGATGGCGCAGGCGGGCGATATCGACGCTCAAGGCCAATTGCTGATCGCGCCCCTGGTTGAACCGCATATCCACCTGGATGCAGCCCTGACTGCGGGCCAGCCCGAGTGGAACCTCAGCGGCACGCTGTTCGAAGGCATCGAGCGCTGGGCGCAGCGCAAGGAAACCATCACCCACGAAGACACCAAACAGCGCGCCCACACCACCATCCGCATGCTGGCCGAGCATGGCATTCAGCACGTGCGCACCCATGTCGACGTAACGGACCCGACGCTGGCCGCGCTCAAAGCGATGCTTGAAGTCCGCGAAGAAGCACGCGGGCTGATCGACCTGCAAATTGTGGCGTTCCCCCAGGAAGGTATCGAGTCTTACGCTGGCGGCCGCGAGCTGATGACTCGCGCCGTGGAGATGGGCGCCGATGTGGTCGGTGGCATTCCGCACTTTGAAAACACCCGCGAGCAAGGCGTCAGCTCGATCAAGTTCCTGATGGACCTGGCTGAGCGCACCGGTTGCCTGGTGGATGTGCATTGCGACGAAACCGACGACCCGCACTCGCGCTTTCTTGAAGTGCTGGCCGAAGAGGCCCGGGTCCGCGGCATGGGCAGCCGGGTGACCGCCAGCCATACCACGGCCATGGGCTCCTACGACAATGCCTACTGCTCAAAACTGTTCCGCCTGCTCAAGGCTTCGGGGATCAATTTTGTTTCGTGCCCCACCGAAAGCATTCACCTGCAAGGGCGCTTTGACAGCTTTCCAAAACGCCGCGGAGTGACGCGCGTGGCCGAACTGGATCGCGCCGGGATGAACGTGTGTCTGGGCCAGGATTCGATCAAGGACCCTTGGTACCCGCTGGGTAACGGCAACATTTTGCGGGTGCTGGACGCGGGCTTGCACATCTGCCACATGATGGGGTTCGAGGACCTGGCACGCTGCCTGGACCTGGTCACCGACAACAGCGCCCGCACCCTCAACCTTGGCGAGGGTTATGGCATTGCCGTCGGCCGGCCGGCGAACCTGGTGGTACTGGACGCCGACAGTGATTACGAAGCCGTACGCCGCCAGGCCAAGGCCCGGGTGTCGATCCGGGCCGGCAAGGTGCTGATGACCCGGGTGCCGGAGCGGGTTGAATTCAACAGACCCTGAAGCCATTGTGGGAGCTGGCTTGCCAGCGATACAAACGACGCGGTACAGCTGCAATACCGCACCGCTGCCATCGCCAGCAAGCTGGCTCCCACAAATATCAGGAAGCCGCCTGCTTCAACAACAAAAAAGCCCCGGCATTGGCGTGCCGGGGCTTTTTTTATTGTGCGGCCCGCTATCAGGTCATCTGGATAATGGTCTGCATGATGGTGCTTTGGGTCGAGATGGTTTTGGCGTTCGCCTGGTAGTTGCTCTGCGCCTTGATCAGGTCCACCAGCTCACTGGTCAGGTTAACGTTGGAATCTTCCAGCGAGTTGGACTGGATGGAACCCAGGGTACCCACCTTCGGCGCATCGTAACCGGCCAGGCCGGAAGCGAAAGTCTCTTTCCAGGCTGTACCGCCCGCAGGCTGCAGGCCTTGCTCGTTGGTGAAGCTGGCCAGCGAGATCTGGCCAATGGCACGGCTCTGGTTGTTGCTGAAGTTGGCGAACATCACGCCCGAACCATCGATGGTCAGGTTGTTGATCTGGCCGGTCGCGTAGCCGTCCTGGGTTGGCGGGTTGCGCGAGGTGTCGGTGTTGTACTGGGTGGTACTGGCCATGTTGATGCCAAAACCGAGGTCTTTGGCCTTCGCGCCGTTGGACACCCATGCACCATTGACGGTGGCGCCCGGCATCCAGTCCGCGACAGTCAAAGTGCTGCCGATAATGTCAGGTTCGCCGGCAACCGGGTTCGGAGTCGTGACGCTGACCAGGGCACCGGTCGAATCAAAACTCATGGTCGAGGCCACCGGGTCTTTAGCCCCGGTGCCACTGACCGGGCTGCCATCAGGGTTGCGGCCGTCAATCAGGGTGTAGGTCTTCCAGGTGTTGGAACCGGTCTTCACCATGTACTGATCCATCGGGTGCGGGTTGCCCTGGGTATCGTAAACAGTGGTGTTGAATTTTTTGCTGTAGCTGGCGGTCTCGCCTGGGTCGAACTTGTTCGCGACCTGATCAATCGTGTCGGCGTTGGAGTTCAGGTTGATCGTGGACTGCACCGAGCCGGTCGGCTTGGGCGCCAGGTTGGAGGTATCGATGCGCAGGTCGGTCAAGGTGCCGTTGACGATATTGCCGTTTGCATCCACGCCATAGCCCTGCAGGCGCGCCGTGCCGTCAGTGCTGGTCACGTAACCGTCCTTGTCGGACTTGAAAGTACCGGCACGGGTGTAGCTCAAGGCGCCATTGTCACTGAGCACGAAGAAGCCGCTGCCCGAAATGCCCATGTCCAGCAGGTTGCCGGTGTTATTGATCGCCCCCTGACCGAAATTTTGCGAGACCGCCGCCAGGTTGACGCCGCTGCCGACCGTCTTGCTGCCGGTCCCCAGCTTGCTGGCCGAGTAGATGTCCGCGAACTCTGCGCGCGATGCTTTAAAACCGGTGGTCGCGACGTTGGCAATGTTGTTGCCGGTAACGTCGAGTTGCTTGTTGGCCGCATACAGGCCGCTAAGGCCGATATTGAATGACATGTTTATCTCCTTGAGTCGGCTTAGAGGCCAATGGTCTGGACTTTGGATATTCCAATGCTGCCCAGGCCTGCGAGGTTGAGCATGATTTCGCCCCCGGTCTTGCTCAGGGTCACGCTATTGACCGTGGCTGGCAGGTAAGTAGTGAGCGCGGTGGTGGCAGTGTCGGTTTTGCTGGAGGCGGTAAAGGTATAGTTGCCCTTGTCCAGCAACAGGCCGTCGCTATCCTTGCCATCCCAGGTGAAGTCCACATTACCGGCTTTCTGGGTGCCCAGGTCGAGGGTCCTGACCACCTCACCGTCCGCATCGGTAATGGTGATGGTGGGTTTGGAATCGGCGTCCTGTACCACCACGGAACCGTTAAACGGTTTGCCGCTGGAAGGGTCGACATAGGCTTCGCCGGTTTGCACGATCACCGAACGGCCCACCAGCGACGACGCCTGCAAGGCTTGCGAAGACTGCAGGCCACCTGTGATGGAGTTCACCGAATCGTTGAGCGTGGTGATGCCTTCCAGGCTGCTGAACTGCGCCAGTTGCGCCACGAACGCAGTGTTGTCCTGGGGGTCCAGCGGGTTCTGGTTTTTCAGCTGGGTCACCAGCAATTGCAGGAATGAATCCTTGCCCAGAGAACTGCTGCCGGCAACGGCCTTGGACGCCCCGGCCAGACTGGTGTCGGTGGTCTTGGCCTGAGCAGAGTTGGCGAGTACCTGATTCAGGGTCAGGCCGCTGGTGGAATCGGTCACACTCATTTGCGTCGTCCCTTATCACTGACCGAGGGTCAGGACCTTCTGCATCATGGTTTTGGCGGTGTTCATCATTTCCGCGTTGGTCTGGAACGAACGGCTGGCAGAAATCATGTCAGCCATTTCTTCAACCACATTGACGTTGGGGTAGTACACGTAGCCCTTGGCGTCGGCAGAAGGATGGTTAGGTTCATAACGGGCCTGGAGTTCGCTCTGGTCCTCGACCACGCCCAGTACTTGCACACCGTTGCCGGCGCCGTCCTGGTTCTGAAACAGCGAGCCGTCGGTGCCGTTTTGCGCGCCCTGAAACATGGTGGCAAACACCGGGTGCCGTGCGCGGTAAGTCTGGTCGATGCTCGACGACACGGTCTCGGCGTTGGCGATGTTACTGGCGACGGTGTTCAGGCGCGTGGTCTGTGCACTCATGCCGCTACCGGCGATATTGAAAACACTGGCTAGAGACATGAATTACTCCCCGCGCAGGGCTGACATCAGCCCTTTGAATTTGCTGTTGAGCAAGGTGAAGCTGGCCTGGAAGTTGACCGCATTTTCTGCGTAGTTCGACTGCTCCAGTTGCGCGTCCACCGTGTTCTGGTCGATCGACGGCTGCATCGGCACACGGTACTGCAGGGACTCGTCGCCGCTGCTCAGGCCCTGGGCTTCGATGTGCCGGCTGTTGGTCTTGTTCAATGCAAACGTGCCGTTCTGGTTTTTGTCACTCTGTGCGGCGAGCACAGAAGCAAAATCCAGGTCCCGGGCCTTGTAGTTCGGGGTGTCGGCATTGGCAATGTTGTTCGCCAGCACTTCGGCACGCTGTGCGCGAAAGCCCAGGGCCTGTTCGTGGATACCGAGCGCTTTATCGAAGCTGATGCTCATGTCGGGAAACCTTTGTGGGCTGACCTGAATGTGATTCAGGCTTTTCATGACATGAACTGAGCAAACCCCGTGCCAATTACTCGAGAGCCGTATTGGCGGGGTTTGCAGGGATGCGGGGAGCGGCAATGCCATAAAAGCGGCAATGCCTGACCGCCGACTGCCGCTTTTCTGCCGCCCCCCTGACCGCCCCTCCCCATGTAGGAGCGAGCTTGCTCGCGAGCTGTTGCGGCCACTGAAAAGCTCGCTCCTACAGGGAAAGATTGGCGGACATAAAAAAGGAGCCGTATGAGGGCTCCTGTTTTGCCTACTTGGCCTGGTAAATAATCCCCGGGCTGCATTGCACCATCCGGTAATGATCCGGCAAGCCATTGAGCGCTTCGGAGGCGCCCAAAAACAGATAACCACCCGGTTTCAAGGTGCTGTGAATGCGCAGCAAGATGTCTTTCTTCACTTCAGCCGAAAAGTAGATCAGCACGTTCCGACAGAACACGATGTCGAATTTGCCAAACCCGGCGTAGCTGTCCAGCAGGTTGAAGGAGCGGAACTCGACCCGATTTCTGATCGCCGTCTTGAGTACCCAGCGCCCCGGCCCCTTGGGCTCGAAATAGCGTTGCAAACGCTCTTGCGACAGACCGCGGCCAATCGCCAGGTTGTCGTATTCGCCCGTTCTGCAAGTGTTGAGCATCAAACTGGACAGGTCGGTGGCAACAATCTGCACGCCCAGCTTCAACTGGCCAAGGTTGCTGCGCTCGAACTCGTCAATCGCCATCGACAGCGAGTACGGTTCCTGCCCCGAAGAACAGGCCGCCGACCAGATACGCAGGCGCTGGCCGGGGTTGGCCTTGATCTGCTCGGGCAGGACTTTGTTCTTCAGCACCTCAAAGGGATAGGTGTCGCGAAACCACAGGGTTTCATTGGTGGTCATGGCATCGACCACCTGCTCGCGCAGCCCGCTGCGGGGCTGGCTCTGAATACGCTGAATCAGCTCGCCCAAGGATTTGATCCCTTGCTGCTCCATCAGCTTGTTGAGGCGACTGGAGACCAGGTACTGCTTGTTCTCACCCAGCAAAATGCCACAGGCTTTTTCCAGGAAAACCCGGAACTGTTGAAAATCCAAATTAGCCGTCGACAAATGATCAAGCCTCTTAAATCGTGTTGACCGCCAGGGGTGAACCCTGGCTATGGTCTGCTGCGTTGATCCGGTCAACGACCCGGGATGCCAGGTCATCAGGGCGAAACTTGGCCAGAAAGTCATCGGCACCGACTTTCTTGACCATTGCCTGATTGAATACGCCGGACAATGAAGTATGCAGAATGATGTGCAGATTTTTCATGCGTGGATCGTTACGAATTTCGGCGGTCAGGGTGTAGCCGTCCATTTCCGGCATCTCGATGTCCGAGATCATCATCAGAAACTCTTCAGACGGGTCTTTACCCTCATCTACCATTTTGCGCAGGTAATCCAGCGCCTGACGGCCGTCGTTCAGTGATACCACCTCGACCCCGACCGTTTGCAGGCAACGGGCAACCTGTTTACGTGCCACCGACGAATCATCAACCGTCAGCACCCGTAAAGACAGCGCTTTGGCTTGAGTCTCGACATCCACGACACCCTGTGAAATGGCTTCCGGGGTAGGCGAAACTTCAGCCAGGACCTTTTCCACATCGATGATCTCGACCAGTTGCTCATCCAGCCGCGTCACGGCCGTCAAGTAATGGTCGCGACCGGCACCTTTGGGCGGCGGATGAATGTCTTCCCAATTCATGTTGACGATACGCTCGACCGAGCGCACCAAAAAGCCCTGAGTCTTGGTGTTGTACTCGGTAATGATGACAAACGGGCTGCTTTGGTCCTGCAGCGCCCCCGAACCGGTAGCCATCGCCAGATCGAGAATCGGAATAGTCGCCCCGCGAATGCTCGCCACACCGCATACCACCGGATGGGATTTGGGCATCATTGTCAGTTTTGGGCATTGCAGCACCTCCCTGACTTTGAACACGTTGATCCCGTATAGCTGTGGCCCGTCCAGACGAAACAACAACAGTTCAAGGCGGTTTTGCCCTACCAGTTGAGTGCGCTGGTTAACCGCATCCATCACTCCGGCCATACACAGCTCCTGTTAAAACTTTAAGTTACGACACACATTGCCCGGCAAACGGCACGGGCTTTGCTATTTATCTGCCATGAACGCAAAAACGACAAAATCCTGCCACGTGTCACACAGCTATTTCAGACTGCTTGCGGCCTTGTGCCTGACGATTATCGGCATGCCGTCCTACGCGGAGGAATTCACATCTCCTGATCAGCTTATCGGCGTGACCCAGGGCTTTCTTGAATTCACCGTCGAAGACTACCTTGCCACTGGTCAGATTGAAGGCCGCTATCAAATTCAGGTCAACAATCTTGATCCCCGCCTGCGCCTGGCCAATTGCGACAAGGAATTGACAGCCAGCCTCGAGAGCCCTGCCCAGCCCATGGGGCGCGTGATTGTGCGCGTGCGTTGCGAGGGGCTCTCGCCCTGGACCATCTTTGTTCCGGCCCAGGTCAAACTGTTCCGCGATGTCGTCACCGTGACCCATCCCCTGCAGCGCGGCATGGTTATCGACTACGCCGATGTCACCCTGCGCGAGCGCGATATCAGCCTGATCAACCAGGGTTACCTGACCGCGACCGAGCTGGCAGTGGGTCAAAAGCTGCTGCGGCCCATGGTCGCTGACCAGGTGCTGACCCTGACCCATCTGGAACAGGCTGCTGCCGTACGCAAAGGCGATCACGTAGTCATCAGCGCCCGTAGCGGCACATTAAGTGTCAAGATGCCCGGCGAAGCCCTGTCAGACGGTGGCCTCAGCGAGCAGATCCGGGTGAAGAACCTCAACTCCAAACGCATCATCCGGGCCCGGGTTACCGCGCCGGGGCAGGTTGAGGTGGCACTGTAGGAAAATTGGCATAGTTGGGTGACTTTCCTACACTGTGCCTTGACGCAGGTCAGTACAGACAAGCATCAAGCCGTGATTAATCGCGCCTAAAGTTTTCCCGGGTATGGCCGAAAACATGGCAAGCGTCCAAATATCCAGAGGTTTTCGTCATGGTCATCGACTTCAGTCGACTCAACAGTGCCCCGCCCCTAACCGGCAGCACCCGCAGCAATGCCAACCAGCAAGCAGGCAGCGCCACGCAAGCGGCCCCTGCAGCCAGCCCGGAACAAACCAGTGTCAGCGCCCCAAGCGGTGAATCTGTGCACCTCAGCCAAGAAGCTCAACAGTTGCAGAAAATCGGTGACTCGTTGCGTGACCAACCGGTGGTGGATAAAAACCGGGTCGCCGAACTGAAGCAAGCCATTGCCGATGGCAGTTATAAAGTCGACAGCAATCGTGTCGCCGGCAAACTGCTGAATATAGAAGCTCAGCGCTAGGCCCACGGCCAGTGCCAGGCTTTTGGACGCTTAAAACCCTTGAGCCCGACATGCACGACGAAAATTTGCTGCAACTGATCAACGATGACCTGGCACCGGCCACGCAGCTGCTCGGCCTGTTGCAGGACGAGTCCATCGCCCTTAAAGGACGCGACATGCCGGTGCTGGAAAAAATTCTGGCGCGCAAACAGTCGTTGATCATCCTGCTTGAGCAACATGGCCGCCGACGCAGCGAGATACTGGCAAGCCTGGGCTTGCCCACCAACCGCAGCGGCCTTGAAAGCCTTGCCAGCCATTCCAGCGTAGGCGAGCAATTACTGGCGCAAAGCGATGTGCTGAACCAATTGCTGGCGCAGTGTCAGGCCGCCAACCTGGTGAATGGCCAATCGATCCAGACTCAACAGGCGATCACCGCCAATCAATTGCGCATCCTGCATGGCGGCGAAGCGCCTTCGCTGTATGACGCGCGCGGCTCAACCTCAATGCTCAACAAGCCCCGCGCTTACAGCCAGGCCTGAGCCGGCACGGTCACGCTATCTAGACTCGCCACATAATGGCAAAATGCTACCAATTGCGTGTTGCTGTTCTTTTGTCCGGAGACTGCTGAACCGTGTTCGATTCCCAAGATGCTCCGCAGCTACCCAAGGTGCTCACCACACCTCTGGAAGTGTCCTCCAGCCTGCGCCTGCTGCAAGAGAGCCATGACCCGCTGATCATTACCTTCCAAGACCGCAGCCAGCGCTTTCAGAGCTATGTCGTCGAAGTGGATCGCGCAGGCAATTGCATGGCCCTGGACGAAATGATCCCCCGCGATGGCGAACGTTTTCTTCAGGAGGGCGTACCGTTTCGGGTTGAAGGCTTCCATGAGGGCGTAAGAATTGCCTGGGAATGCAGCACCCGCCTGACCATCGACGACACCCAGGGCCACCGTTGCTACCGCACGGCCCTGCCGGGCGAAGTGCTGTACCACCAGCGGCGCAACGCCTTTCGTGCAGCGCTCAAACTGGTCAATCTGGTCAATGTGCAAGTGGCCGGCGAAAAGCTCAAGGCACCGCTCCAGGGCAAGTTGCTGGACGTATCGGCCACTGGCTGCAAGTTGCGCTTTGAAGGTGACATCGGCGAATGCATGCAACTGGGCCAGGTGTATGAGCGCTTCAGTGCAGCCCTGCCCTTCGGTTCCATGACCACGCCCGTGGAGTTGCGCTACCTGCACTTCGAGGAACACCTCAATATCACCTTTGCCGGCATGCGCTTTCACAACATCAGCGGTGGTGTGCAGCGCCAGGTCGAACGCTTTGTGTATCAATTGCAGCGTGAAGCGCGCCAGTTTGATAAAGACGACTATTAGAAACCTGTAGGAGCGAGCTTTTTGCTCTCTCGTTGAAGAGCTCGCGTGCAAGCTCGCTCCTACAGTCAAGCTCGCGCCTGCAGGTCAGGGCTCTGGCTTGATTTCAGGCTCTGAATGCTCAGCTTCAGGCTCCGGCGCGATGTTATCCACCATCTGGTCCTGCACCACCTGTTCATCCACCCGCGGGTCAAGCGCTGCCACCAGCGGAGAGCTGGACATGCTGTCAGGCATGGCCACGTGATGCAGAGGTGCATCGTCAACCTGGTGCAAGTTGGTGACCGCATTCGGCCGTATGCGCCAAACCAGCAATAACCCCGCCACGCTGAAAAACGCGTAGAGCATATGGCTGCCAAACAGCTTCATCAGCACGCCGGTCACCAATGGGCCGATACTCGCGCCAATGCCGTAGGTCACCAGCAACATGGCGGTCAGCGAAACGCGGCGCTCACCTTCAATGTGGTCGTTGGCAAACGCCACCGCCAGCGGATAGATACAGAACTGCACCAAAGCACTCAAGCAGCCTGCTGCGAACAATACTTGCAGCGGCACGGAGGGCAAGATTGCTAGGGGCAATGAAACCACCGCCAGGATGAAAGCAAAGATACGGATCAGTAACGGCCGGTCATAACGGTCCGACAACCAGCCCAACGGCCACTGCACCAGCAGACCGGCGAAAATGCAGCAGCCCATGTACAAGCCGACCAGTTCGGTGGACAGCCCTTGCTGCGACGCATACAACGGCGCCAGGCCATAGAAGGAACCGACCAGCGAACCGGCGCCAAGCACCGCAATCAAAGACTGCGGAACCCGCTTGATAAAAAATTTCGGGTCCATCGGTGCCGGGTGCAACGGCGCCGGGTGAATGCGCCGGGTCATGGCCACAGGCACCAGGCACAAGGCAAAACACAAGGCTACCAGCATCAGCAGTTCAGGGCCCAGGGCCGGGTGAATCACCAGTATCAGCTGGCCGAGCACCAGGCCCAGGTAGGAGGCGATCATGTACAGGCTGAACACCACGCCACGCTGCTTGTCCTCTGCCTGCTCGTTAAGCCAGCTTTCGATGACCATGTACTGGCACATCATGCCCAGGCCGACGATCACCCGCAGCAGTAGCCACATCGGCAGCCAGTCCGTCAGACCATGGCACAGCACCGCCGCCCCGACGATACCGGCGCACGTGGCATACGCCCGGATATGTCCAACCCGGGCAATCAGCCGGTGGCCGATCTTGCCGCCCAGCACCAGGCCAAAATAGTTGGCGGCCATCAACGCGCCGATCCACAAGCCATCGACATCGTCGGCAGCCAGGCGCAGGGCCAGGTAAGTACTCAATAGCCCGGAGCCGATCAACATCATCAGCGAGGCAAAATACAAGGCTCGAAAAGACTTCCAGATTTGATGCATGGCGTTCCGTGCGACTCCTTGTACGGGCCGCCGGCGATCCTTCGATAGCCGGCGTCCACAGTGTCAAACGCTCATGCCGACGGGCACTGAAGCGTTTAACGATTAAGCCTGAGCCGCCAATACACGGCGTTCCCAGGGGGTGATTTCATCATAGAAGCTGGTCAATTCCAGGGTCTTGGACGCAACGTAACCTTCGATGAACTCCTTACCGAACAGTTCCATCGCCAAGTGACTGCGTTTGAGACGCTCAAGGGCCGCATGCAAGGTACATGGCAGGGACAAAGAATCCGGCACGTCGAATTCACCCTGGATCGCAGCCGTCGGTTCCAGCTCGTTTTCAATCCCGTACAGGCCTGCCGCAAGGCTCGCGGCAATCGCCAGGTACGGGTTGGCGTCAGCCCCCGGCAAGCGGTTTTCGACCCGTCGTGCGACGGGCGAACTGGCCGGGATCCGCAACCCCGCCGCCCGGTTGTCATGGGACCAGCAGGCATTGTTCGGCGATGCATACGGGTGGCACAGGCGCTGGTAGGAATTGACGTTCGGTGCAAACAGCGCCGTAAAGTCGGCCATGCCCGCCTGTTGCCCGCCGATAAAGTGACGGAAGGTGGCTGTCGGCTCCCCCGCCTGATCGCTGAACACGTTGCGGCCGCTGTGCGCCTCCACCACGCTTTGGTGAATGTGCATCGAGCTGCCGGCAGTGTGTGCCAGAGGCTTGGCCATGCACACCACGGTCAGCCCGTGCTTGAGGGCGACTTCTTTGAGCAGGTGCTTGAACAAAAAGGTCTGGTCGGCCAGCAGCAGCGGATCACCATGCAGCAGGTTGATCTCGAACTGGCTGACGCCCATCTCGTGCATGAAGGTGTCACGTGGCAGGCCCAGGGCCGCCATGCATTCATAGACTTCACTGAAGAACGGACGCAGACCGTTATTGGAGCTGATGCTGAACGCCGAAAAGCCGTCCTCGCGACGACCGTCCAGACCCACAGGCGGACGGAACGGGTGGGTCGGATCCGGGTTGGGGGCAAACACAAAAAACTCGAGCTCGGTGGCCACCACCGGTGCCAGGCCACGAGCGGCGTAACGGGCGATCACCGCCTTCAACTGACCCCGGGTCGACAGGCGCGAACTTTCACCGCTGAACTCAGCGGCATCGCAAATGGCTAGCGCACGAGGCTGCTGGCTCCAGGGCAAAGGGTAGATGTGTGCCGGGTCCGGCACCAGCGCCAGGTCACCGTCATCGCTGCCGTAAAAGCGCGATTCGGGGTAACCGCCCATGATGCATTGCAGCAGCACGCCCCGGGCCATTTGCAGGCGCCGGCCTTCGAGGAACCCCGCGCCAGTCATCACCTTGCCGCGCGGCACACCGTTCAAATCGGGGGTTACACATTCAATTTCGTCAATGCCGGTCAATCGCTGTGCGAGAGAACGCTGGTCATCGGTCGTCATGACACTTTCCTTGTTGTTTTACGGGCCGCGAACGGCAACCTGTACAAAATACGCACCACCCGTTCGGGATTTCAAGCAGGCGCCGAACAATTCCTGCATTAGCGCCGTAGTCGCTACCGAGGAACGAAGGCTGCGAAAAGGGCCGCAGGTGTTCAGGTCGCTGAATCTCCCCTCGCAGCCTTCGTTCCTTGGCAGCGACTACGTAGAGCGTGCGCCATAGCGCGAAAAAACGCCGATGCCTATGCAACCGCAACACAAGCCATTAGGGTGACGATTCTATTTTTCCTCGCAGTGCCCGGCATGCCTAAAGACGACACTCACTTGATCACCGCCCACGATGTTGCTCGCCATGCCGGGGTCTCGCGCTCGGCGGTTTCACGCACGTTCACTCCGGGCGCCAGCGTGTCGCCGCATACCCGCGACAAGGTCATGGCTTCCGCCCGAGCACTGGGTTATCAGGTCAATCTGATCGCCCGCACCATGAACAAGGGTTACAGCAATTTCGTCGGCGTGGTCACCGCAGGCTTTGAAAGCCCGTTCCGGGCCAGCCTGTTGAGCCCGATCACCGTGGCCCTGAACAGACAAGGGTTGATGCCGCTGTTGATGAACGCCGATGACCCGCTGCAACTCGAACAGTCACTGCATGAACTGCTCAGCTATCAGATTGCCGGGGTGATTCTGACTTCGGCATCGCCGCCGCTGTCGGTGGTCCAGCATTACCTGAAACACCAGATCCCGGTGGCCATGATCAACCGCGGACACGAACTGGAGGGCGCCGAAGTCATCGGCAGCGACAACCGCGGCGGCGGTCGCCTGGCAGCCGACACCCTGCTCGCCGGCGGCGCAAAGCGCCTGGCTTTTATCGGTCAGGGCACACACAACTACAGTAGCCGGGAACGCTGGGAAGGCTTTCGCGACCGGCTCGCCGAAGTCGGCCTCAGCCCGGTGGCGGTGCTGGATGCCGCACCCGGCTATGACGGCGGGCTCGGCGCAGTCCAACAGTTGTTCAGCGCCAGTGAACGGCCCGATGCACTGTTTTGTGCAACCGACATGCTGGCCATGGGCGCGCTGGACGGGCTGCGTTTCAAGTTGCAGCTGTCCGTTCCCAACGATGTACAAGTCATAGGTTTCGACGATATTCCCCAGGCGGCAAACCTGGCCTACAACCTCACCACCCTGCGCCAGAACAGCAATGCACTGGCAGCAAGCGCGGTAGCTGCCATTGTCGCCCGTCGCAAAAATTTTCAGCAACGAAGCGTGCACGGCTCTATTGCGGTGTCCTTGGTCAGTCGCGGCAGCACGATAGAATAATTTGTGTATTTTTATGTTGAATTGAATTTTTATTTCGTGTTGTATGAACCCTAACAGTGAATCGCCCCCTGCCCGCGTGAAGGCAAAAAGGTCCATTCACTTTTTTTAAACAGCAGATTGCACACGTGTGCAAACCAAGGGAATAAAGCATGTCGGCCAACCTCACTGCTCACCTGGACCTCTCTCAACACCAGCCGTTAGCCCTCGAGCATCGCTACATGCAAGCCCAGCGCATCGCGGTTCAGGCCGCGCAGCTGGGGCTTGAATACTATCGCCAGCGCGAAACCCTGGAAGTCCTTCACAAGGACGGTGTTGGCCAGGACGTCGTCAGCATGGCCGACCGTGAACTGGAAGATTTCATCAAGGGGCAATTGGCCGAACAGTTCCCCGAAGATGGCTTTCTCGGTGAAGAAACCGGGGCCAGTGACTTGCAGGCGCGCTGCATCTGGGTGGTCGACCCGATTGACGGCACCAGCTGTTTCGTCAACGGCTTGCACACCTGGTGCGTGTCCATTGGCTTGCTGGTGGATGGCGTGCCGTACCTGGGCGCCGTGGCCGATGCCAACCACGATGAACTGTTTCATGCCTGCAAAGGCCTGGGCGCCTACGTCAACCAGACGCCGATCGTGGTCAACCCGGCTGCCGATCTGACCCTGGGCGTGACCGGTGTCGGCACCTCCCATCGGCGCGGCAAGGAGCACTTTGTACCGTTCCTCAAACAGCTGCTGGATGAGGGCGGAATGTTCATTCGTAATGGTTCGGGTGCGTTAATGATTGCGTACGTCGCCGCCGGACGCCTGCTCGGCTACTACGAAACCCATATCAACAGCTGGGATTGCCTGGCGGGCCTGGTGCTGGTTAGCGAAGCCGGTGGCCAGTGCAGTGATTTTTTAAAGGACCAGGGTCTGACTGAAGGCAACCCGCTGCTGGTGGCTGCCCCTCAGCTTTACCCGGCTCTGGCCCGCATGATCGGGCCGTCCTTGAACGGGTAAATGCTGCGGCCGCTGGCAGGCCGGCGCCCACACAAGTTTTGAAAGCAGGCCCCAAGAAAAACAAAAACAGGAAATCTTGCGCCATGACATCTCTACTCAATGCCTTCAAGGCAGCACCTGCCCGCGAGGGTGCCCCCAGCCATGACATGCAACGGTTCAAGGTATTGCGCTGGCAGACCTTCTTGTCCATGTCACTGAGTTACGCCTTGTTCTACGTATGTCGCCTCTCGTTCAACGTGGTCAAGCCGGCACTGGTATCGAACAACATACTGACCCCCACTCAACTGGGCATCATCGGCTCGGCGCTGTTCTTCGCCTATGCGGTCGGCAAACTGGTCAACGGCTTTCTGGCCGACCACTCCAATGTCCGGCGCTTCATGATGCTGGGCCTGCTGCTCAGCGCAATCGTCAACGCCTGCATGGGCATGACCACCAACACGATCATCCTGACCCTGATCTGGGGCCTCAACGGCTGGGCCCAGTCCATGGGCGTCGGGCCGTGCGTGGTCTCGCTGTCGCGCTGGTACACCGACAAGGAACGCGGCACGTTCTATGGCTTCTGGTCGATTGCCCACAGCCTGGGCGAAGCCTTGACCTACGTGGCCGTGGCCGCCGTGGTGGTGACCTGGGGCTGGCAGTTCGGTTACTGGCTTGCCACCCTTATGGGGCTGGTGGGGCTGGCCCTGATTTACTTCTTTATGGCCGACTCGCCACAAAGTTGCGGCTTTGCTCCCGTGCAAGCCCCCGAGCCCCATGACAAGGCCGGGCCAAGCATCCTCGGCAAACAGCTGGAACTGCTGAAAAACCCGGCCCTGTGGCTGCTCGCCCTGGCCTCCTGCCTGATGTACATCGGGCGCTATGCGGTGATTTCCTGGGGCGTGTTCTTCCTTGAAAACGCCAAGGCCTATAACACCCTGAGCGCCTCGACACTGATCTCCATTACCGGAGTTTTCGGGATTATCGGTACCGGCCTGAGCGGTTTGATTTCGGACCGTTTCTTCAAGGGCAAGCGCAACGCCCTGGCGATGATTTTCGGCTTGATGAACACCGCGTCGCTGACCGCGTTCCTGTTCGTTCCGGCCGGCCATTATTGGCTGGATGCCACAGCCATGATGTTCTTCGGCCTTTCGATGGGCGCGCTGCTGTGTTTCCTCGGCGGGCTGATGGCCACGGACATTGCCTCCAAAAGCGCTTCGGGCGCCGCGTTGGGCATGATCGGTATCGCCAGCTATGGCGGCGCAGCAGCAGGTGAAATTCTCACCGGCGTGCTGATCGAGCACGGCACCACAGTATTGAGCAATGGCAGCAAGTTGTATCAATTCCAGACCCTGTCGATCTTCTGGGTCAGCGCTTCACTGATTTCGGTACTCATGACCGCCCTGTTTGCCCTGTACATCCAGAAGCGCACGCCACCGCCAATGGGTAAAACAGCAGCGTTTCCTGAACCGACAAAGATATAAACCAACGGTTGGTTTTGAAATAAACAGTGACATATACCTGCAATATTCATCCCGCATAGTTGGCGACTGGCCAGCAAGGAGTTGTTTGTTTCCCAAGAGCAATACCGCCGTGTCTTGGAACTAACAACAACAATAAATGAGCAAACAAGATGACCTACCCATTGAATGAAGCCCTGAACACCGGTTTTTTTTCACCGCAGGTTGCACACGTGTGCAAATCCGGTCGCTACAACGGCCTGATCGCCGCCCTGTGCTTCACCGCGCTGGAAGGCGCGCTCATGCTGATGCCCACTGCGTCCCACGCGCTGGATCTGGACTACCAGCATCAGTACAACGAAAAGGATCGTGACCACACTGACAAGGTGATGATCACCCAGGCCCTGGACAATGGCCTGGCGTTCTCCTTCCAGATGGTCGCCAGCCCCGCGGTCAAGGAAAACGGCCAGCCCGGCCAGCCGTTTGAACACATGACCAAGGATGCCCTGAAAGGCAAGGTCAAGTACTCACACAAACTCACCAAGCGCTTGAAGTTCAAACCCAAGTTCACCTACTCCCAGGGCAAGGATAAAAAGTCCTATAAACCGGCGTTCAAATTCCCCTACGAGTTGAACAAAAGTTTTTCCGTGATCCCCGGTTACTACTACAAAGTCACCACTTATAAAGATGACGGCAAGGACACCAAAAGAGACAACGTCTGGTCACTGGGCGGTAAGTACCGAACCGACCGGATGTCCATCGGCATCGCGCGCAAAGAGATTTACAGCAACCAGATAGCGTTTGACGGCAAGAAACGTAACTACAGCAACAAGTTCGTCATCGACTACAAAGTGACCCACCGGTTCATTCCGTACTTTGAAGTGGCCGACGTGTACGTCGACAAAGACACCGACGAGCGTCAGGCCCGCTATCGCGTGGGCTTTAAATACAAATTCTGATCGCGCCCTTCCCTTCAAGACCCTTCAGGAGACTGTGAATGAACGTTTCTCTTTCGGCCCTTTTTCGTGTCACGGGCCCGTTGCTGACTGCCGCACTAAGCATCAGCGCCCCCCTGATTGCCCACGCCCAGGACAACGGCCACTACGTACTGGAAAAAGCCGTACAGGTCAGCCGCCACGGCGTGCGCCCACAGACCGACACACAAAAACTGGTGGACGCCACCCAGCGCCAGTGGCCCACCTGGCTGGTGCGTGACGGCGAACTTACCGGCCATGGTTATCTGGCAGCCAGCCTGATGGGCGCCTGGCAAGCCGGGCATTATCGTCATGCCGGGTTGCTCCCGGCGGGTTGCCCGGACAACACCACGGTGTACACCCTGTCCAGCCCCAAACAACGCACTCGCGCCACGGCCGCTGCGTTGCTCGACGGCATGTTCCCCGGCTGCGGACAAAAGGCCCTGGCCAGCACGGAAAAACTCGACCCGCTGTTCCAGACCGACAAGATGGACTTTGCCCGCATCGATCCGGTGATCGCCAAAGGTGAAATCCTCAAGGCCCTGGGCGGTGACCTGCAGGCGGCGAAGGCCCGACTGCAACCGGACCTGGACCTGCTCAAGGCCGCAGCCTGTATAGAAGGCAAACCATGCCCGTTCTACGAAGCCGAATGGGTGCTTAAACAGAATGATGAGGGGCGTCTGAAGATCAAGGGCCTGGACAAGGCGTCATCCCTGGGCGAAACCTTTCGCCTGCAATACAGCGAAGGCAAACCTTTGTCCGAAGTCGCTTTCGGCCATGCCGCCAACGCCAAACAGGTGATGGCCCTGACCCGACTGCACCGCGCCAAGTACGACTTCGTCAATGACACGCCGCACATTGCCAAACGCGGTGGTTCGCAGTTGATGAACCAGTTGCTGCTGGCACTGGAACAAGGCACCGCACTGGAAAAATCCGACCCGCTGGGCAATCCGCCCAAAGCCCCGTTACTGGTGATTGTCGCCCACGACACCAACCTCTCGCACTTGCGCACCCTGCTCGGCTTTCACTGGGCCCTGGGCGAGTACCAGCCCGGCAACATCCCGCCAACCGGCACCCTGGCCTTTGAACGCTATCGCGACGCAAACAGTGGTGAACGCTTCATCCGCACCACCTTCCTGACCCAGTCACCGGATCAGATCCGCAACCTGACTCCGCTGACCGGCAACAACGTGCCGCTGCAGGTGGACTTCGAACAGCCCGGCTGCAAAAAAACCGCGGTTGGCACCCTGTGCCCGCTGGAGAGTTTTGCCAGCACCCTGAGCAAAGCCATTGACCGCACCGCGATGACCACGGCGCGCTATCCATAAACCACAGACCTGTAGTCGCTGCCGCAGGCTGCGATGGGGCCGGACAGAGACGAAGGTCCTTCAGCCCTTATCGCAGCCTTCGCCAGCGACTATATGATTCAGAGTGCTTGAGTCATTTGCCGACTAGACTCTGCGCCCATTGTGTCCAGCAAGACCAAAAGGAACCCCCATGAAGACCTCGCTCTACGCCAGCCTGCTACTGGCCGGCATGCTCAGCCCTCCAGCCTTTGCCCAAACCGCGTCCAGTGACGGCTACGTACTGGATAAAGTGGTACAGGTCAGCCGCCACGGGGTACGGCCGCCGACCGAGTCCAATGAAAAACTGCTCACCCGCGTGACCCAGCGTCAATGGCCAACCTGGCTGGTGCCGCTGGGCAATCTGACCGGCCACGGCTACACCGGCGCCGTCGAAATGGGCCGTTATCGCGGCCAGGTCCTGCGTACTGCCGGGCTGATCCCCAAAGGCTGCCCGGACGCCCGCCAACTGCTGGTCCATGCCAGCCCCCTGCAACGTACCAAAGCCACGGCCCAGGCCTTGCTCGACGGCATGTTCCCCGGTTGCGGGTTCCAGCCGACCTATGTTGCAGGCGAACAGGACGCCCTGTTCCAGGCCAATGAAATGCCATTTGCCGCCCTTGACCCGGCAAAAGCCAAGGCCCAAATCCTCAAGGCTCTGGGCGGCAGTGTTGAAGCCGCACAAGAGCGCTACAAACCCTTTGAAGAAAAACTCCGGGAAGTCGCCTGCCTGCCTGCCGCCGATTGCCCGTACGGCAAACAGCCCTGGGTACTCGAAGAAAACGCCAAGGGCCGCTTCTCGATCAAGGGCCTGAGCGCCGGTGCCAACATGGGTGAAGTGTTCCGCCTGGAGTACAGCCAGGGCCTGCCACTGGACAAGGTCGCCTTCGGCAATGCCCGTACCCCGGCCGAGGTGTCGAGCCTGATGGTACTGACCAAAGCCAAATACGACTTCCTCAATGACATCCCCTACATCGCCAGCCGTGGCGCGTCCGAGCTGATGAACCAGATTTCCCTGGAGCTCAAGCAAGGCACCGCCTTCGCCAGCAAGGATCCACAGGGCGCCCCGCCCGATGTACCGCTGATGCTGCTGGTGGCCCACGACACCAACATCTCGTACCTGCGCACCATGCTCGGCTTCGGCTGGAAGCTGGGTGACTATCTGGAAAACAACATCCCGCCGGTAGGCACATTGCAGTTCGAGCGTTACAAGGAAGTCAAAACCGGCGACTACTTTTTGCGCATCGCCTTTGAAGCCCAGTCGATGGATCAGATCCGCAACCTGACCCGGCTAGACGGTGCCCAAACACCGCTCAAGGGTGATTTCGCAAGCGCCAAAGACTGCCGCAAAACCAGCGTCGGCCTGTTGTGCCCGCTCAAAGAGGCGCTGGTCAAAGTCGATCAGAACATTGATCCGACCGCGCTCACGCCTTACAGCTTCCAATAACCGGCGCCCTGGCGTAAAAGTCGCTTTCTGCGTTGAACCCGGGATGGGCACAATAGCGGCTCGACTCGCCAGGCATTTCCCGGCGTCTGAATCAGCATTTGAGGGAGCGGTATCGTTTGGAGTTGAGGCAACTGCGCTATTTCGTAAAGATTGTTGAACTGGGCAGTCTTGGACGTGCCGCTCTTGAACTGGAGGTCGGGGTTTCGGCCCTGAGCCAGCAAATCTCCAGGCTCGAAAACGAGCTGTCGACCCGCCTGCTGAATCGCACCTCCACCGGCGTCACCCCCACCAGCGCCGGTGTCGCCTTTTTACATCACGCCCAACTGACCCTGCGTCAGGCCGAAAACGCCGTGATGGCTGCCCATCGCGGCCGTATGAGCGGGTACGTCAGCGTCGGCCTGGCCCCCACCACGGCTACCGTGCTCGCGCTGCCCTTGATCAATGCGATGCGTGAGCGCTATCCGGACATTCAGTTGCATCTGGTGGAGATGCTGTCGGGCCATTTGGCCACGCAGCTCAATGCACGACAGATTGACCTGGCCATCCTGTTTCAGCTCGAAGGCGGGAAGCGCTGGAGCATCACCCCCCTGCTCGATGAAAAACTGTTTGTCATCGCCTCACCCGAACTGCCCAATGCTCCTCGCGGTGATGGCGTGCAGATAGCCGACCTGGGCGGCTTGCCGCTGGTGATGCCAAGTTCGCAACACGGGCTGCGTTCAACCTTGATGACGGCATTCGAGCGTTCGGGGATCACCCCCAATATCGTGATGGAAGTCGACGGTCTGGCAATCTTGATGAACGCCGTGCGGGCCGGGCATGCCGCCACGATTCAACCCGGCGCGGCTGCGGCGCTTAAAGGCGAGTCAGGGCTTTCACTGGTGCAAATCACTGACCCCCATGTGGGCCGGCGTAATCTTCTGGCGACCCTGGCCGATGACGAACTGTCCCCGGCGGCGCTGGCCACGCGGCTGGTGATGGTAGAGGTGGCAAAAAAACTGGTGCAGGATCACCAGTGGCCCGGCGCAACCCTGATTGAAACCGCCGACGACTAGCAACCCGAACCGGCCTACCCTTTAGTAAAACTAAACACCCCGCGTCGAATCCTGTCTTTCGGCGCTTTGGGCGCTCACCTACCTTCTCCCTCCTTTGCAAGGCGCAATTGTTCCGGCTGCCTTGCGAACCGAGGAGAAATAATGATCGATGTACTCATCATAGGTGGCGGCAATGCAGCCCTGTGTGCCGCACTGATGGCTCGGGAAGCCGGCGCCAGCGTCATGCTGCTTGAAGCCTCGCCCAAGGTATGGCGAGGCGGCAATTCTCAACACACGCGTAACCTGCGCTGCATGCACGATGCCCCTCAGGACGTGCTGATCGATGCCTATCCCGAAGAGGAATACTGGCAAGACCTGCTGAAGGTCACCGGCGGTATCACCGATGAGAAACTGGCCCGCATCGCCATTCGCGCGTCTTCGACCTGCCGCGACTGGATGCGCTCCCATGGCGTGCATTTTCAACCGCCGCTATCGGGCGCGCTGCATGTGGCGCGGACCAACGCCTTTTTCATGGGCGGCGGTAAAGCCCTGGTCAATGCTTATTTCCGCAGTGCCGAACGCCTGGGCGTCGAGATCCGCTACAACACGCAAGTGACCGACATTGAGCTCAAGGACGGCAAATTCATCGCCGCCCACATTGGCGCACATGAGGTCGATGGCCAGGCCGTGGCCGCGCAACGCATTGAAGCCCGGGCCTGCGTACTGGCGGCAGGCGGCTTTGAGTCCAACCGTGAATGGCTGCGCGAAGCCTGGGGGCAGAATGAACGGGGGGAATGGCCTTCGGACAACTTCCTGATCCGTGGCACACGGTTCAACACCGGTATCCTGCTGCGGCGCATGCTTGATCACGGTGCTGATGGGATCGGCGATCCGACCCAGGCGCACATGGTCGCCATTGATGCTCGCGCCCCCCTGTATGACGGCGGTATTTGCACGCGCATCGATTGCGTATCCCTGGGTGTGGTCGTCAACCGTGACGGCGAGCGGTTCTACGATGAGGGCGAAGATTTCTGGCCCAAGCGCTATGCCATCTGGGGACGGCTGGTGGCGGGCCAACCGGGTCAGCAGGCGTACTCGATCATCGACCAGCAAGCCATCGGCCGCTTCATGCCGCCGGTGTTCTCCGGTACCCGGGCCAACACCCTGGAGGATCTGGCCCGCCAGCTGCAGCTGCCCCAGGCGGCGTTCGTGAAAACCGTGGAGGACTACAACAAGGCCTGTCACGTCGGCACCTTCGACCACACCGCGCTGGACGATTGCCACACCCGGGGGCTAACCCCGGCCAAAACCCATTGGGCACGGCCGCTGGTGCAGCCACCGTTCTATGCCTATCCGCTCAAACCGGGCGTTACCTTCACCTATCTGGGCCTTGCCACCGACGAAACCGCTGCCGTGCATTTCAATGGCAAGCCCAGCCCCAACCTGTTCGTTGCCGGCGAAATGATGGCCGGCAACGTACTGGGCAAGGGCTACACCGCGGGTATCGGCATGGCCATCGGTACCGCGTTCGGGCGTATTGCCGGCGTACAGGCCGCCGCCTCCGTGGGCTATGGCCCTTCCTCCACGATTTCGGAATCTCGACATGCAACTGTTTGATCCCAAGGCATCCGGCGAATTGATCCCGGTATTGAACCTTGATGAAACCGAAGTCCAGCGCCAGCTGGCGATCTGCAACTCCTGCCGTTACTGCGAGGGCTTCTGCGCGGTGTTTCCGGCCATGACCCGGCGTCTTGAATTTGCCCAGGCCGATATCCACTACTTGGCCAACCTTTGCCACAACTGTGGTGCGTGCCTGCATGCCTGCCAATACGCAGCCCCCCACGAATTTGCAATCAATGTGCCCAAGGCCATGGCCAAGGTACGCCTCGACACCTACGCCGAATACGCCTGGCCCAAGGCCCTGGGCACTTTGTATCAGCGCAACGGCCTGACCCTGGCCCTGGCCACTGCGGCGGGGCTGGCGTTATTTCTGTGCCTCATGCTGATGGTGATGGGCAATCTCTTGACCCCTATGGCCGGGGGCAATTTCTACGGGATTTTCCCGCACAACACACTGGCACTGATGTTCGGGCCGGTGTTCGGCTTTGCAGTGCTTGCCCTGACCCTGGGCGTACGCCGCTTCTGGCGCGATATTTCACCTGCCAGCGCCCCTCTGGGGCTTAAAACCTCAGCGGCCCTGGAAGCGACGTCCAACGTTGCCCGGCTCAAGTATCTGGACGGAGGGCACGGCGAGGGCTGTAACAATAGCGACGACGCGTTCACCCTGTGGCGTCGGCGCTTCCACCACTTGACCTTCTACGGCTTCATGCTGTGCTTCGCAGCTACCGGCGTCGCCACCCTCTATCACTTTGTCCTGCACTGGTCGGCTCCGTATCCCGTGTTCAGCCTGCCCGTGATGCTGGGCATCGTCGGTGGTCTTGGCCTGCTGGTCGGCCCGGCCGGGTTGTTATGGCTGAACCTGCGCCGTCATCCGGATCAGGGCGACGAACAGCAAAAGCCCATGGACCGCGGCTTTATCGCATTGCTGCTGTTGATCAGTGCCAGCGGGCTGGCGTTACTCGCCCTGCGTGACACCAGCGCCCTGGGGCTGGCCCTGGCGATCCACCTCGGCCTGGTCATGGCGTTCTTCCTGACCATGCCGTACAGCAAATTTGCCCACGGCATCTTCCGCAGCGCAGCCCTGCTCAAATACGCCATCGAAAAGCGCCAGCCCAACCCGATTAACGCCGCAAGCGACTGACACGCGAACACTCATTCCAATAACAATATCCAGCAAGACGGTAGCCATGATGAAAACAACAATAGAAACAAGCCGCAAAAAGGGGTCCAAGCTAGGCGCCATTTTGCGGGTCACCAGCGGTAACTTCCTCGAACAGTTCGACTTCTTCCTGTTCGGTTTTTACGCCACCTATATCTCCAGGACCTTCTTTCCTGCGACCAGCGAATTTGCCTCGCTGATGATGACTTTTGCAGTCTTTGGTTCCGGCTTTTTGATGCGCCCGCTGGGCGCCATCATTCTGGGTGCCTACATCGACAAGGTGGGACGGCGTAAAGGGCTGATCGTAACGCTGTCGATCATGGCCGCGGGCACGGTACTGATTGCACTGGTGCCGGGCTATGCCAGCATCGGCATTGCCGCCCCGGTTCTGGTGTTGCTGGGACGGCTGCTGCAAGGGTTTTCTGCGGGTGCAGAAATGGGCGGTGTTTCGGTGTATCTGGCCGAAATCGCCACGCCCGGGCGAACGGGTTTCTACACCAGCTGGCAATCAGCCAGTCAGCAGGTGGCGATCATTCTGGCCGCTGCACTGGGATACTCGATCAATGCATTTATGGAGACGTCCGAGATTGCCGCCTGGGGCTGGCGCATTCCGTTCTTCATCGGCTGCGTGATTATCCCGTTCATCTTTGTCATTCGCCGCTCGCTGGAAGAAACCGAGGCCTTCAAAGCCCGGCGCCACCACCCAAGCGCCAGCGAAGTGTTCCGCTCCATGCGTGAAAACTGGCGGACCGTGCTGGCGGGCGGCCTGCTGGCTTCCATGACCACCACCACCTTCTACCTGATCACGGTCTACACCCCGACCTTCGGCAGGACCGTACTCAACCTGAGCACCACCGACAGTCTGGTGGTGACCCTGTTCGTCGGCCTGAGCAACTTCATCTGGTTACCCATTGGCGGCGCCCTCTCCGACAAAATCGGCCGTCGGCCCCTGCTGCTGGGCATTTCCCTGCTGTGCATGCTCACCGCCTATCCGGCCATGCATTGGCTGGCCGAAGCCGCGAGTTTTGAACGGCTGCTCATCGTGCTGCTGTACTTCTCGTTCTTCTTTGGTCTGTACAACGGCGCAATGGTGGCAGCCCTGACCGAAGTCATGCCGCAAAACGTACGGGTGGTGGGGTTCTCTCTGGCCTTCAGCCTGGCCACGGCGCTATTCGGCGGCTTCACACCTGCCATTTCGACCATTCTGGTACAGGCTACCGGAGACAAGGCATCCCCTGCGTTCTGGCTGATGTTCGCGGCCTTTTGCGGGTTCTGCGCAACGATGGCGCTGTACCGTCAGCAAAAAGCGCCGGTGCTCAACGTGGCATAAGCAAATAGCCATGCCCCCTGTGTAGAAACGCTCACGTGAGCTACATTGAGCTCGCTTCTAATAACAACACTCCCACAGGGGGAAACTTGAACACTAATCAAAAGCTGAGAACCTTCGACCTGATCCGTGAAGCCGTTCTGCCGGAGTATCGCGACCGGGTAGCCGAATACCTGGTCCTGTATGAAGAAGCGCTGCACGACGCTAACGCTAGTCCCGACGAGGTGCGTTGCGCCGCCAATCAGCTCAAGGGCTACCTGCGCGGCCTGAACACCACCCGGGTGTTGGGCATGGCTGATCTCGAAGAGCTGGAGCGGCGTATCAGCGAATCATGGCTGCAGTGAGCGCCGCGACTCACTGAGCGCTGCGACTGAAAATCCTGATCACTTCATCCAGATGCTCGGCCATCGCCTGACGCGCGGCGCCCGGATCGTGTTGCTCCAGCGCCTGCAGCACCCGCCGGTGTTCGTCTTCCGAACGATGGGGCATGTCACCCGAGCCGTAATGACTTTGCAGGCGCTGGAACATGCTGCCGTAACGATGGCCCAGCAGGTGCTGGATCATCAACGCGTAGGCCGGGTTGTCCGAGGCCTGGGCGATGCGGATATGAAACAGGCGGTCGCCGGGATGGGTGTGGGAACCCTCGCGGTTGTCCTGCACGTTGCGCTCGAACGCTTCGCGGATGCCTGCCAGTTCTTCATCGCTGGCATTCAACGCCGCCAGTGCCGCGGCCTCGGGTTCGATCAGACGGCGCGCCTGGAGCAAGGCGAAGGGCGGGATCTCGGCACTGAAATCCACCTCAATCCCCAGCTCGGGGTCCAGTTCCTTCCATTGATTGCGCGTGACCTGGGCCATCACCGGCTCACTCGATACCGCTTGCACCGGCGGCTCGCAGACCAATACCCCGTTACCGACCCGCACATCCACCAAGCCAATCACTTCCAGAGCAATCATCGCCTCGCGCACAGATGCCCGGCTCACGCCCAGCAACTTGGCCAACTCGCGCTCAGCCGGCAAACGGCTGCCCGGCGGAAATTCACCGCTGTCGATCAAGGCCCGTAGCTGATCGGCGATCTGCCGGTAAAGTCTTTGGTTATCAATAACTTGAAATGGCATTGTGAAATAAGCTCTGGTCTGGACGGCGTTCGACGAGCACTTTTGTGGAAAAAAGACGCTTGTTGACGCTTGAGGTGCATGCTACAAAAGGCCCAATGGCCTGACCATTGAACGGATAACGTAAAGCGATCATAGCAAACCTTATCCCGATACTTGCGTCGTTTTGCCATTTGCTACGCCCACAATGGCCTGACCATTGGGCCAAAATAAAAATAATGAATCGCGACACGGAGCACCTATGGATCTTTCCGGCAAACGCGTGCTGATCACGGCAGCCGCTCAGGGCATTGGCCTGGCCAGCGTCCAGGCGTACCTCGCCGCTGGCGCTGAAGTCTTCGCCGCCGACATCAATGCCGCTGCCCTCGACGCCATCGAAGGGGCACAGCCTCATCTTTTAGACGTTACCGATGCCGCTGCAATCGAGCGCCTGGCCAGCAAACTTGGCCCGCTGGATGTGCTGTTCAACTGCGCCGGCGTGGTGCACAGCGGCAACATTCTGGAGTGCAGCGAAAAAGACTGGAACTTCGCCCTGGACCTCAACGTCACCGCCATGTACCGCATGATCCGCGGCTTCTTGCCGGGCATGCTGAGCAATGGCGGCGGCTCGATCATCAACATGGCCTCGGTGGCGTCCAGCGTCAAAGGCGTACCCAACCGCTTTGCCTACTGCGCCAGCAAGGGTGCAGTGATTGGCCTGACCCGTTCGGTGGCGGCCGACTTTGTGAGCCAGAACATCCGCTGCAACGCCATCTGCCCCGGCACCGTCGACTCCCCTTCCCTGCGTCAGCGCATCAGCGAACAGGCCCTGTGCGAAGGCCGCAGTGTCGACGAGGTGTACGCCGCCTTCGCTGCACGCCAGCCCATGGGCCGCATCGGCAGTGCCGAAGAAATCGCCCAGCTGGCGCTGTATCTGGGGTCGAGTGCCAGCGGCTTCACCACCGGCACCGCACAAATCATTGATGGCGGCTGGAGCAACTAGCCCCCTCCACATCTGTAGGAGCGAGCTTGCTCGCGAGCTGTTGATCTTGAAAAAAGCTCGCTCCTACAGGGACTTCATAGTTGATAAAGGAATTTTTATGAAACTGCTGCGCATCGGTAACAAAGGCCAGGAACGTCCCGCCCTGCTTGATAACAACGGTCAATTGCGCGACTTGTCCGCAGTGGTCACTGATATCGCAGGCGCTACCCTGAGCCCGCAAAGTATTGCCCGCCTGCAAGAGATCGACCCGTCAACCCTGCCGCTGGTAGAAGGCTCGCCACGCATTGGCGCCTGTGTCGGCCAGGTCGGCAAGTTCATTTGCATCGGCCTCAACTACGCCGACCACGCCGCCGAAACCGGCGCCGCCATCCCGGCCGAACCGGTGGTTTTCAGCAAGTGGACCAGCGCCATCGTCGGCCCCGACGACGATATCGAAATCCCGCGCAACTCCCGCAAAACCGACTGGGAAGTCGAGCTGGGCGTTGTCATCGGCAAGGGCGGGCGCTATATCAGCGAAAGCGACGCCCTGGAACATGTAGCCGGTTACTGCGTGATCAATGACGTGTCCGAGCGCGAGTTCCAGCTGGAGCTGGGCGGCACCTGGGACAAAGGCAAAGGCTGCGACACCTTTGGCCCGCTCGGCCCGTGGCTGGTCACCCGGGATGAAATCGCCGACCCGCATCAGCTCGACCTGTGGCTGGAAGTCGATGGCAAGCGCTACCAGAACGGCAACACGCGGACGATGATTTTCCAGATCCCGAAAATCATCAGCTACCTCAGCCAGTTCATGAGCCTGCAACCGGGCGATGTGATTTCCACCGGCACCCCGCCTGGCGTCGGCCTGGGCATCAAGCCCGAGCCGGTGTACCTGCGCGCCGGTCAGCAGATCCGCCTGGGCATCGCCGGCCTGGGCGAACAAAACCAACGCACCGTGAATGCCGAGTGACAGGGAGCTGCGCCATGACCACCATTACTGCCGTACGCGTTGAAGACATCCGCTTCCCCACTTCGCAATCGCTGGACGGTTCGGATGCGATGAACCCGGACCCGGACTACTCCGCGGCCTATGTGATTCTCGACACCGATACCCCGGGCCTGGAAGGCCACGGCCTGACCTTCACCATCGGCCGCGGCAACGAAATTTGCTGCGCTTCGATCAAGGCCCTGGCCAGCCTGCTGGTGGGCTTGAAGCTGGAGTGGATCGCCGAAGACATGGGGCGTTTCTGGCGCCACGTCACCAGCGACAGCCAACTGCGCTGGATCGGCCCCGACAAGGGCGCGATTCACCTGGCCACCGGGGCGGTGGTCAACGCCGCCTGGGACCTGTGGGCCAAAGCCGAGGGCAAGCCGGTATGGCGCCTGGTGGCGGACATGAGCCCCGAGCAATTGGTGCGCTGCATTGATTTCCGTTACATCACCGACTGCATCACCCCCGCGCAAGCCCTGACCTTGCTGCGCGAACGCGCCCACGGCAAAGCCGAGCGCCTGGCACTGCTCCAAGCCAACGGCTACCCCTGCTACACCACCTCGGCCGGGTGGCTGGGCTATGCCGACGACAAGCTGCGCCGCCTGTGCCAGGAAGCGGTCGATGCCGGTTTCTCCCACGTCAAACTCAAAGTCGGCCACGACCTGCAGGACGACATTCGCCGCGTACGCATAGCCCGTGAAGTGCTGGGCCCGGACCGCCAGTTGATGATCGACGCCAACCAGGTCTGGGAAGTCGATACCGCGATCGACTGGGTGCGTGAACTGTCGTTCGCCAACCCGTGGTTTATCGAAGAGCCCACCAGCCCGGACGACGTCGAAGGCCACCGCAAAATCCGCCTGGGCGTGGCCCCGGTCAAAGTGGCCACCGGCGAGATGTGCCAGAACCGCATCGTGTTCAAGCAACTGATCATGCGTGAAGCGATTGATGTGGTGCAGATCGATGCCTGCCGCCTGGGCGGGGTCAACGAAGTGCTGGCCGTGATGCTGATGGCCGCCAAGTACAACTTGCCGGTGTGCCCGCACGCCGGCGGGGTTGGCCTGTGCGAATACGTACAGCACCTGTCGATGATCGATTACCTGTGTATGGCCGGTACCCATGAAGGCCGGGTGGTGGAATTTGTCGATCACCTGCATGAGCACTTTGAAGACCCGTGCGTGATTCGCAACGCGGCGTATATGCCGCCACAGGCACCGGGGTTCTCGATCCAGATGAAGGCCGCGTCCCGCGAGCAGCACCGGTATCGGGGCTAAACCAGCGGACGGAGCACAATAATAATGTCGTCCTTACTTCGCCTCGATGCGCACCAGCACTTCTGGCGCTATGACGCTGCGGCCTATCCCTGGATAGGCCGCGACATGACCGGTTTGCGCCGGGATTTCCAGCCCGCTGATCTGCGCCCGTTGCTGGACGCAGCCGGGTTCGACGGCTGCATTGCCGTGCAAGCCCGGGCCTGTGAAACAGAGACCGATCAGTTGCTGGCACTGGCTGAACGCTACCCGTGGATTCACGCCGTGGTGGGCTGGGTCGACCTGTGCGCCGACGACCTTGAACAGTCGCTGGAACGCTGGGCGCAAGCGCCTGCCTTGCGAGGCTTTCGTCATCAGTTGCAAGACGAACCCTCGCCGGCCGCCGTCATGCAAAACCCGGCGTTTAACCGGGGGTTGAACACCTTGCAACGCCGGGGGCTGGTCTATGAAGTGCTGATCAAAGCGCCGGATTTACCCGCTGCAACAGCGTTGTGCCAACAGCACGACCAGCACGCCATGGTGCTCGATCACTTGGGCAAACCGGATGTGCAGGCCAACGATTTAACAACCTGGACCCGGCAACTCGCCCCCTTGGCCGCCCTGCCCCATGTCAGTTGCAAGCTGTCGGGGCTGATCACCGAAGCCCATTGGCAGCACTGGCAAAGCGCGCAACTGACCCCCTACCTGGAAACCGCACTGCAACTGTTCGGCCCCGAACGCCTGATGTTCGGCTCGGACTGGCCGGTGTGCCTGCTGGCGAGTGAATACGCCGACACCTGCAGCCTGGTCGACAGCGTATTGCACCGTTTGAGCACGTCGCAGCAAGCCGCGATTCGGGGTGGCAATGCCTGCGCCATCTATGGGATTAAAGGAGTGAAACAATGAATCTGTACCTGCAGGACAAGGTTTTTATCGTTACCGGCGGCGGCTCGGGTATCGGCGCTGCCATCTCTTTGGGCCTGGCTGACGAAGGCGCGATCCCGGTGATTTTCGGCCACAGCCCGCTGTCCGATGAACTGGCTCGACAACTGGATCAGCGTGGCTCACAAAGTGTGTTCATTCAGGTCGAACTGCGCGATGAAGACGCCTGCCGCGCCGCCGTGGCCAGCGTGTTACAGCGTTTCGGGCGCATCGACGGGCTGGTCAATAACGCCGGGGTCAACGATAGCGTGGGGCTTGAAGCCGGGCGTTCGGCGTTCGTCGAATCGCTGGAAAAAAACCTGATCCACTACTACCTGATGACCCACCTGTGCGTGGACGCGCTGCGGGCCACCCGCGGTTCCATCGTCAATATCAGCTCCAAAACCGCCCTCACCGGGCAAGGCGGCACCAGCGGCTACACCGCGGCCAAAGGTGCGCAACTGTCACTGACCCGGGAATGGGCCACCTCTTTACTGGCTGACGGCATCCGGGTCAATGCCGTGATCCCGGCCGAAGTCATGACCCCGCTCTACGAGCGCTGGATCAACACCTTTGCCGACTCCGAGGCCAAGCTGGCGAGCATCGTCGAAAAAATCCCCTTCGGCCAGCGCATGACCACCAGCGAAGAAATCGCCGACAGCGTGCTGTTTCTGCTGTCCTCGCGCGCCTCCCACACCACCGGCCAATGGTTGGTGGTGGACGGCGGCTACACCCACCTCGACCGGGCCCTGACATGAACCGCCAGTGCCTGGCCCTGGACCTGATCGACGACCCGGCGCTGATTGCCGAGTACGAACGCTTGCATCAACAGATCTGGCCACAGATCAGCGCACACCTGCGCCAGTACGGGGTGCTCGACATGCAGATCTGGAGGCTGGGTACACGGCTGTTCATGGTCATGGACACCGCGCCTGACTTCAATTCCCTGGCGTTTGAACAGGCCAGCGCCAGCGATGCCCGAGTACAGCAATGGGAAGTGCTGATGTGGCGCTTTCAGCAACGTACGCCATGGACACAACCGACAGAAAAGTGGGCACCCATGACCCGAATCTTCAGCCTCACCTGACCCTGTAGGAGCGAGCTTGCCTCGCGAGCTGTTGATCTTGAAGAGCTCGCGAGCAAGCTCGCTCCTACAGGTGATTTGGTGATTCATGCCGGCAGATACACCGCTCTAAAAACAATAAAAAGGAGATGCGCCATGTCACTCAAGCACTCGAACGTCGCAACAGCGCCGGTTTCCCGGGGCGTTACGTCCTACCGCTGGGCACTGATTCTGGTGACCTGCCTGTTCTTTCTCTGGGGCCTGTCCTATGGCCTGCTGGACGTGCTGAACAAGCACTTTCAGGAAACCCTGCACGTCAGCAAAGCGCAGTCGGGCTTGCTGCAAAGCGCGTACTTCGGGGCGTATTTTCTGATCGCCCTGCCCGCCGGTTTGCTGATGGACAAATACGGCTACAAGGCGGGCATCCTGCTCGGTCTGTGCCTGTACGCCACCGGCGCGTTGCTGTTCATGCCGGCCGCCGCCGCACAGAGTTTTCAGTTCTTCTTGTTCGCGCTGTTTGTGATTGCCTGTGGCCTGGGCTGTCTGGAAACCGCAGCCAACCCCTATGCCACGGTGCTCGGCTCACCAGCCGGAGCAGAACGACGCCTGAACCTGGCGCAATCGTTCAACGGCCTGGGGCAGTTTTTCGGGCCGCTGATTGGCGGCGCGCTGTTCTTCAGCGGTGCCAACAGTGTCGACACCACCCAGTCGCTGCAAATGACCTACCTGGTGATTGCCGCAATGGTGCTGCTGGTTGCGGTATTGATCGCCCGCACCCCGCTGCCCGACTTGCGTGAACAGGAAGCGCAAGTCCAGCAACACAACGCCAAAACCCTGTGGCAGCACCGCGAGTTCGTCACCGGGGTCATCACCCAGTTCTTTTATGTCGGCGCACAGGTTGGCGTCGGCGCGTTCTTTATCAACTACGTCACCGAACACTGGGCACAGATGAGCAGCCAGCAAGCGGCGTACTTGCTGTCGGTGGCAATGCTCAGCTTCATGTTTGGCCGCTTTTTCAGCACCTGGCTGATGGGCCGGGTCAATGCCCAGCGCCTGCTGCTGATTTACGCATTGATCAACGTGGTGCTCAGTGCCGTGGTGGTGATGGGGTTTGAAGGCATCTCGGTAGTGGCGTTGGTGGCCATATTTTTCTTTATGTCGATCATGTTTCCGACCCTGTTCGCCATGGGCGTGAAAAACCTCGGTGCCCATACCAAGCGCGGCAGCTCATTCATGATCATGGCCATTGTCGGCGGCGCGCTGCTGCCTTACGTGATGGGACTGGTGGCCGATCACTCCTCAACTGCCGTGGCCTATCTGCTACCGATGGGTTGCTTTCTGGTGGTCGCTGCCTATGCCCGGGCGGCCCTGAAAAAGCTGTAACTGCTGGACCTATGTCGCTGCACTCCACAAAAAAAACAATTGGAGCACTTCATGTCTAACCCCGCGTTGAAACAGGCGCTCAGCAAAATTCGCTGGCGCATCCTGCCCTTTGTCGCACTGATGTTTGCCATGGCAATCATCGACCGCTCCAACATTGGTTTTGCCAAACATGCCTTCCAGGCAGACACCGGCCTGAGCAACGCGGCGTTTGCCTTGGGTGCGGGTATTTTCTTTATCGGCTATGCCGTATTTGAAGTACCCAGCAACCTGATGCTGCACAAGGTCGGCGCGCGTATCTGGCTGAGCCGGATCATGGTCACCTGGGGCCTGGTGTCGGCAGCGATGATGTTTGCCCACGACGAAACCAGCTTCTACATTCTGCGTTTTCTGCTGGGGGTGGCCGAAGCCGGCCTGTCGCCGGGGGTGGTGCTGTACCTGACCTACTGGTTCCCGCAGAACCAGCGCGGTTCGGCCTATGGCATTTACTACTTCGGGGTGCCGGTGTCGTTAATGGTGGGCGGTCCGGTGTCGGGCTGGCTGCTGGAGACCGCCCAGTTCGGCCTCGCCGGCTGGCAATGGATGTTTGTCACCGAAGGCCTCGCGGCCTCGATCATCGGCGTGTTTGCGTTCTTTTACCTGACCGACAAACCGCGGGATGCCAAGTGGTTGAGCCGCGATGAAAAGGCAGCCATCGAGCACGAGCTTGAAAAAGAACAACAGCTCAAAGCCAATAAAGGCCCGTCTTCGTGGCGCGCCGCGCTGATCAACCCCAAGGTCCTGTACTTCACCCTGATCTACTTCACGATTCAGGTCAGCGTGTATGGCGTGCTGTTTTATCTACCGACCCGGATCGCCGAACTGCTGGGGACCGGCATTGGCCTGAAGGTTGGCCTGCTGACCTCCATCCCGTGGATAGCCACGGTGTGCGTGCTGTATGCCGTGACCCGGCATGCCGACCGTAAAGGCCAGCAAACCCGCTTCGCGGCGATCATGCTGGCACTGGCGGCCGTGGGCATGGTCGGTTCGACCCTGAGCGCCAGCCTGCCACTGGTAATCCTCGCGTTCTGCCTGGCGGCAGCCGGGTTCATCACCGTGCAACCGTTGTTCTGGACCCTGCCGACCCGCTTTCTGGGTGGTGCTGCAGCGGCCAGCGGGATTGCGGTGATCGGCGCCCTGGGCAACCTCGGCGGGTTCCTCGCGCCGACGGTGAAAACCTGGGCCGAACAGCAGTTCAATAACCCCCATGCCGGGATGTACTTTCTGGCGGTAACGGCATTGATTGGTGCCTTGATGCTGATGCGTTCGGCCAGGGCGGGCAAGCAGGCCGGCGGCGCGCAGGCGTTACAGTCACCGGGTTAGAGCAACCCCATAACCCCGTAGGAGCGAGCTTGCTCGCGAGCTTCTCAAAAATATCGAGTTCACTGGGTAATCAATGTGGGCTCGATTAAAAGCTCGCTCCTACTGAGGTTCGCTTTTAGGCCACTGCTGGTGCTCCATCAAGCTTGGCCAGCGGTTCTACGGGTATACCCGGCTCTTTGAGCAGCGCGAAGTATGCAAACGCTGAACACACCGCCACCACCGCACTGATCACAAACGCAGTGGAAAACGAGCCGCTCTGCTGCACGCTGAAGCCGGTCAGGATCGGCGCCACGGAGCCTGCCAGGTATCCGCCAAAGTTCTGGATCGAACCGAACGACGCCACCCGCTCCGAGGGCACGATGGTGTTGACGATCATCCACGCCGTGGCACTTGAGATGTTAATGAAGAACATGGTCAGGCACAGCAGCACCACGCACGCCACCACGTTGGTGGTGAAGGCGACGATCAGGGTGAACAGCGCCCCGCCGAGCAAGCCAAGAATGACCATCAATTTGCGACTGGCCAGCACCCGCATGCCGCGCGCCACCAGGCGGTCGCAGCATTTGCCCGCAACGATGGTGCCCACTGCACCGAACAGATAAGCCAATGATACTACCCAGGCCGTGCGGTACAGGTCCAAGCCGTGCTCGCGCTCAAAGTAACCGGGCAACCAGGTGAGGTTGAGCCAGATCATGTAAATCACGCCCATGAATCCGAGAAACGCGCCCCAGGTGTTGCGGTCTCTGAACAGTGAGGTCCAGGCCACCTTCGGCGCCTTGTGCTGTTGCACCGCCACCGGCTCGGCACGGCCCGTCTCAGCCATGTACTGGGCTTTGCTTTTGTAGAATTTGAACCAGCACAGTGCCAGCAACAGCCCCATGATTCCGGTGAGGATGAACATCCCGCGCCAACCCAGATGGACCATGAATACGGTCAGCAACGGTGGCGCCAGGCATGGCCCGATGCAGGTCGATGACCAGACCCAGCCGGTGGCCGTGCCACGCTCCTGGGTGTCGAACCATTCGGACAGGGCCTTGGCCGCCGAAGGAAATACCGGCGCCTCGCCAATCCCCAGCAATACCCGCAGCCCCACCAGATGCCCGTAGCTGCTGAACAGGCCGAAAGCCGCCTGCGCCACCGACCACACCACCAGCGATCCGCCCAGCGCCAGCTTGCTGCCGAGTTTGTCGATCAAGGCGCCAAGGGGTAACTGCGAAAAGGCGTAGGCCACGGAAAAGGCCGAGAGCATCACCCCCATCTGCATGGGGCTGATTGCCAGGTCGTGCTGAATGGTGGTGTTGGCGATCGACAAGGCGCTGCGGTCCAGGTAATTGACTACGCCAATCAGGAACAGGAAAAAAATCGTCAGCGTTTTGTAGGTTTTTATTGTTCTCATACGCGCCTCTCATGAGCGGTTGCGCTCCTGCCCGACAGGCGGAGCGTAGCTCACTCTAGTTGGCGTCCTGCTGGCTGCCCAATCACATGATGCGATCGGCTAATAACCTCGGGTTATCAAGGCGTCTGGGGTGCTCCGCGCAAGGCATCGGGACCGCTCAAGAGCGCGTCAATAAAGGCCTTGGCTGACCATTGGGGCACTTCGTTGCGCCGGGTAATGACCCCGTAATCGGCCAGCACCAGCGGAAACGGCAGCGCCAGACGGGTCAAGCGCCCGGCGCGGATTTCCGGCTCCGCCATCGACTCAGCCAGCATCGCCACGGCCGGGGTTGTTTGCAGCAGTTGCATGGTGGTCTGCAGGGATACCGTTTCTACCGTGTTCTCCGGTGTCTGCATGCCCGCTTCGACAAAGGCCTGCTCCACCCGTACCCGCATCGGCGTGCCGGTGGGGTAGATCACCCAAGGCCAACTGCCCAGATCGGCCAGCGGCACTTCACTGGCACCGGCCAACGGGTGCTGACTGCCCGTGACCAGGCACAGCGGCTCCGGCGCCAGGGCCTGGAATTCAAACAGTTCACGATGACGGTCGAGGGTGAACCGTGCCACCACTACGTCCAGTTCCTTGTGTTCGAGCATGGCCAGCATGTTGGCGCTGGTGCCCTCGAGCACCTGCAAGGTGAGCAACGGCCACTGTTGTTTGACCCGCACAATGGCCGCCGGAACCGCCAGTGCGGTGGCGGCATAGATGGTGCCGACTTTCAGCAGGCCATGGCCGCCCTGGCGCAAATGGTTGATCTGACCGACAAACTGGCCGGTGTCATTCAACGCGATCTGGGCAAACCGGGCCACATGACTGCCCAGGTCGGTCAGCGACATGCTGCGTGGCAAACGCGCAAACACTTCAAAGTCCAGTTGGTGCTCGATCTCACGCAACATCTTGCTCACCGCGGGCTGGCTGATGTTCATTTCATGAGCGGTGGCATGCATGTTTTGCGTGCGCGCCAGCGTGTCTATAAGCACCAAGTGGCGATAACGCAGCCAGTTGCACAATTGATTAAATCCGACATCAGCCATCCGATAACCTCCGGTTATTGAGACTTGAGAATATCTCATTGGCGATTATCGCGAAGCACTATTAGGGTGATCCGGTCGCGCCACATAATAACAATGGAAACCGCCCATGAATCTTGCCAGCAAACGCGTAGTCATCACCGCTGCGGCCCAGGGTATCGGCCTGGCCTCGGTACTCGCGTTCCGTGATGCAGGCGCAGAGGTCATTGCGACCGACCTGCACATTCAGTCCCTGCAGGACATCCCCGGGATCCGGGTGTTGCAACTGGACGTGACGCAACCTGCGGCCATCGCTGCTGTCAGCCAGCAGATCGGCCCGGTGGACGTACTGTTCAATTGCGCCGGATACGTTCACAGCGGCGCACTGCTGGACTGCGACGAACAGGCCTGGCAGTTCTCCTTCGATCTCAATGTCACGGCCATGTACCGCATGATCAGCGCCTTCCTGCCCGGCATGCTGGCCGCGGGCGGTGGCAGCATTATCAACATGGCCTCGGTGGCTTCCAGCGTAAAAGGCGTACCCAACCGCTTTGCTTACACCGCGAGCAAGGCCGCGGTGATCGGCCTGACCAAATCAGTGGCCGCGGACTACGTGCGCCAGGGTATCCGCTGCAATGCCATTTGCCCCGGTACGGTGGACTCGCCGTCCTTGCGCCAGCGCATTGCCCAACAGGCGCTGGAACAGGGCCGCACAGAGGCCGAGGTGTATCAGGCGTTCGTCGACCGCCAGCCCATGGGCCGTATCGGCACCGCCGAAGAAATCGCCCGCCTGGCCTTGTATCTGGCCAGCGACGCCAGCGCCTACACCACCGGCACCACCCAGGTGATTGATGGCGGGATGAGTAACTGACATGCATAAACCCTCTGCAGGAGCGAGCAAGCTCGCTCCTGCAGACACAGTTTTTCTTATTGGATGAAGGAGTTTTTATGAAACTGCTGCGCTACGGCGAGAAAGGTCAGGAAAAACCGGGGCTGCTGGATGCCCAGGGCAAAATTCGCGATTTGTCGGCGCACATCGCCGATGTAGCCGGCAAGGCACTGGATGCCGCAAGCCTGGCCGCCCTGGGCAAAATCGACCCTTCCAGCCTGCCGCTGGTCAGCGGTTCGCCACGCATTGGCGCCTGTGTCGGCCAGGTCGGCAAGTTCATCTGCATCGGCCTCAATTATGCAGATCATGCCGCCGAGTCGGGCCTGGACGTGCCATCGGAACCGGTGGTGTTCAGCAAATGGACCAGCGCGATCTGCGGCCCCAACGACAACGTCGAGATCCCTCGCGACTCAACCAAGACCGACTGGGAAGTCGAGCTTGGCGTGGTGATCGGCAAAGGCGGACGCAATATCGATGAACACAATGCCATGGACCACGTGGCCGGGTTTTGCGTGATCAACGATGTCTCCGAACGCGAGTGGCAGCTGGAACGTGGCGGCACCTGGGACAAGGGCAAGGGCTTTGACACCTTCGGCCCCCTCGGCCCGTGGCTGGTCACCCGCGACGAAATCAGCGACCCGCACCAGCTTGACCTGTGGCTTGAGGTCGACGGACAGCGCTACCAGAACGGCAACACCCGCACCATGGTGTTCCAGATCCCGGCCCTGATTGCTTACCTGAGCCGCTGCATGTCGCTGCAACCGGGTGATGTCATCTCCACCGGCACCCCGCCGGGCGTGGGCCTGGGGGTAAAACCGGCGCCGGTCTACCTGCGCCCCGGGCAGGAAATACGCCTGGGCATCAGCGGCCTTGGCGAGCAACGCCAGCGCACGGTACAGGCTGACTGACCCACAGCAGGCCTTGAAAATAATCATAAGAAACAGGAGCAAGACATGCGGATTCTGATCACTGGCGGCACCGGCTTTATCGGCAAACAACTGACCCAACGCCTGCTCGACCTCAACAGCCTGACGCTTGAAGGCCAGGCCCCCCGCGCGATCGATCGCATCGTGCTGTTCGACACTTTTGCCGGTGAAGACCTCCCCGTCGACCCGCGTATCGAACTGGTGACCGGCGATGTAGCCGACCCCGAAGTGATTGCCCGGGTGACCGACGGCGTGGACCTGGTATGGCATTTGGCAGCGGTGGTCAGTTCAGCCGCCGAGGCCGACTTCGACCTGGGGATGCAGGTCAACCTGCATGGCCTGATGCTGTTGCTCGAAACCCTGCGCAAACAGGGCAACGCCCCGCGCTTTGTGTATGCCAGCGGCTTCGCCGTATTCGGTGGCGAGCTGCCGGACGTGGTCGACGACAACACGGTACTCACCCCGCAATCGTCCTACGGCATGCAAAAAGCCGTGGGCGAACTGCTGGTGGCCGACTATGCCCGCAAGGGCTTTGTCGATGGCCGCGTACTGCGCCTGCCTACGGTGGCGGTGCGTCCCGGCAAACCGAACAAGGCGGCATCGACGTTCTTCAGTTCAATCATCCGCGAACCGTTGGTAGGGCTGCCTGCGGTGTGCCCGGTACGCCCGGACACCCAGGTGTACCTGACCTCGCCACGGCGGATCATTGAGTCAATGCTGCTGGGCATGACCTTGTCGCCAGAGACCCTGGGCAATCAACGGATCATCCCGCTGCCGGGCGTGACCACCACCGTTCACGACATGGTCTCGGCGCTGCAACGGGTCGCGGGCGAGGAAGTGACCAAACTGATTCGCTGGGAACCGGATGCCACCATCCAGCGCATCGTCGAGAGCTGGCCAAGCAAGGTCCAGGCGCCCCGCGCCCGCGCCCTGGGCTTCACTGCCGACGCGGATTTCGACGCCATCGTGCGTGCGCATATTGAAGACACTGCCACCCGATAACACTCTGCCCCTGCAGGAACGAGCTTGCTCGCGATCTTTAGATCTTAAAGAGCTCGCGAGCAAGCTCGCTCCTACAGAATACTGCACAACAGGTTCACGCTACTCACAACAATAAAAACTGAGGCCGTGCGATATGACCACTCCACTCACCGATGTCTCGGACATCGAACAACAGACGATCAAACGCGTTACCAAACGCATGATCCCCTTTCTGATTCTGCTGTTTGTGGTCGCTTTTCTGGACCGCAATAACGTCGGTTTCGCCGCCCTGCGGATGAACGAAGACATCGGTATCAGCCAGACCATTTATGGCCTGGGCGCCGGGATTTTCTTCCTCGGTTACTTCATGTTCGAAGTGCCGAGCAACATTCTGCTGCACCGCTACGGCGCCCGGGTCTGGATCGCGAGGATCATGGTGACCTGGGGCATCATCGCCGGGGCCATGGGCTTCCTGCAGACGCCGGTGCACTTCATCTCGCTGCGCGTATTGCTGGGCATCGCCGAAGCCGGGTTCTTCCCGGGGGTGATTTATCTGCTGTCGCTGTGGTTCCCGAGCCGTTACCGCGCCCGCATGATCGCCACCTTTTACCTGGGCGTACCCATTGCACAAATTATCGGGGCCCCGCTGTCGGTGGGCCTGATGGAGCTGGGCGATGCCTGGGGCTTCGTCGGCTGGCGCCTGATGTACATCGTCGAGGCCGTACCCGCGGTGATTCTCGGTGTGGTCTGCTATTTCTACCTCACGGACCACCCGGCCGATGCCCATTGGCTGACCGACAAACAGCGCAACTGGCTGATCGGCACCCTGGAACAGGAAGAGCGCAACAAACCGCTGGTGGTGGGCCTGCAACCGACCAAGGGCCAGATGATCCGCAAGGCACTGTGCAACCGCCAGGTGTGGCTGCTGGCGCTGGTGTATTTCGGCATCACCTCGGGCTCCAACGCGATGAACTTCTTTATGCCCACGGTCCTGGCATCGTTCCGCGGCTCGTTCGGGCTGGAGATCGGCCTGATGCAGAACGGCCTGATCACGGCCATCCCTTACGCCGTCGCCGCCGTGGCGATGATCTGGTGGAGCCGTCGCTCGGACCGCCTGCAAGAACGCCACTGGCATGCCGGCGGTGCCGCCATGCTGGCCGCCGTGTCCATCGCCGTGGCGCTGTGGCTCAACCAGCCATGGATCATCGTTATCGGTTTCATCCTCCTGGCCATGGGTGTGTACAGCGCCATTAACGTGTTCTGGGCAGTGCCGGGGCAAGTGCTGACCGGGGTCGGAGCCGCCGCCGGGATTGGCCTGATCAACTCCATCGGCAACCTCAGCGGTTTTGTCGGTCCTTACCTGACCGGTTACCTGTTCACCGTAACCGGCAGCTATACCCCGGGCTTCCTGGTGATTGCCGCACTGGTGGGCGCCGGTGGCCTGGGCATGGTGCTGATGCCGCGCAACAAGGTGTCGCAGATTGGCACCGCCATCCCCGCAGCCGCCGCAGGAGGTAAAGCATGAGTCTGGCGACCGTAGCGTTTATCGGCACCGGGATCATGGGTAAACCCATGGCCCGCAATCTGTTGCAGGCCGGTTATCCGGTACGTGCATGGAACCGCTCCCCGGCCAAGGCTCAGGAGCTGGCGGCCCACGGCGCCGACATCCTGTCGACCCCGGCGCTGGCGGCAAAGGGTGCCCAGGTGCTGGTTTGCATGCTCAGCGATGGTCCGACCTGTGATGAGGTGCTGTTTGGCGAAGGGGGGGCTGCGCGGGTATTGGCCCCCGGTGCGCTGGTGATTGTGATGAGTTCGATTGCGGTCGACAGCGCCGTCGAACAGGCTCGTCAGTGCGCGGCCCTCGGGCTGCGCTACCTCGATGCGCCGGTGTCGGGCGGTGAGCGCGGGGCGCGTGAAGCCAGCCTGGCGATCATGGTCGGCGGTGAAGTGGCGGCCTTTGAACAAGGGCGCGAGGTGCTGGCGGCCATGGGCCGTCCGGTCCACGTAGGCCCGGCCGGAACCGGCGAACTGTCAAAACTGGTCAATCAGTTGATCGTCGCCAGCACCATCGCCACCGTCGCCGAAGGCCTGCTGCTGGCCGAACGCGGCGGCGCCGACCCGAGCAAGGTCCACGAAGCGCTGATGGGAGGCTTTGTCGATTCTCCGATCTGGCGCCAGCACGGCCAGCGCATGCTCGACAACGATTTCACCCCCGGCGGCCCCGCCAAATGGCAACTCAAGGACACCCGCACTGCCCTCGCCCAGGCGCAAAAACTGGGCCTGAGCCTGCCGGTCGGCAGTCTGGTGGATGGCCTGTTCCAGGCCATGATCGAAGCCGGTGACGGTGAACTCGACCACGCCGGGCTGATCCGCCAGTTACGCCGTCACAACCAATTGCCTGAATAATCTGCTGGAGCCTGTCATGACCGAATCAACCCCTCGCCGCCTGCGCAGTCAGCTGTGGTTCGACGATCCCAGCCATGCCGATCTCACCGCGCTGTACGTCGAGCGCTACATGAATCAGGGCCTGACCCGCGCCGAATTGCAATCGGGGCGGCCGATCATCGGGATCGCCCAGACCGGCAGCGACCTGACGCCCTGCAACCGGCATCACATCGAACTGGCCAAGCGGGTCAAGGATGGCATCCGCGATGCGGGCGGCATTCCGATGGAGTTTCCGGTGCACCCGATTGCCGAGCAGTCGCGCCGACCGACCGCGGCACTGGATCGCAACCTGGCGTACCTGGGCCTGGTGGAAGTGCTGCACGGCTACCCGCTGGATGGCGTGGTGCTGACCACCGGCTGCGACAAAACCACCCCGGCGTGCCTGATGGCGGCGGCAACCACTGACTTGCCGTCCATCGTGCTGTCCGGCGGGCCGATGCTCGACGGTTGGCACAAAGGCCAGCGTATCGGTTCGGGCACTGTGCTCTGGCACGCGCGCAACCTGCTCAGCGCCGGGGAGATCGATTACGAAGGGTTTATGACCCTGACCACGGCGTCATCGCCCTCGGTCGGACACTGCAACACCATGGGCACCGCCCTGTCGATGAATGCCCTGGCCGAAGCCCTGGGCATGTCATTGCCCGGTTGCGCGAGCATTCCGGCGCCTTATCGCGAACGCGGGCAAATGGCCTATGCCACCGGTATGCGCATTGTCGATCTGGTGCGTGAAGACGTACGCCCTTCGCACATCATGACCCACGCGGCATTCGAGAACGCCATTGCCGTGGCCTCGGCCCTGGGGGCTTCCACCAACTGCCCGCCGCACCTGATTGCGATAGCCCGCCACAGCGGCATCGATCTGTCGCTGGAAGACTGGCAGCGGGTCGGCGAAGACGTGCCGTTGCTGGTTAACTGCATGCCGGCCGGTGAATACCTGGGTGAAGGTTTCCACCGTGCGGGCGGCGTGCCGGCGGTAATGCATGAACTGGACAAGGTGGGCCGCCTGCACCGCGACTGCCGTTCGGTGAGTGGCCGCAGCATGGGCGAGATCGTGGCTGACGCCGTGACCGGCGACCGCGACGTGATTCGTTCGTACGAAGACCCGCTGATGCATCGCGCCGGTTTTATCGTGCTAAGCGGTAACTTCTTCGACAGCGCGATCATGAAGATGTCGGTGGTGGGCGAAGCCTTTCGCAGAACCTACCTCAGCGATCCGTTGCAACCCAACAGCTTCGAAGCGCGGGCCATTGTGTTCGAGGGCCCCGAGGACTATCAGGCGCGGATCAACGACCCGAGCCTGGACATCGATGAGCGCTGCATTCTGGTGATTCGCGGCTGCGGTACCGTCGGTTTCCCGGGCAGTGGCGAGGTGGTCAACATGGCCCCCCCTTCAACGCTGATCAAGGCCGGCATCGACTCGCTGCCCTGTATGGGTGACGGTCGCCAGAGCGGCACCTCGGCCAGCCCGTCGATTCTCAACATGTCCCCGGAGTCGGCAGTGGGCGGCGGTTTGTCGTTGCTGCGTACCGGCGACCGGCTGCGCGTCGACCTCAATGCACGCAGCGTCAATTTGCTGGTGGACGAAGTCGAACTTGATGCCCGTCGCCAGGAACCGCTGCCGCCGCTGGCACCTTCGCAAACACCGTGGCAGGAACTCTATCGCCAGCTGGTCGGCCAGTTGTCCACAGGCGGCTGCCTGGAACCGGCCACCCTGTACTGGCGCGTGATCCCGGAAAACGGCCCGCCGCGCCATTCCCACTAAACAATGAAGCCCCTGGAACCCTGAACCCTGTAGGAGCGAGCTTGCTCGCGATCTTTTGATCTTGAGAGCTCGCGAGCAAGCTCGCTCCTACAGAGGTGGAGTGGAAGGGAGATCGACCATGAATTCAAGGATTGACCTTATGAAGCCGCTGCAATTGAACGTTGAGAACTCCCTGCCTGAGGACTGGCAGCGTGCAACCCTGATCGGTCGCGTGTGGCTGCCAGGTGAGCGCGGCGGGCCGGCGGTGGTTGTGATTCGTGACGGTGATGTCATTGACTGCACTGCACACTTCCCGACCCTGAGCCTGCTGCTGGATCAGCAAAACCCGTTACAGGCGGTCCGCGAAATCAGCGGTCATTCGCTGGGCACGGTCCAGGACCTGCTGGTCAACAGCAGTGAACAGCGCGACCCGGCCAAACCCTTCCTGCTGGCGCCCACTGACCTGCAAGTGATCAAGGCGGCAGGGGTAACGTTTGCCGCCAGCATGATCGAACGGGTCATCGAGGAAAAAGCCGGTGGCGATGCCCTGCGGGCCGAGCAGATACGCGGCCTGGTGCAGGAAGTCATCGGCGACAACCTGCGCGACCTGCGCCCCGGCTCCCCCGAGGCGATGCGTCTCAAGCAGGTATTGATCGAGCAGAACATGTGGTCGCAGTACCTGGAAGTCGGGATCGGGCCCGATGCCGAAATCTTCACCAAGGCGCCGATTCTGGCTGCCGTGGGCAGCGGCAACGCAATCGGTGTCCACCCAGGCTCCAGCTGGAACAACCCGGAGCCGGAAGTGGTGCTGGCCGTCGACAGCCGGGGGCAGATTCATGGTGCAACCCTGGGTAACGACGTCAACCTGCGTGATTTCGAGGGGCGCAGTGCACTGCTGCTGAGCAAAGCCAAGGACAACAACGCCTCTTGCGCACTCGGTCCGTTCATTCGTCTGTTCGACGAACATTTCAGTCTTGACGACGTACGCCGCTGCGAAGTGACCTTGCGCGTCGAAGGGCGGGACGGTTACGTGCTCAATGGTAAAAGCTCCATGAGCCAGATCAGCCGTGACCCGGCCGATCTCGCACATCAGACCCTCAATGAGAACCACCAGTACCCGGATGGATTTGTCTTGTTCCTTGGCACCCTGTTCGCCCCCACCGACGACCGCGACCAGCCCGGCCAGGGTTTCACCCACAAGGAAGGCGATGTGGTGAGCATTGCCTGTACCAGCCTGGGCGCCCTGCACAATCGCGTGACCCGTAGCGACCAGGCCGCACACTGGTCGTTCGGGGTGGCAGCACTGATGAAGAATCTGGCGCGCCGGGGTTTGCTGGCGTAAATGAAGGCTAGCGCCGCCTCGAGTGCATGCACACCATGCACTTGAGGGCGTCGCCATGACGGCCCGGGTGTTACCTGCTGCAACCCTTTTCGTGTAGTATCCGGCGCTGGGTGCCACCGCAACAACGCGGCAGGGCAGGTTAATTTAGCGAAGGTCGGGCCGCCATCGCGGAGTCGCCACACCTATGAGTCTTGAGCCCTCGCGTCTGGATAAAGCCGCAAACACCCGCAAGTCTGCATCCTCCCTCGCTTTTATTACGCGCTTTTTCGCCGCGGAATCTGCGGGCGGCTTGATCCTGATGGCATCAGCCCTGGCAGCACTGCTGCTGGCAAACTCCCCTTGGTCTGCTGCTTACTTCTCCACTCTGCACGTCAAGTTCGCCGGGCTCTCGATCGAGCACTGGATCAATGATGGCCTGATGGCGATCTTTTTCCTGTTGGTGGGCCTTGAGATCAAGCGTGAAATGCTTGCCGGCCAGTTATCCAGCTGGAGCCAGCGCGCGCTTCCGGGTTTTGCCGCACTGGGCGGCATGCTGCTTCCGGCCTTGATCTATATCGCCATCAACTGGGGCAACTCGCAAACTATCGGCGGCTGGGCCATTCCGGCAGCTACCGATATCGCGTTTGCACTGGGGGTACTGTCACTGCTGGGCAAGCGGGTTCCCGTTTCGTTGAAGATCTTTCTGGCGGCGCTGGCGATTCTCGATGACCTGGGGGCGGTACTGATCATCGCCCTGTTCTACACCAGCGGCCTGTCCATCAGCATGTTGCTGGCATCGGTGGCTGTGGTTGCGGTACTGGTGGTGCTGAACCGCTGCGGTGTACGCCGACTGGCCCCGTACCTCATAGCAGGCGCCCTGCTCTGGTTCTTCATGCTGCAATCGGGCATCCACGCGACACTGGCCGGAGTCATCCTTGCCCTGTGCATTCCAATGGGTGATCCGCAAAAGAAACACAAGTCGCCCCTGCTCCACCTCGAAGAAAAACTGCATCCGTGGGTCGCTTTCGCCGTGGTACCCATCTTTGGTTTTGCCAATGCCGGTGTATCGCTGGCCGGCATTTCGCCACGCGACCTGCTGGACCCGGTACCGCTCGGGGTCACGCTGGGCCTGTTGCTGGGTAAACAACTGGGTGTGTTCGGCCTGGCGGCTCTGGCCATACGCTTTGGCCTGGCAAAACTGCCCGAGGGCAGCAACTGGGTCCAGCTCTATGGCGTTGCCTTGCTGTGCGGCATCGGCTTCACCATGAGCCTGTTCATTGGCGCCCTGGCCTTCCCGGGTGCCCCGCATCTGGTGGATGAAGTGAAGGTCGGCGTGCTGATGGGCTCCATCCTGTGTGCCATCCTGGGAGTGGTGGTACTGATCAAGGCTGGTCGTCAAAAGGCGTCAGCCTGATCCGGACTGAGGTGCGTCCGATCAAGGACGCCCCTGCCGGGTAATTCGCTCACGCACAAAAAAGCCCCGCCAAGTCGAACTTGAGCGGGGCTTTTTGTTGCCTGAAGCCTGCCTGATGCACCCGCCCTGCCCCGTGGGGAATTAGCGGGAAAATCAGGGATCACTGGAGGCTTTGAAAAATATGGTGTCCCAGGCGGGGTTCGAACCTGCAACCTTCCCCTTAGGAGGGGGATGCTCTATCCAATTGAGCTACTGAGACAAATCATGGGCACTGCACGCGATGTGCGGTGCGATCAACGGCGTGCATGGTAACGGGCATGCCTTTATTTGTCATGTCGCGCGTTGGCTTTTTAACGGTCACAAGCATCGCGGGCAAGCCACGCTCCCACTGAGTTCCTGCACTGGGTCGCTGCCCAGGTACAAGGCTGCGCTCAGCAGGTGGCGACCCGCTGTTGATAACGGGTATCAATACGACCTGAAAAATCGTATACAAAATGTCACATAAAGGTGCGCTAAAAATCCCCGCACAGGTTTTATGCATCAAAAAGTAACAGACATCCTGACGATAAAAGCTGACAGCTGTCCGCGCGCTCATTCCCCCCCTAATCCCCCCGCCTTAAATATTTAAAATTAAAATACTTATTTTTCAATGCATTAATAAAACCCCCTGAGAACAACATTCACTTTTACCTGCACACAATTTATGTCTGGCATGAATATCGCTTAAGTCCACACGCCACTTGTATACAAAATAAACAAAAACTAAGTACACGTTATTTCGTGGCCTGCCACAAAAAGCAGGCATACCGCGGACTTTCATAACCAGTGATTCTCGCTAGCCGTGACGAAGATTTGTCGAGCCCGTGCTCATGAACAGTCATCACGCTGCAGGTATCAGGAGCTTGCCAGAATGCGTTCAAGACTCTCCCCTACCATCGCTCTGGATTTACCTTCCCCGGTTTCAACCCCCATCCCTGCTCCTGACAGCGTCGCGTCAACGCTGGCGCTCAGTCCGCGCTTGCATAACAGTGACCTGGCCCCCACCAAAACCGAAGGCCGACGCTGGGGCCGGTACAGCATTTTTGCGCTGTGGACCAACGATGTGCACAACATTGCCAATTACTCGTTCGCCATCGGGCTGTATGCGCTGGGCCTGAACGGGTGGGAGATTTTGCTTTCGCTAGGGATCGGGGCGGCGCTGGTGTTCAATTTCATGAACCTGTCCGGCTATATGGGTCAACGCACCGGTGTGCCTTTTCCGGTCATCAGCCGTATTAGCTTCGGCATTCACGGGGCACAGATTCCGGCGTTGATACGTGCAGTTATCGCTATCGCCTGGTTCGGTATTCAGACGTATCTGGCCTCGGTGGTCTTGCGCGTGTTGCTGATCGCGGTTCATCCGGGTTTTGCCGCCTATGACCACAACTCGATTCTTGGCCTGTCGAGCCTGGGCTGGTTATGTTTTGTGGCGATCTGGTTCGTACAACTGGCGATTCTGGCCTATGGCATGGAAATGGTCCGACGCTATGAAGCTTTCGCCGGGCCGGTGATTCTGCTGACGGTGATCTGTCTTGCCGGCTGGATGTATTTTCAGGCCAACGGCACCATCGCCTGGTCGAGCCGCGAGCCACTGAGCACGGCTGAAATGTGGCGCAATGTATTTGCCGGTGGTGCTCTGTGGCTGGCGATCTACGGCACGATGATCCTTAATTTCAGCGACTTTTCCCGCTCGTCCCCCTGCTGCAAAACGATCAAGGTCGGTAATTTCTGGGGCTTGCCCGTCAATATTCTGGTGTTTGCCGGGATCACTGTCCTGCTGTGCGGCGCGCAATTCCAGATCAATGGAACAATCATTGAGAGCCCGACGCAAATCATTGCCTCGATTCCCAATACCTTGCTTCTGGTGCTGGGGTGCCTGGCGTTCCTGATCGTAACGGTGGCCGTGAATATCATGGCCAACTTTGTCGCTCCAGCATTTGTACTGAGCAACCTGGCCCCCCGGTACCTGACCTTCCGCCGCGCCGGGCTGATCAGTGCCACCATCGCGGTGCTGATCTTGCCGTGGAATTTGTATAACAGCCCGCTGGTGATCGTTTACTTCCTGTCCGGCCTCGGCGCTCTGCTCGGCCCGCTGTATGGCGTGATCATGGTCGACTACTGGCTTGTACGAAAAGGTCAGGTCGATGTGCCGGCCTTGTACAGCGAAGACCCGAGCGGCGCGTATTACTACTCCAATGGCGTCAATTTACGTGCGGTCGCCGCCTTTGTTCCTGCAGCACTCATCGCCATCGTGCTGGCGCTGGTACCTGGTTTCCACACGGTCTCGCCATTCTCCTGGCTGATAGGCGCCGGCATCGCGGCAATGCTTTATCTGATTATCTCCAAGCGCCAGCCCTACTACGCCCAGGTCAGCGGCGAATCGATTGCCGTCGAGAACGCCAGCCATTGATCCGTCTGCGGCCCGCCTGATCCGGGCCGCCCCCACTCACTTCAAGGAGAGCCAATGCGAATTCTCGTGGTTAACGTCAACACAACCGACAGCATCACCCAGGCCATCGCTCGCCAGGCACAAGCGGTGGCAGCACCGGGCACTGAGATCATCGGTCTGACCCCCGCATTCGGGGCAGAATCGGTTGAAGGTAATTTTGAGAGTTATCTGGCAGCGATCGCAGTGATGGACTGCGTGATGTCCTATGACCGGCCGTTCGATGCGGTGATTCAGGCCGGGTACGGGGAGCATGGCCGCGAGGGGCTGCAAGAGTTGCTCAATGTGCCCGTGGTGGATATCACTGACGCGGCGGCGAGTACGGCGATGTTTTTGGGGCGGGCTTATTCGGTGGTCACGACTCTGGATCGCACCGTCCCGCTGATTGAGGACCGTCTGAAGCTGTCGGGGCTGTGGGATCGCTGTGCATCGGTGCGGGCCAGTGGCATGGCAGTGCTGGAGCTTGAGTCTTCGCCGCACAAAGCATTGGAGGCCATTGTTCGCCAGGCTGAACTGGCCGTCAGAGAAGACAAGGCGGAGGTGATTTGCCTGGGTTGTGGCGGGATGGCCGGGCTTGATGAGCGCATTCGTCAGCTCACGGGGGTGCCGGTGATTGATGGCGTGTCGGCAGCCGTGACCATTGCCGAATCACTGGTGCGCCAGGGTCTGTCCACGTCCAAGGTGCGTACTTATGCTACGCCACGGCCCAAGGCAATTGCGGGCTGGGCGGCCCGGTTCTGCCGGTAGCGACAAGCACTGACATGCTCGCGAAAGCATCACTGGCGAGGTATCGAACTACCTCACCAAAGCCATCGCGGGCATACCCGGTTCCCGCAGGTTGTTTGAGACCCTCGGGACGCGACACAGCGATATCGTGCAATTTGCACTACAGCAAAAAGCCATCATTGCATTTTGCAATTTAGACCTCTTTTAAACACCTATCAACATACTGATTTATAAGGGTTTTATACCAAAAAGCAGTTGGCACGATCACTGCTATAACAACAGTATTCCGTCCATGCCCTCAGAGATGACCGCCATGAACAGCACTCTTTTACTGTTGAATGCCCTTGCGCTTGCGGTACTGGTAGTTTTCCACTTTCAACCTGAACCCGCCGCCTCCGCGCAGACTGCCGGGCTGGCCGGCACTTACAACAAACCGCTCACCCCCATGCCACAACTGGCCGTGATGACAGAGAACGATCAGGTTGCACCTCGTTTGACCGCCGAACGCCCTGTGGCCGCAACTATTCAAGGCGAACGCTGGTTCTTTTAAAGAGAGACCTGGGCCCTCGACTCACCGTTATGCCGAGTGGGCAGCAAGGACCAGGCTGGCATCAATAAGCGCCAAAAAGCCTTGAACCCCCAGTGACAGCGCAGCCGAATTGTTCAGCACTGACACAGGCTCAGACCGCTGCTCATCGATTGAATCGATAAATGATTGGTTGCGCTGGAGCCGGTCGCTGATTTCAGCCGGCGTCTCCCGACCCCGAGCCTGTAAACGCTGATGCAGCACCCCGGTATCGACGTACAACATGATCGCCAGCAAATCCGGGTAACGCTCGCGGGCCTGCTTGAGGTACCCCCGGGAGCCGTTCACCAGTACATGGCGCCCGCTATTGAGCCATTGGTCGATTTCTACCGGGATGCCGTACTCAAGGCCGTTGGCCTGCCAGTGCATGGCAAAGGCCCCCTCCTCCTTGAGTGACTGAAAGCACTCATGGGAAACACCCAGCGCATCCTCGCCCACCGCTTCGCTGGAGCGGGTGATCATTCGCCGGACAACCTCGCATCCGCGCTCGGGCAGATAAGGGCGTACGGCATCAATCAGGCTATCCTTGCCTGAGCCCGAAGGGCCCATCAAATAAATCAATTTGCCTGGCATGACTTGGATCTCCCGGGAGTTGAGGTCCCGTCAAACTGCACCCGCTATCAGATTCTGCTAACAAGTAAGGCCCGACTGCAGGCTTTCGAGCCTTCGATGTCGTGAAATACCTTTTATGGGCGTGCAGGGATGAGAAAAATCTCTATCCGCTTTTCATTGAGACGCATATTTCCGATAATCGTTACTGGCATAACGCCTCTATCCGGTTCAATATTTGTCACAGAATTGACGCCAGGGAAGTGGCGGATTTGAGGCATGATGCGCGCCTCTTAACAATTCAGGTTGAACATTTGGTCGTAGATACGGTCTTAAACACATCCTGCGGCCAATTCCGAGAACCGCTCCCCTGAACTAACCGGTTAACTATAATGCGCCCATTGAAACAGGCAATTTACTCAAGCCGTACGGCCGACAAGTTTGTCGTACGCCTGCCAGACGGAATGCGCGAACGCATTGCCGAAGTGGCTCGCGATCATCACCGCAGCATGAACTCAGAAATCATCGCCCGACTGGAGCAAAGCCTCATACAGGAAGGCTCTCTGGGTGAAGAACTCAGCATGCGCCTGGACAGCCCCGAGCTTTCCCTGCATGAACGCGAGTTACTGCAACGCTTCCGCCAACTCTCGCATCGCCAGCAAAATGCTCTGGTGTCCCTGATTGCTCACGACGCTGAAGTTGCATCGAACGCGTCCTGATTCAAGCCAGATATAAAAAAGCCAGCACTGCGCTGGCTTTTTTATGGGCGCTATTCACGCCTGACATTCAAACGGCCTGATCAGACCGGGGTCCGATCAGGCAGCAATCAAAGCAGGAAGATCGTTGCCAACCCCAGGAAGATGAAGAACCCACCACTGTCAGTCATGGCGGTGATCATCACGCTGGCCCCCATTGCCGGGTCTCTTCCCAGCCTGGCCAGCGTCATGGGGATCAGCACTCCCATCAACGCTGCCAGTAACAGGTTGAGGGTCATGGCGGCCGTCATCACTACGCCCAGCGACCAGCTGCCATACAGCAGGTACGCCACGACACCTATCACCCCACCCCACACCAGGCCATTGATCAGGCCCACGGCAAGCTCTTTGCGCATCAAGCGCGAGGTGCTGCCGGTGTTGACCTGGTCAAGCGCCATGGCGCGCACAATCATGGTGATGGTCTGGTTACCGGAGTTGCCACCAATACCCGCAACGATAGGCATCAGTGCTGCCAGGGCTACCAGTTTTTCAATCGAGCCTTCAAACAGCCCTATCACCCGCGATGCAATAAATGCAGTCACCAGGTTGACCGCCAGCCAGGCCCAGCGGTTACGCAGGGATTTCCAGACTGAAGCGAAGATGTCTTCCTCTTCACGCAGACCGGCCATGTTGAGGACTTCGTTTTCGCTTTCTTCACGAATCAGATCGACCATTTCATCGATGGTCAAACGGCCGATCAGCTTGCCGTTCTTGTCGACAACCGGGGCTGAGATCAAGTCATAACGTTCAAACGCCTGAGCCGCATCGTAGGCATCTTCGTCCGGGTGAAAACTCACCGTGTCGCTGGCCATGACGTCAGCGACCTGCTTCTCAGGGTCGTTGACCAGCAAGCGCTTGATCGGCAATACGCCTTTGAGCACGCCGTCGTAATCAACTACAAACAGTTTATCGGTGTGCCCCGGCAATTCTTTGAGGCGGCGCAGATAGCGCAACACCACTTCAAGGCTGACATCCTCACGGATTGTCACCATCTCGAAGTCCATCAGGGCGCCGACCTGGTCCTCGTTATAGGACAGTGCGGAGCGAACGCGCTCACGCTGCTGGCCATCCAGAGTCTCCATCAGCTCATGGATGACGTCTCGCGGCAGCTCGGGGGCCAGGTCAGCGAGTTCATCGGCATCCATCTCCTTGGCCGCAGCCAGGAGCTCGTGATCGTCCATGTCGGCGATCAGGGTTTCACGTACCGAATCCGAAACTTCAAGCAGGATGTCGCCGTCGCGATCAGCCTTGACCAGCTGCCAGACCGTAAGGCGATCGTTGAGCGGCAATGCTTCAAGGATGTAGGCAACGTCTGCAGAGTGCAGGTCTTCCAGCTTGCGCTGGAGCTCGACCAGGTTTTGCCGGTGGACCAGGTTTTCAACCCGGTCATGGTGATGGCCTTCCTGACGATGAGTCAGATCCTCGACCACACGCTGGCGGTTAAGCAGCTCAATCACTTGAGCGAGGCGGCTTTGCAGGCTGTCTTGCGTTTTCTTTACTTCAACTTCGGTCATAGGCGAACTCCACTCCCAGCAGCAGGGCACGCCGGAAGGATCAATCAGTCAATTCATGATTGGAAAAACGGGATGCTGAGTTTCTACTGGGTAAGTCCATGGAGGTCTTCCACAAGCCCCGGCGGGGCTGACGGGCGCAATCATACACGGCTTAAAAATTAATGACGCTAAAAATCTCGGAGATAACAATTGCTTGCGGCACACTGGCGAAACTGAATCTGCGACGCCGAATGATTCACGCAGAACACATACTGCGGCAAAAAATCATGAATCTTCAGTTTTTATCAGAGGGCCAGAGTAATCAGGAGAGAAGTCTGCAGCATGACAAGAGGTTGCGGCCGGCGGACGCAATTGAACATGACTCAAATCGCAGAAAGCAAAAAGCCCGCACAATGTGCAGGCTTTTTGGTGTTTGGTGCACTCGACAGGATTCGAACCTGTGACCGCTCGGTTCGTAGCCGAGTACTCTATCCAGCTGAGCTACGAGTGCAAGTTGTGTTTGTTAAACCAGACCACCCTGGTTGAAGCAAAGTTAACTGCCGAAGCAACTAACTCTTAAATGGTGCACTCGACAGGATTCGAACCTGTGACCGCTCGGTTCGTAGCCGAGTACTCTATCCAGCTGAGCTACGAGTGCAAGTTGTGTTTGTTAGACCAGACCACCGCTGGTTGAAGCAAAGTTAACTACCGAAGCAACTAACTCTTTAAATGGTGCACTCGACAGGATTCGAACCTGTGACCGCTCGGTTCGTAGCCGAGTACTCTATCCAGCTGAGCTACGAGTGCATTTGAAGCTGCGTATTATAGACCGTTGAATCTCTCTGCCAAGTACTTTTTTCAGTAATTTCAACAACTTACCGAAATGGCTAGATTCGAACGTGCTACTTGAATAAATGGCGGAGAAGGGGGGATTCGAACCCCCGACACCCTTTTGAGATGTACTCCCTTAGCAGGGGAGCGCCTTCGGCCACTCGGCCACCTCTCCGCAACACGGGGCGTATAATAACCAGCCTTTTCCCCGTATGCAACTAAAAACTTAAATAAAATTAGAGACTTGGTTCTTCATCCTTTTCTTTCTTGATCCGCAGGTAGATTTCCTCGCGGTGTACAGCCACTTCCTTGGGGGCATTCACACCAATTCGCACTTGGTTTCCTTTGACGCCGAGCACGGTCACAGTAATTTCGCCATCGCCTATGATCAGGCTTTCCGCACATCGGCGAGTCAAAATCAGCATACGTTTCTCCTCACGCTATTCATTTCAGGGACAACAGTCTGCAAAAAAAAAGGGCTTCGGCCTACTAGCTAATTAGCTATAGGCCGCCGCGCCTTTAGTATTGACCAACATGACGAAAGCAGCAGTCTTCGTTTATGCAAATCAAAAAAACAAAGGGCGCGGATCAACCGCGCCCTAAGGCAACGCTTTACTCACCCTGTCGGGCAGGAGCGTCCAGTTCAAAAGCGGTGTGCAACGCACGCACGGCCAGCTCCAGGTACTTCTCTTCGATCACGACCGAGACTTTGATCTCGGAAGTCGAGATCATCAGGATGTTGATGCTCTCCTTGGCCAGCGATTCAAACATGCGGCTGGCAACACCCGCGTGTGAGCGCATGCCAACACCGACAATCGACACCTTGGCAATCTTGGCATCGCCGACCACTTCACGCGCGCCAATTTCACGGGCCGTGTTTTCCAGCACCGTCTGAGCCGCAGTGAAGTCATTGCGATGAACGGTGAAGGTGAAGTCGGTGGTGTTATCGTGCGCCACGTTCTGCACGATCATGTCGACTTCAATGTTGGCCGCACTGATCGGGCCCAGGATCTTGAACGCAACGCCCGGAGTATCTGGCACGCCACGGATGGTCAGCTTGGCTTCATCGCGGTTGAAAGCGATGCCAGAAATGATCGGCTGTTCCATGGATTCCTCTTCATCAATAGTAATCAGGGTGCCAGGACCCTCTTTGAAGCTGTGCAATACGCGCAGCGGGACGTTGTACTTGCCTGCGAACTCGACCGCCCGGATCTGCAACACCTTGGAACCCAGGCTGGCCATTTCCAGCATTTCTTCGAAGGTGATCTTTTCCAGACGCTGAGCCTGCGCCACAACCCGCGGGTCTGTGGTGTAGACACCATCGACATCGGTGTAGATCTGGCACTCGTCCGCCTTCAAGGCAGCCGCCAGCGCCACACCGGTGGTGTCAGAGCCGCCACGGCCCAGCGTAGTGATGTTGCCGCTCTCATCCACGCCCTGGAAACCCGCGACCACAACCACGCGCCCGGCCTTGAGGTCGGCACGAATCTTCTGGTCGTCGATTTTCAGGATCCGGGCTTTAGTGTGCGAGCTGTCCGTAAGGATCCGCACCTGGCTGCCGGTGTAGGACACCGCTGGCACGCCGCGCTTGTTCAGCGCCATCGCCAGCAGACCTATTGTCACCTGCTCGCCCGTGGAGAGGATCACATCCAGTTCACGCGGCAATGGCTGATCGCTGATTTGCTTGGCCAGTTCGATCAGGCGATTGGTCTCGCCGCTCATTGCGGACAGAACAATCACCAGATCATTGCCGGCTTCACGGAACTTCTTAACTTTCTCGGCGACCTGTTCGATTCTCTCGACAGAGCCGACCGAGGTGCCTCCGAATTTTTGTACGATCAAAGCCATTTCAAAGCAGCCTCAGCCCATAAAGGGCGCCCATTTATCATTCAAACCACGCGCCGTAGACGACGGCGCGTACTGGACCTCAGATACCTTGCTCGACAAATGGCACAGTCAGGGCCAGCGCGGCGTCCAGGGCTGCAGCATCAACACCGCCACCCTGCGCCATGTCCGGACGACCACCGCCCTTCCCGCCCACTGCCGTAGCGGCTTGCTTCATCAAATCACCGGCTTTGAGTTGGCCAGTCAGGTCCTTGGTTACGCCTGCAACCAGTACAACCTTGTCTTCATGAACACTGCCGAGCAGGATCACTGCACGGCCGAGCTTGTTCTTCAGCTGATCTACCAGCGCCAGAAGCGCCTTGCCATCCTGACCGTCCAGGCGGGCGGTCAACACTTTCACGCCTTTTACATCCACTGCAGACGACGACAGATCATCGCCGGCAGCACTTGCGGCCTTGGCCTGCAATTGTTCGAGTTGTTTTTCCAGCTGGCGATTGCGCTCCAGCACAGCCGACAGTTTGTCGACCAGGTTTTCACGCGAGCCCTTGATCAGGCTGGCGGCTTCCTTGAGCTGCTCTTCAGCGGCGTTCAGGTAAGCCAGTGCGGCGGCGCCGGTTACCGCCTCGATACGACGGATACCGGAGGCTACACCACCTTCACTGGTAATTTTCATCAGACCGATATCACCCGTGCGATTGGCGTGGATACCGCCACACAGCTCGACCGAGAAATCACCGCCCATGCTCAGCACGCGCACGTTGTCACCGTATTTCTCGCCAAACAGCGCCATGGCGCCTTTTTGCTTGGCGGTGTCGATGTCGGTTTCTTCAGTCTCGACCGGGGTGTTCTTGCGAATCTCGGCGTTGACGATATCTTCCAGCGCCTTGATTTGCTCAGGCTTGATCGATTCGAAATGGCTGAAGTCAAAGCGCATGCGCTGACTGTCAACCAGCGAGCCCTTCTGCTGAACGTGCTCGCCCAGTACCTGGCGCAAAGCAGCGTGCAACAAGTGGGTGGCCGAGTGGTTCAGCGCCGTGGCGTGACGAACTTCAGCGTCGACCTGGGCTTCAACAGTTTCGCCGACCTTCAGGCCGCCCGCTGCAACCACACCGTGATGCAGGAACGCGCCGCCGGTTTTAGTGGTGTCGCGCACGTCAAAACGGGCAGTGCCCGCCTGCAGATAGCCGCAGTCGCCGACCTGACCGCCAGATTCGGCGTAGAACGGGGTTTGATCGAGAACAACCACGCCCTCATCACCTTCATTCAGGCTGGCAACAGACTGGCCATCCTTATAGAGGGCAACCACCTTGGCCGGGCTGTGGGTGGCGCTGTAGCCGATGAACTCGGTCGGAACGTCGACTTTGACCAGGGTGTTGTAGTCCAGGCCGAACGAACTGGCCGAACGCGCACGCACGCGCTGGGCTTCCATCTCGCGCTCGAAGCCTTCTTCGTCAACGGTCAGGTTACGCTCACGGGCGATGTCGGCCGTCAGGTCCATCGGGAAGCCGTAGGTGTCATAGAGCTTGAACACCACGTCGCCCGACACCACGGTGCCTTTGAGGTCAGCCAGATCCAGCTCAAGGATTTTCAGCCCCTGCTCCAGGGTCTTGGAGAACTGCTCTTCTTCGGCTTTGAGCACGCGCTCAATGTTGGCCTGCTCGCGCACCAGCTCCGGGAAGCTTGCGCCCATCTCGGCAACCAGCGCCGCGACGATCTTGTAGAAGAAGTTGCCGGTAGCACCCAGCTTGTTGCCGTGGCGGCACGCGCGACGAATGATGCGGCGCAGCACATAGCCGCGGCCTTCATTGGAAGGCAGCACGCCATCAGCGATCAGGAAGCTGCACGAACGAATGTGGTCAGCCACCACTTTGAGCGACGCCTGACCTTCGTTGGCACAGCCAATCGCTTCGCCGGCAGCTTTCAACAGGCTCTGGAACAGGTCGATGTCGTAGTTGGAGTTAACGTGCTGCATCACCGCACTGATCCGCTCCAGGCCCATGCCGGTGTCTACCGACGGCGCAGGCAACGGATGCAACACGCCATCGGCGGTGCGGTTGAACTGCATGAACACGTTGTTCCAGATTTCGATGTAACGGTCACCGTCTTCATCCGGCGAGCCCGGTGGGCCACCCCAGATTTCAGGGCCGTGATCGTAGAAAATCTCGGTGCACGGGCCGCACGGGCCGGTATCACCCATGGTCCAGAAGTTGTCCGAAGCGTACGGAGCACCCTTGTTGTCGCCGATGCGGATCATACGCTCGGCGGGTACGCCGACGTCTTTGGTCCAGATGTCATAGGCTTCGTCATCGCTGGCGTAGACCGTCACCCAGAGCTTGTCTTCAGGCAGTTTCAAGACACCGGTCAGGAACGTCCAGGCGAAATTGATCGCGTCTTTCTTGAAATAGTCGCCAAAGCTGAAGTTGCCCAGCATTTCGAAAAAAGTGTGGTGACGGGCGGTGTAGCCGACGTTTTCCAGATCACTGTTCTTGCCACCGGCACGCACGCATTTCTGGCTGCTGGTAGCTCGGGTGTAAGCCCGTTTTTCCTGACCCAGGAAACAGTCCTTGAACTGGTTCATCCCCGCGTTGGTGAACAGCAGGGTCGGATCGTTGTTCGGGACCAAGGAGCTGGACGGGACACGGGTGTGACCTTGCTCCTCGAAGAAGCGAAGGAAGGCTTCACGGATTTCTGCGCTTTTCATAGGTTCTTCCACGGAGGCTGCGGCCAGAGGCAAGTCAATCACGTCCATCGACAGTGCGACTCGCAAAGGGCCGCATTATATCGGCCCTTCGCCTTGGGTACAGCGTGTTTATACGATAGGCGCAGGCAATTGGACGGCCTGCACACTCATTGTTGGTTAAATTCGGTTAAAACCGAGATTACCTGCTCTATCTGCTGGCGACTGACATCCATGTGCGTGACCATTCGCAGACGCGGTGCGGCACTCAGTTTGATACCACGTTCGCCGGCAAATATCTTGAGCGCTTGCGCCCGCTCCCCCAGTTGCGCATAAACCATGTTGGTCTGGACCGGCTCAACCTCATAGCCGCCAGCACGCAACCCCTCGGCCAGTAACTGGGCGTGGTCATGGTCATCCAACAGGCGCTCGACCTGGTGGTCCAGCGCGTACAGGCCCGCAGCCGCCAGCTGTCCGGCCTGACGCAGGCCGCCACCGACCATTTTGCGCAAACGCCGTGCCCTGCCAATAAAGTCCGCAGCACCGCACAACACCGAGCCCACTGGAGCGCCCAGCCCTTTGGAGAGACATACCGAGACCGAATCGAAATGCCGGGTGATGTCGCCCGCATCCACCCCCAGCTTGACTGAAGCGTTGTACAGCCGCGCGCCATCAAGGTGCAGCCCCAGCCCGTGCTCACGGGTCAGGCGACTGGCTGCGGCCAGATACTCCAGTGGCAGGACCTTGCCTTGCATGGTGTTTTCCAGCGCCAGCAAGCGGGTCCGGGCGAAATGAAAGTCGTCAGGCTTGATCGCCGCGGCGACCTGATCCAGGTCCAGCGAACCGTCCGCCTGCACCTCCAGCGGCTGCGGTTGAATGGAACCCAATACCGCCGCACCGCCGCCTTCATATTTGTAGGTGTGGGCCTGCTGCCCGACGATGTATTCCTCGCCACGTCCGCAATGGGCCATCAACGCCAGCAAGTTGCTCATGGTCCCGGTAGGTACAAACAACGCTTCGGCAAAGCCCAGACGCACGGCCAGTTCCGACTCCAGCTTGTTCACCATTGGATCTTCGCCATACACATCGTCGCCCAACGGCGCATTTGCCATGGCTTCGCGCATACCGCTGCTGGGGAGGGTCACTGTGTCACTACGAAGATCGATATCAGTCATTGAACAAGCCTCGGCAATGGGGAGTCAGCACCGGATGCTAATCGCGGACTTCCCTTTCGAACAAGTGGACTGCGCACCGTATCGCTCATATTCAAGCAGTTACATCACGATCGACCGCTAAAACCATCCGGGAATTTGATGGCTATTAGCAAAAAGCAGCGATGCATCCTTGAAACATATGTGATACAAAATGCCCGCCGCCAGAAACACTGGTGGCAACGTTCTCAGGGCGGGGTGCAACTCCCCACCGGCGGTAATTGCGCGCAATGCGCATAGCCCGCGAGCGCTTGGCAGGTCCTAAGGTTTCGGCTGGAGGGCGGTCAAGGTCAGCAGACCCGGTGTGATCCCGGGGCCGACGGTCATAGTCCGGATGAAGAGAGAACGGGATTGGCGCCAAAGGGCCGTCAACCAGGCGCGATTGTGTTGCTGCTGATAGCCGTACATGACCCGCTTGAACGTACCCTTAAATCCCATTCGATTCATATGCCCTGTTTTTCACACAAACAGGAGTCAGAACATGCAACCCACCGCAATTCACCACAACGAGCGCGTAGCGTTTATCCAGGCCTCCTGGCACAAAGAGATCGTCGACCAGAGCCGTAAAGGTTTCCTGGCCGAAATGCTGGTGCAGGGTTATCAGGAAAGCGACATCGATTTCTTTGAAGTCGGCGGCGCGTTTGAAATCCCGCTGCACGCCAAACTGCTGGCCAAGACTGGCCGCTATGCCGGTATCGTCGGCGCAGCACTGGTTGTCGACGGCGGCATTTATCGCCACGATTTCGTCGCCCAGTCAGTGGTCAGCGGCCTGATGCAGGTTCAACTGGAAACCGAAGTTCCGGTCTTCTCGGTCAGCCTCACCCCGCATCACTTCCACGCAGGCGAGGAGCATCAGAAGTTCTTCTTCGACCACTTCGTGCACAAAGGCCAGGAAGCTGCAAAAACCTGCGTCGATACCCTGCAGAAAATTCGCACTATCAAGCGTATGGATAACCAGCAAAAACGCGCGGTGTAACAACACCACGAACAAAACAGGCCCTGATCAGGGCCTGTTTTGTTTGTAGCCATCGCGGCTAAACGAGCACCGCCGCGTTCGCCGGCTCGATGATCATTGCGGCCCTCAAACCATTCTTCACCTTGGGATTGGGGAAGATGATACGCGCACCCTCCTCTTCGACGATCCAGCGTGTCTTGGCTGTGTCTTGCGCCAGCAAATAGCCCTTGGGCAACTCGCAGAAATTCTCGACATCCACCGGCAAGTGCAAGACGAACGCATCACTGTGTTTGATCACTTCGCGGGCCACGCTGAACAGCTGCAAGCCTTTGAGCGAAGCATCAGCCAGCGGCGGTTCGGTGCCCTCGATGATCTGCTTCAAACGCAGCTCAAGACGCTCGACGTTAACCCCGCCGTTTTGCCCGAAAGGTCGGGCCTTGCCCAGCTCGAGGGTAAACGCCTCGGCGCCCAGCTGATCGTAGGTGTAGGCACTGAAGACGATTGAAGGCTTGTTCTGCAGCAGCACCGCCTCCATGCCGGCAGCGCGCAGGCGGGCCAGCTCGTCACGGGAATGGACCCGACCTTCTTTGTAGGGATAGAGCGCAAACTGCTCGATCCTCGAACCGCGAATGGCGGTGTGCAGATCGTAGTGAAGGCGAGTACGTTCGGGGAGGCTGAAAAATGTTTCGGCCAGATGTTCAAGCTCGCACGCGCGCAGGGCCTCGGGGCCGCTGCTGTTTTCGTGACGACCGTTGAACAGCCGGTTCAGGTCCTCTTCGACAAACCGCGCGCCGGTGCGCATGGCGCCAGGGTTGCCAAACAGGAACAGGATTCGGGCCCGGGGCTTGATGTCGCCGCGGGCAATGTCATTCAACAGGCGATCGAGCAACTCGATCGGCGCTGTTTCATTACCGTGGATGCCGGCCGACAACAGCAGATCCATACCGTTATCGCGACCTTGCGCAGGGCGCACTTCAAGTGCGCCCTCGGCCAGCCAGCGCATCCGCACGCCGTCGACAGTCAGTTGAGTCTTCTCGGCCGGTTCACGTCCGGCCAGGGTCAGTTCAAGCAGTTTGCCGAGGGCGAGCATAAAACATCCTTTTATCAGTGGTTACAGTCCGGACCGTGTACGTGACCGTCTTCGTCATCGCCCAGGTCTGCCGGTTCCATTTCCAGTTGCAGACTTACGAGGTTAGTTGCCAATGGACGCAGCAACAGGTTGGCGTATTCGGCATCGCCCTCTTCAACGTCAACACCGATCAGCAACTGGCCACGGCCGTCTTGCTGAATCCACAGCTCTTTGCCCTGCCACATGACCGCGACGCGGGTGCAGGAAGTTTCCAGCTGGGTGCCGTCGGTATCTTCAAGGATCAGCTTCAGGGTATCGGTCATTATTCAGCTCTCATTTGCAGGTGACGTTGCGCGCCCGGGGCGAAAAAACCGCAGGCACGCACGTGTTCAATTGATCTGGAAGGGGTAAACCGCGCCCAGTTTAAGGATTTGCGTCAGTTCATCCAGTGCCGTACGGCATTCAAGCAACAATTGCGGGTCTGCCAGATCGCTTTCACGCAAGGCATCGCGGTAGTGCTTGCTTACCCAGCGGGTCAGCGTGTCGTACAGACCGGGGGTCATGATAACCCCTGGGTTGACGGCCGCCAGCTCAGTTTCATTAAGGGCAACCCGCAGCCGCAGGCACGCCGGGCCGCCACCGTTCTGCATGCTTTGCTTGAGGTCAAACACCTTGACCTCGCGGATCGGCCCGCCCGCGGCCGTCAGCCCTTGCAGGTACTGCCAAACGCGGGGGTTGCTGCGGCACTCTTCGGGCACGATCAACAACATCGAGCCGTCAGCGCGACTGAGCAGCTGGCTGTTGAACAGATAAGAGCGCACCGCATCCTCTACTGCCACCTGATCACGGGGCACGCTGATCGACTGGAAGTTGCCACCGCGGGCCGCCAGTTTGCCGTGCAGTTCGGCCAGCATCTGTTCGGTGTTGAGGAACGCATCCTGGTGATGGAACAACAACTCGCCATTGCCCACTGCGATCACGTCGTTGTGAAACACCCCTTGATCGATCACGGACGGGTTTTGCTGGGCAAACACTACGCCCTCTTCGCTCAAGCCGTGCAGACGCGCCACGGCTTGCGAAGCTTCGAGGGTCTGGCGGGCCGGGTATTTTTGCGGCGCCGGGTAGCGGCTGTCGAACGCACTGCGCCCGTATACAAAAAACTCCACCCCCGCCTCGCCATACTCCCGGCAAAACCGCGTGTGGTTGGCGGCCCCTTCATCGCCGAATTGAGCAACCGCCGGCAACGCCGCGTGGTGCGCAAAATGCTGCTGATCGGCAAACATCGCCCCCAGTACACGGCTGGTGGTCGGATGCTCGATGCTGCGGTGGAATTTGCAGTTGAGGTTGGCGGCGGTGAAGTGCACCCGGCCGTCTGCCGTATCAGCGCTCGGGCTGACCGTGGCCGCGTTGGCCACCCACATGCTCGACGCCGAGCAACTGGCGACCAGCAATGGCATCGCTTCCTTGGCGGCACGCTGGATGACCTGCGCATCGGTGCCGCTAAAACCCAGGCTGCGCAAAGCGCCGACATCAGGACGCTCTTGAGGCGCCAGCACACCCTGGACAAAGCCCATGTCCATCAGCGCTTTCATTTTTTCCAGGCCCTGCAGCGCGGCTTCCTTGGGATTGGAGGCCTGCTGGCTGTTGCTTTGGGAAGCGACGTTGCCAAACGACAGGCCGCCATAGTTATGGGTCGGCCCCACCAAACCGTCAAAATTGACTTCAAAGGACTTCATCAGCGAGGCTCCGGCAAACGGTTGTAATAGGCATGAATCAAAATTCTGGGGCTAACTGGCCAGCTCCCACAGGAATTGACGCTTCAGGACATTCGCACGCCTGGAGTCAACGCCGCCGGCAACGCCAGGGTCGGTGTCTCCAGGGAGGCAACCGGATACGCGCAATAGTCAGCGGCGTAGTAGGCACTGGCGCGATGGTTGCCCGACGCCCCGATACCGCCAAACGGTGCACTGCTGGCTGCGCCTGTCAGCTGCTTGTTCCAGTTCACGATCCCGGCCCGGCTTTGCAGCCAGAACTGCTGATAACGCGCTTGGGAGTCAGACAACAGGCCTGCAGCCAGACCGAACGCGGTGTTGTTGGCCTCGGCAATCGCTGCGTCGAAATCGGCGTAACGAATCACTTGCAGCAGTGGCCCGAACAGCTCTTCATCGGATCGGTCACTGACCTCTGTGACGTCAATGATGCCCGGAGTCAACAACGCGGCATTGGTGTTCGGCTGAGTCATTTCCAGCAGCGCCACAGCGCCTGAACCCAGCAAGACTTCCTGAGCATCCATCAGGGCCCGGGCAGCACCCAAGGAGATGACCGACCCCATGAACGGTGCCGGCTGCTGATCAAAAGCACCCACTTCAATGCTCTGGCTGACCTCAACCAGACGCGTCAACAGGCTGTCACCCCAGGCACCTTGCGGGACCAGCAAGCGCCGGGCGCAAGTGCAACGCTGCCCGGCCGAGATAAAAGCCGACTGAATGATGGTGTACACCGCAGCGTCCAGATCGGCCACCTGATCGACCACCAGCGGGTTATTGCCGCCCATTTCCAGGGCCAGGATCTTGTCCGGACGACCGGCGAACTGCTGATGCAGCGCATTGCCGGTGCGACTCGAGCCGGTGAAGAACAAACCGTCTGTGCCCGTATGGGCCGCCAGGGCGATACCGGTTTCGCGCGCGCCCTGCAGCAGGTTCAACACACCCGCCGGCAAGCCGGCTTCGATCCAGCACTTGACCGTCAGTTCGGCAACCGCGGGCGTCAGCTCGCTGGGTTTGAACACCACGCTGTTACCGGCCAGCAAAGCCGGAACGATATGCCCGTTCGGCAAATGGCCCGGAAAGTTATACGGACCAAATACCGCTACCACTCCGTGCGGCTTGTGGCGCAGCACGGCGGTAGCATCGCCCAGCGGGCCGCTCTTCTCACCCGTACGCTCGCGATAGCTTTGTACCGAGATTGCCACCTTGTTGATCATGCTGGTGACTTCGGTGGCCGACTCCCACAGGGGTTTGCCAGTCTCTTCACCGATGCAGCGCGCCAGTTCATCGGCGTGACTCTTGAGGCTGGCAGCGAACGCTTCGAGTACGCTCAGGCGCTCCTCGAAAGAACGCGTCGCCCAGGCCGGGAAGGCCTCGCGCGCAGCCTTCACTGCAGCATCGACTTGCCCAGCATTGGCACCCTTACCTGCCCACAACACCTGCTGGGTGACCGGGTCCAGCGATTCAAATGCTTCGCCCTGCCCGTTCTGCCAGGCGCCTGCGATATACAACGTGCTCATTATTTCGACTCCCGTGGGGCCACTGGTTGGGCCGACAACGCAACCGCGCGGACTTGATCGCCAGCAGTCAGTTGCAAGCGTCTGGCGGTCAATTGATCGACCACCAGCGTGCCTGCGGCCAGACGCGCCGGTGCCGCCGTAATACGACACTCTTCGCGCTTGCGGTTGTGGATCAGGTAAGGCGTGGCATCGTCACCCGGGGTGCCGATGGCCAGCACCAGTGCTTCACTGTCGCGTACAGCGCGGATCTTGCTGGTTTCGCACTCAACCGCCGGGCCTGCGTCGAAAATGTCGACGTAACCCTGGTAGCTGAAACCCTCGCTTTTAAGCATGTTCAATGCAGGTTCAGTGTGGGTATGCACTTTACCGATCACGGCACGGGCATCTTCAGACAGGAAGCAGGTGTAGACCGGAAACTTGGGCATCAACTCGGCAATAAAGGCCTTGTTGCCGACGCCGGTCAGGTAGTCGGCCTGGCTGAACTCCATTTTGAAGAAGTGCCGGCCCAGGCTTTCCCAGAACGGCGAGCGGCCCGCTTCGTCGGACATGCCACGCATTTCAGCAATGATCTTGTTGCCGAACAGCTCAGGAAATTCGGCGATAAACAGCATCCGCGCCTTGGCCAGCATGCGGCCGTTGAGGCCGGTACGGTAATCGGCACTGAGGAACAGGGAGCACAGTTCAGAGTTGCCGGTCAGATCGTTGGCCAGAAACAGGGTCGGGATTTCACGATAAATATTCAGCTCCTGGGAGGCGCTGACTGTCAGCCCCACCCGGAAGTTGTACCAGGGTTCGCGCAGACCTACAGCGCCGGCAATGGCAGAAATGCCGACCACCTTGCCTTCGTCGTTTTCGAGCACAAACAGGTAGTCCGCATCACCACGCCCGGCTTCGCCACGGAAGGTTTTTTCAGCCCAGGTGACACGGTGCAACAGGCGCTCTTCATTGGCCGGCAAGGTCGTCAGGCCGGTACCAGTGCTGCGGGCCAACTCAATCAGGGCCGGTAAATCGCTATTGCGTACAGGACGAACGATCATGCTATCTCCTCAGACGGGGCTCGCTGACGAACCCCGCGAAACTCGCTAAACGCGTTAAACCGCCACCACTCGTACGCTGGCACCTTCGCCAACACCGAGTGCTTCGGCCGCTTCCAGATCCAGCATGACCGGCTTGCCCGGTGCCCAGTCGAGCTCCAGCAATACCGCGCGGTAATCCTGCAACTGGGCGTTGGCCACCAGATACTGACGACCGCCGCCTTTGACTGGCGCCCCGATCTTGACCGGTACAACACGGCTCTGAGCAATCGAGCGAATGCCTGAAACCCGCGCATGCAGGGTCGGGCCGCCGTCGAAAATATCGATGTAGTGATCGGTCTCAAAACCCTCGCGCATCAGGATGTCGAAGGTAATCTGCGCCCGCGGATGCACTTGCCCCATCGCCTCTTGCGCGGTGTCAGGCAGCAATGGCACGTAAATCGGGTAATGCGGCATCAGTTCAGCGAGGAAAGTACGGCTTTTGAGCCCGCACAGGCGCTCGGCGGCGGCGTAGTTCAAATCAAAGAAGTTGCGGCCAATGGCGTCCCAGAACGGCGAGTCGCCGTTTTCATCGCTGTAACCGACGATCTCGGTGACCACCGAATCGGCAAAGCGCTCAGGGTGATTGGCCACAAACAGCAGGCGTCCGCGGGAGTTGAGCTCGGACCAGGCCGAACCCACCCATTCAGGAAGCACATAGAAGCTGGTCAGCAGGCTATTGCCGGTCAGGTCATGGCACTGCGACAACACGTGAATCTTGTTGTGAATCTTCAGCTCGCGGGAGGCGTGAACGAAGGTCTCGTTACGAAAGCTGTAGAACGGCTCCGAGTAGCCGGCCGATGCCACGATGGCCGAGCAGCCCACCAGCTTGCCGGTAGCGGTATCTTCGAGAACGAAGAAATAGCTCTCCTCGCCGTTGAAGCTGACTTCAGCGGCAAACGAAGTTTCAGAGGCAGCGATCTTGTCGCGCAGACGTTCGATATCGTCCGGCAGTGAAGTGACACCAATCGGGCTGTCCGCAGCCAGACGCTGTACCTCGCCCAGATCAGCCATTTGCGCAGGGCGCATCACCAGCATGGTGTCACTCCTTAATCCTTGAACAACACAGAAGAAAATACCGAACCTGCCCCCTGCAGGAGCGAGCTTTGTGGAAACACGATGAAAAGCTCGCGAGCAAGCTCGCTCCTACAGGGGTTACGGTTCAGCATATAAAAGAGTCAACGCCTGAAAAACCAGGCGTTGAAATCACGATCAGGCTTGCGTCAGCTTTTGTACGGCGCGCTCGAAGCGGTTCAGACCTTCTTCAATATCGGCCTCTTCAACCACCAGGCTCGGGGCGAAACGCACCACGTCCGGACCCGCCTGCAAAATCATCAGATTTTCTTTCTCGCAGGCGTTGAAGATGTCTTTAGCCTTGCCTTTCCAGGCATCGCTAAGAACACAACCAATCAACAGGCCCATGCCACGTACTTGCGTGAAAATGCCATATTGCTGGCCGATTTTTTCAAGGCGGGTTTTGAACTGGTCATGTTTGGTCTTCACACCGCTCAACACTTCAGGGGTGTTGATCACGTCGATGACCGCATTGCCCACCGCGCACGCCAGCGGGTTGCCGCCGTACGTAGTGCCGTGAGTACCGACAACCAGATGCTTGGCCAATGCTTCAGTGGTCAGCATGGCAGCGATCGGGAAACCGCCGCCCAGGCTCTTGGCGCTGGTCAGGATGTCGGGGGTCACGCCGTAGTGCATGTAGGCAAACAACTCGCCAGTACGGCCCATGCCGGTTTGCACTTCGTCAAACACCAGCAACGCATTGTGCTGATCGCACAGTTCGCGCGCGCCTTGCAGGTAAGCCTGCTCGGCCGGGAGCACGCCGCCTTCACCTTGAATCGGCTCCAGCACAACAGCGCAGGTCCTGTCCGAAATAGCCGCTTTCAAAGCGTCCAGATCGTTGAACGGGACATGGGTGATGCCGGTGATTTTCGGCCCGAAGCCGTCGGAGTACTTCGACTGGCCACCCACGTTTACGGTGAACAGCGTGCGCCCGTGAAAGCTGTTGAGCGCAGCGATGATTTCGTATTTCTCGGGGCCAAAACGGTCATGCGCAACACGACGGGCCAGCTTGAAAGCGGCCTCGTTGGCTTCTGCGCCGGAGTTGCAGAAGAACACCCGCTCAGCGAATGTCGAATCCACCAGTTTTTTGGCCAGACGCAATGCCGGTTCGTTGGTGAACACATTGGATACGTGCCATAGGGCGTTCGCCTGTTCAGTCAACGCGCCGACCAGTGCCGGGTGTGCATGACCCAGAACGTTAACGGCGATGCCGCCTGCGAAGTCGATCAGTTCTCGGCCCGCCTGATCCCAAACCCGGGAACCGGCACCGCGCACAGGAATAAAGGCAGCAGGTGCGTAGTTAGGAACCATGACCTGGTCGAAATCGGCGCGTTGCACCGGGGCTTGCTCAACGGACATCGGAGTCTCCTGAAGAGGATCGCCTGCCTAGACTGGCAAGCGATGGGGGGATTGTAAGGACACGCGGAGGGCAAGCCTTGTCGCCAAGCGACAACTTCTTACAGCGTCCAACCACGATTTTTCAAGGCTTGCGGCAATGCGACATATTCCGTCACAAAGGCGCAGTTTAAACGCTGGGCCGTATTTTCGGCAGCACCAACACGCTGTGATTAATCGTCATGGTGCGTGATGCCCTCAGGCAAACCGAAGCTGCTGGATTTCAGCCGCGCTCGGCAGGTGCCGATGACAACTCAAACGGGCTGCTGCTGCGACGTTGATTGCGATCTTCCCGAGGCGTTGCGCCAAAGAAGTTGCGATAGGCGCTGGAGAAATGCGGCCCCGATGAAAAACCGCACGACAGGCCGATCTGGATAATCGACTTGCTGGTTTGCATCAGCATTTGACGGGCCTTGTTCAAACGCAACTCCAGGTAGTACTGGCTCGGAACGCGATTGAGGTACTGCTTGAAAATCCGCTCCAGTTGCCGGCGAGACACGCACACGTGCTGGGCAATCTCGTCTGTGGTCAGCGGCTCTTCAATATTGGCTTCCATCAGCAACACGGCCTGAGTCAACTTGGGATGGCTCGACCCCAGGCGGTTTTGCAGAGGAATGCGCTGGCGCTCGCCGCCTTCACGAATGCGCTCTACTACCAGCTCCTCGGAGACCGCGCCCGCCAGCTCGGCGCCATGGTCACGGGCCAATACTGCAAGCAACAAATCCAGCACCGACAAGCCGCCACAGGCACTCAGGCGATCGCGGTCCCAGTCAAACAAATGGCTGGTGGCAATCACTTTAGGGAAGCGCTCGGCAAAGTCATCCTGCCAGCGCCAGTGCACAGCCGCACGATAACCGTCGAGCAAACCTATTTGCGCCAGCGGATAAACCCCGGCGGACAGACCACCAATCACACAGCCCGCGCGCACCAATTGCTTGAGCGCGCTGCTCAGGGCCGGCGCGATGGTGGTCGGCGGTTCGTCCGCCAGCAAAAACAACTTTTGGCAGCCTTCCAGCTTGCCGGTCCATGGTTCACCGGGCAGCTGCCAGGCGCCTTCGATCGCAGGTTCCGCCTGCAAAAACAGCAACTCGTAAACAACGTCAGGATGCACGCGCTGAGCAACACGCAACGCTTCCTCAGCCAGCGCCAGAGTCAAGGCTTTGGTACTGGGCCAAATGAGGAAACCAATTCGATGGGCGGTCATAGCGTGCTATCCGGAACGAAAACAGGAGAAAAACCAAATGCGCCAACACCCAGCCTGGGCCAGCAGCGCGAAACGCGGAGCATGACCTATTTTGGTGCACAGAGGCAGTCTTAAAGCTGCAGTTATTTAAGGCTGCCTGACAGGAACTGCTGCAAACGCTCGCATTGCGGGTTTACCAGTACTTCACGCGGATCACCGCTTTCTTCAACGATGCCTTTGTGCAGAAACACCAGCTGGTTGGACACTTCACGGGCAAAGCCCATTTCGTGGGTCACCACAACCATAGTCCGCCCTTCGAGAGCCAGATCCTGCATCACTTTCAATACATCGCCCACCAGCTCAGGGTCGAGGGCTGAAGTCGGCTCGTCAAACAGCATGACTTCAGGCTCCATCGCCAGCGCCCGGGCAATGGCCACGCGCTGCTGTTCGCCACCGGACATATGCCCCGGGTAGGCATCCTTGCGATGGGACACGCCCACTTTGTTCAGGTAATGCTCGGCTTTTTCCCGCGCTTGGGCCTTGGACATGCCCAGCACATGCACCGGCGCTTCCATGATGTTTTCCAGCGCAGTCATGTGCGACCACAGATTGAAATGCTGAAACACCATCGACAGGCGTGAACGCATACGTTGCAGTTGCTTGGGGTCAGCGGCCTTGAGCGCGCCGTCCTTGTTGGCAATCAGCTTGAGTTCTTCGCCATTGAGCAGGATTTTGCCCGCATGCGGCTGCTCAAGCAGGTTGATGCAACGCAAAAAGGTACTTTTCCCGGAACCACTGGAACCGATGATGCTGATCACATCGCCTGCCTTGGCGGCCAGCGAAACGCCTTTTAGCACTTCGTGACTGCCATAGCGTTTATGCAGGTCTTGGACTTCAAGCTTGTACATGTTGTCGGTTCTCACAAAAACAGTCAGTCGTTGAGCAAGCGCCCGTGACGCAGAGACTCACGCCCTGCCACTTTAGCCAGCCAGAAACCGGGTTGGGCATAACGCAGTCGCTCAACGGCAAATAACACGCCGGCCGTGCCCGCGCATACCGTACTGACCCGGTCAGATAAAGGATCAATCACTTCAAACAGCGGCTCGCCGGCTTCAACCCAGGCGCCCGCCGGACGTAAAAAACTCACCACACCGGGGTGCGGTGCATACAACAGTTCGGTGCCTTCAAACGGCATGCCTTCGCAGGCCTCGTGCTGCGCAGCTGGCCAGTCGCCCGTAATCAGGCCCTGCTCGGCCAGGAATGCCAGGATACCTTCTGCATAAGCCTCGGCCTGCGGACGCCCGGTGTCGGGCTGCCCGCCCAATTCCAGGGTGGTCGCCATACAGGCCAGGGGAATCTGCGCATCGGTGAACTGGCGCTGCAAGCGTAGCCACGGTAACGAACAGGCCTCATCGAACGAGCTGCCGCCCGAGTCTTCGGCCAATAATCCAACCCTCATGTTCAGGTGCGCGGCCAGCGAGCGCCACTGCGGCCAATGCTGAGGCAGGGCGTACATGTGCAATGCCGCTTCGGCATCGCAATGCAGATCAAGCACGATGTCCGCATTACAGGCATGGCTCAACAGGACCCGCTGCATGCCCTGCAACTGGCTTGTAGCCGGTGGCAATTGCTCCAGCACATCCAGCATCACCTGACGGATCAGCCGGATATTGGCATGGGGGTCATCACCCAGTTGCCCTTGCAGCGCAGCAACCACAGGAGCGCTCAACTCAGTGAAATCACGGTTGAAGTTCTTGCCGCTGCCGGACTCAAAACGCCCCTGATGGTTGCCTTGCAGCAACTGGCCCAAGCCCAGCGGGTTGGCCACAGGCACCAGCTCGATCACGCCGTTCAGGGCGCCCCTGGCTTCAAGTTCCACCAGGCGCTTTTTCAGTTCCCAGGCGCAGCGCATGCCCGGTAACTCATCGGCATGCAGGCTGGCCTGAATATAGGCTTTACGCTCGCCAGTGCCGAAACGAAACACCGTTAACTGGCGTTCGGTTCCCAGGCTGCTCCACGGCAGTACATGATCGATGCGCTCCATGGGTCAGGCCTTGCGCGGGGCCATGTAGCCCAGCCAGCGGCGCTCGGCCAGTTTGAACAGGCGCACCAGAATGAACGTCAGGCACAGGTAGAACACACCGGCGGTGATATAGGCCTCAAACGGCAGGTAGTACTGCGCGTTGACGGTCCGTGCGGCCCCCGTGATGTCGATCAGGGTCACGATGGAGGCCAGACTGGTGGTCTGCAACATCATGATCACTTCGTTGCTGTACTGCGGCAGCGCCCGGCGCATGGCCGACGGCAGCAGGATACGGCGATACATTTTGTAGCGCGACATGCCCATGGCCTTGGCCGCTTCGATCTCGCCATTGGGTGTGGCCTTGAGGCTACCGGCAATGATTTCAGCGGTGTAGGCGCTGGTGTTGATGGCAAACGCCAGACACGCACAGAAGGTCGCACTGGACAGCAGCGGCCACAGGAAGCTGTCACGCACTGATTCGAACTGAGCCAGGCCGTAGTAGATCAAAAACAGCTGAACCAGCATCGGCGTGCCGCGAATCACATAGGTGTACAGCCAGGCCGGGAAGTTGACCCAGGAACTCTTGGAGACCCGCATCAACCCCAGCGGTATGGCCACCAGCAAACCGAAAAACAGCGAGATACCCAGCAGCTTCAGGGTTTCAAGCAGCCCGCTCAGGTACAGCGGCATGCTGTCCCAAATGACGTTGTAGTCGAAGATCATAGATCAGCCGCCCTTACGCCTACCGAGTAGCGCTTCTCAAGTTGTCGCAACGCCAGCAGCGAAACACTGGTCAGCACCAGGTACATCGCGGCCACGGCCAAAAAGAAAGTAAAGGGTTCGCGGGTGGCATCCGCCGCCTGCTTGGCCTTGAACATCATGTCTTGCAAGCCGACCACCGAAATCAGGGCCGTCGCCTTGGTCAGTACCAGCCAGTTATTGGTGAAGCCCGGGATCGCCAGGCGGATCATCTGTGGCACCAATACCCGGAAAAACACCTGAAAACTGCTCATGCCATACGCCATGCCCGCTTCGGCCTGACCTTTGGGGATGGCCATGAAGGCACCGCGAAAGGTCTCTGACAGGTACGCACCAAAGATGAAGCCCAGGGTGCCAATACCCGCAGCCAATGGGTTCAAGTCAATGTAATCGTCATGACCCAGCATCGGCGCAACGTTGTTCAGCAAATTCTGACCGCCATAGAAAATCAGCAGGATCAACACCAGATCGGGTATCCCGCGGATAACCGTCGAATACAAATCGCCCAACCAGGCCAGCCAGCGCACCGGCGACAGGCGCAAGGAAACACCGATCAGACCTAGAACAATGGCCAGGGCCATGGACGACAAGGCGAGCTGAAGCGTCAGCCAAGCGCCATCGAGGATGACAGCCCCGTAGCCTTTCAACATGATTCAGGTCCTCGAAAATTAGGATGAAAAAATGGCGCAAACTTCAGAGATCCTGTTGCTTGCGCCATTTCGGACTTACCGCTGCGACGGTTTACTTGGCTTCTGGGCCGTAAATATCGAAGTCGAAGTATTTGTCCTGGATTTGCTTGTATTTACCGTTGTCACGAATAGCCGTGATCGCGGTGTTGATCTTGTCTTTCAGCTCTTTGTCGCCCTTGCGCACCGCGATACCCACGCCGTCACCAAAGTATTTGACGTCGGTGAATTGCGGACCCACGAATGCATAGCCTTTGCCAGCCGGGGTTTTCAGGAAACCGTCATTGAGCAGCGTGGCGTCGGCCACGGTGCCATCAAGGCGACCGGCTTCGATGTCCAGGTAGATTTCGTTTTGCGAGCTGTAAGGCACGACGGTTGCGCCTTTGGGTGCAAAGACTTCCTTGGCGAAACGGTCGTGAATCGAACCGCGCTGCACGCCGATTTTCTTGCCCTTGAGCTCGTCAAGACTGTCGCTGACCACAGCACCGTCCTTCATCACCAGACGCGCCGGAGTGAGGTAGTACTTGTTGGTGAAGTCGACGGACTTTTTGCGGTCTTCGGTAATCGACATCGAGGACAGGATGGCATCGATCTTGCGCACTTTAAGTGCCGGAATCAGACCGTCGAATTCTTGCTCGACCCACACACATTTGACCTGCATCTGCTCGCACAGAGCATTACCGATGTCATAGTCAAAACCTACGATGCTGCCGTCCGGCGCCTTGGAGGCAAACGGAGGATAGGCGGCTTCAATACCGATTTTCAGCGGTTTTTGATCAGCGAAAGCCTGCAGGGACAGCACGGACAGTGCCAGGGCGCCAAGAAGCACGAGTTTCTTCATCTTAGGACTCCATCGGTAAAGGGCAATAAATGCAGAATGAGCGTTAGCCCAAGATGCGGAGGTTAAACCGGGAATGCGGCGCCACGTCCTACTGGCGTTATGCTGGGATCAGCACAACGACGACGAGCGAGTGATCGGCATTCTAACGACAGGCTTCAAGCCGTTATTTCTCCAATGCGACAACAAATTACAGATGCACCGAGAAAAGCGACTCCAGTCATTGACAGCTCTTCAAATTCATGCAAGAGCAAAAGACATAGAACCTATGTGAGTTGCAAATAGCGGGCCTATTATTCGCAAAGCCTTCTATTCCGGCAAGTGTAGCGTTTCATCTTATTTTTCAACCCGGTAAAAACAGCTCTAAAACGGTGCTTTTGGTGTCACAAGGCCCCGTTTTCGTGCGCGTGGTTACATCCGCGGTAACACTGCCCCAGGTTTATGCCCCTCTCTAGCTGCCAAATAAAAACCCCGCCAGGCAATGCCGGGCGGGGTTCTGTGAGGCGAAGAAGGATTATGCGACCTTCATACTCTTGTGGGTTTCGATCAAATGCTGCACCACCCCCGGGTCGGCCAGGGTGGAAATATCACCCAGACCGTCATATTCGCCGGTCGCAATCTTGCGCAGGATACGGCGCATGATTTTGCCGGAGCGGGTTTTAGGCAAGCCCGGCGCCCACTGGATGACATCCGGCGAGGCAATCGGGCCGATCTCTTTACGTACCCAGTTTTTCAGTTCAAGACGCAGCGCCTCACTTGGCTCTTCACCGCCATTAAGGGTGACATAGACATAAATGCCCTGCCCCTTGATGTCATGGGGCACGCCGACAACAGCTGCCTCGGCAACTTTAGGGTGAGCCACCATCGCGCTTTCGATCTCGGCGGTCCCCATGCGATGGCCTGACACGTTAAGCACGTCATCCACGCGACCGGTGATCCAGTAGTAACCGTCTTCGTCGCGACGGGCACCGTCGCCAGTGAAATACATGCCACGGAAGGTCTTGAAGTAGGTATCGACAAAGCGGTCGTGATCGCCGTACAAGGTACGCGCCTGACCCGGCCACGAGTCCAGGATCACCAGGTTACCCTCGGCCGCCCCCTCAATCAGGTTGCCCAGGTTATCTACCAGGCCAGGCACCACGCCAAAGAATGGGCGCGCCGCAGACCCCGGCTTTAGTGCGTGAGCCCCCGGCAGCGGGCTCATCATGCAAGCCCCGGTTTCGGTCTGCCACCAGGTATCGACGATAGGGCAGCGCTCTTTGCCCACGGTGGTGTAGTACCAGTTCCAGGCCTCCGGGTTGATCGGCTCCCCCACCGAACCCAGCAGACGCAAGCTTGAACCGTCAGCATCCTTAACGGCGGCCTGACCTTCGGCCATCATGGCGCGAATGGCCGTTGGCGCGGTGTAGAGGATGTTGACCTTGTGCTTGTCGACGATTTTCGACACCCGAGTGATGTCCGGATAGTTCGGCACACCTTCGAACAACAGCGTGGTGGCCCCATTGGCCAGCGGCCCGTAGACGATATAGGTGTGACCGGTAACCCAGCCAACGTCCGCCGTACACCAGAACACTTCGCCGGGGCGATAGTCGAATACGCGCTCATGGGTCAGCGCGGCATACAGCAGATAGCCACCCGTGGTGTGCTGCACACCTTTGGGCTTGCCGGTGGAGCCGGAGGTATAAAGGATGAACAACGCTTCTTCGGCGCCCATTTCTTTTGGCGCACAGTGCGTGGAGGCCACGGCCATCAAGTCGTGGTACCAAATGTCACGGTGCTTGTACCAGGCAATATCGCCACCGGTGCGCTTGAACACGATGATCTTCTGCACGCTTGAAGTATCAGGGTTGGTCAGTGCCACATCGACATTGGCCTTGAGCGCTGTACGCTTGCCGCCGCGCACACCTTCGTCGGCAGTGATCACCACCTTGGATTTGCAGTCGATGATGCGTCCCGCCAGCGCCTCGGGCGAGAAGCCGCCGAACACTACCGAGTGAATTGCCCCGATCCGGGTGCACGCCAGCATGGCGACCACGGCTTCGGGCACCATCGGCATATAGATAGTCACTACGTCGCCACGGTGAACGTCCTGACCGCGCAAAGCGTTGGCAAGCTTGCACACTTCTTCGTGCAGTTCGCGGTAGGTAATGTTGCGCTGCTCGGTAGGGTCATCGCCCTCCCAGATGATCGCAACCTGATCGCCGCGTTCGGCAAGGTGGCGATCCAGACAGTTATAGGAAACGTTAAGAGTGCCGTCCGCAAACCATTTGATATCGACATGGTGATCGTCGAATGAGGTTTGCTTGACGCTGGTAAACGGCTTGATCCAGTCGAGACGCTGAGCTTGCTCGCGCCAGAAGCCATCGGGGTTGACGACGGACTGCTGGTACATCGCCTTGTAGGTCGCCTCATCGGTCAGCGTATTGGCTGCTACTTCAGGGCGTACGGGATACAGGGAAGCGGCACTCATGTTTCATACCTCGATGTTTGTAGTTGTTGTTTTATGACCCTGTTGTAGCCGGGCCGTGGCCTGAGATCCATTCGACGTTGGTAGTAAGAAATCCCCGGAAAAACCATGGTTTTTCTGCCGAAGGCTCAAGAACAATACTTACAGCGCTTTGCCAGTCAATGCCTCGCTCAATACAGGCTCTGTTTTCGACGATTGTTGCAGAATCTGTCAACAGTCTTTATCAAAACCCCCTCTTTATGCCTGCCTGGCCGGGGCCTAAAATTGACCTCGCCAACCAAGGCACTGCGATTGATACAAGTTACAGCCCCCACGAAGGCATATTTAGTCGCTCTTAACTCATTAAGTTTCACACACAGCCTCACAAGGGCTGTGTGACCCCTCTCGACCATAGACAGGTAATTGCGAAATGAAAGCGTTGTTAGTTCTGGCCCTCAGCAGTGTGTGTTTAACCGCCATGGCGGATGAAACAAGTACCGCCGCTGCACACCAGCAACCCGCTGTTGAACAGTATTCTTACTCTTCCGAACTGGATATTGCCAAGGTGATTTCCATGAGCGAAATCCCCAGTGTCTGCGAAGTGGTGCCGGCCCAGATGGTCTACGAAGACTCGCACGGCGCCCAGCACACCCTTGAATACCGGGTAATGGGCAGCGGCTGCTCGAACGGCTGATTCATAACTTTCGTTTGTTCCGCTACTTAATCACATCATTTGTTAACGCGATTCAACGCGGCACTTTATTGCAACTTTCAAACTTACATATTGAAGCGTTGCCCGCCTGCGCCTATATCGCCAGGAATTAATTACATGAAACGCGCCTTAATATTGGCCCTCAGCATATCCGTACTTGCAGGTAGCGCCTTTGCAGCTGACGGTTATGACCACACCCCCTCGGCGACCTTTGCTGAAGACGGTTACGACAACACCCGCTCAGCCACTTTCGCTGAAGACGGTTATGACAACACCCGCTCGGCCACCTTCGCTGAAGACGGTTATGACAACACCCGCTCGGCCACCTTCGCTGAAGACGGTTATGACAACACCCGCTCAGCCACTTTCGCCGAGGACGGTTATGACAACACCCGTTCAGCCACTTTCGCCGAGGACGGTTACGATCGCACCAACGGCCATCGACTGAGCTAACACCGCACCGACTTGCCGCCCGGTTTCGACCGGGCTTAGCCTGCCCCGCGCCGCGCCTCGCGTCACTAAAGCCACACCACATCCGTGGCCCCCGGCTTGCCTCAGAAAAACTTCCTGCCAAGCAAACCCTCGCCCAGTAACGGCCATGCTTAAGTCCAGGCCAAATTTAGGGCATTTCGTCGCATCGGCTGAAAAAAAACTGGCTGAAATACCCTGTACAAAAGCCGTATACTGCCCCCTTCCAAAGGGTGCTCCATAACCCTTGAGCGGGCTGTAAACCACGCAGCTGCGGCCTTCCGGGCCAGGGTGAGATGCCGAACAGACAGCATCCCCTTAGCGACAGCCGGGTCAGCCCCCGAATATATTCATGTTTTTGCGTGCGTACATCGCTACTGCAGCAACATTTCTTAGATCCAAGTGGCCTATGGCCGTGTGACAACCAAACAATCAGTGTTACCACACGGGCACAGGCCCTCACGCAGGAGACGACACGTCATGCTGAGCTGGGACGAATTCGACAAAGAAGAGGAAGGCGAAGTCGCTGTTAAAGGCGCCAATGCCGGCCACGCAACCGAAGCCAACATGGACCGCCTTGACGCTGCTGGCGGCGTTGCGGCCCAGGAAGCCCGTGCAGTCACTGCCAACGACTCCGCTGCAATCCAGCGCGCCAAGGCAGCCCTGGATGATCTCGACATCGCGGAAGGCCTGGCCGAACTCGAAGGCGCCAGCGCTCGCGTTGCTGTCGACGAGAAGATGATGATCAACTGCCGTGCCGACCTTAACCAGCTTGTACCGTTCAAGTACGACTGGGCGTGGCAGAAGTATCTGGACGGTTGTGCAAACCACTGGATGCCGCAAGAAGTCAACATGACCGCCGACATCGCCCTCTGGAAAAACCCAGAAGGCCTGACCGACGACGAGCGTCGCATCGTGATGCGCAACCTGGGCTTCTTCTCTACCGCCGACTCCCTGGTTGCCAACAACCTGGTGCTGGCCGTGTACCGCTTGATCACCAACCCGGAATGCCGCCAGTACATCCTGCGCCAGGCCTTCGAAGAAGCGATCCATACCCACGCCTACCAGTACTGCATTGAATCTCTGGCCATGGATGAAGGCGAGATCTTCAACATGTACCACGAGATTCCGTCGGTCGCTAAAAAAGCTACCTGGGGGCTGAAGTACACCCGTTCGATCTCCGATCCGAAGTTCGAAACCGGCACGGTAGAAACCGACAAGGAACTGCTGCGCAACCTGATCGCTTACTACTGCGTTCTGGAAGGCATCTTCTTCTACTGCGGTTTCACTCAGATCCTGTCGATGGGTCGCCGCAACAAGATGACCGGTGTCGCCGAGCAGTTTCAGTACATCCTGCGCGACGAATCCATGCACCTTAACTTCGGCATCGATGTGATCAACCAGATCAAAATCGAAAACCCGCACCTGTGGGATGCTGAAATGAAGGAAGAGGCCACGCAGATGATCCTGCAGGGTACTCAGCTGGAAATCGAATACGCACGTGACACCATGCCACGCGGTGTACTGGGCATGAACGCGGCCATGATGGAGGACTACCTCAAGTTCATCGCCAACCGCCGCCTGTCGCAAATCGGCCTGAAAGAAGAATACCCGGGCACCACCAACCCATTCCCATGGATGAGCGAAATCATGGACTTGAAGAAAGAGAAGAACTTCTTCGAGACACGGGTTATCGAGTACCAGACTGGCGGCGCGCTGAGCTGGGACTGATTCCGGTTTAGTCATACGCTGTTTAAAAGGGCTGCCGCGAGGTGGCCCTTTTTATTGGGCAGAATATTTGTCGGGGACGTATCGAAATTTTCGACTGTTACCTGCAATGCAAAATGCCTGAAGCGGGGCTTTTCGGCAGAGGTTTCCGCCCCCGGAACCGATCAGAAAAATGAGTTTGATCGCCTTCAAAAACAACTGTATAAAAACACAGTATATTTTCAAGCACTGACTCAGCCCCGGAGAATCCCCATGCCCAATGCAGCCATGCGCAGTACGTTTGAACGCATCATCATCAATCAATTCACCGCGCTGCACTGCGCCCAGGCCCGGCAAATGCTCGACTGGAGTTTCGAGCAACTGAGTCAGAAATCCAGGGTATCAGTCCCCGCCATCCAGCGTTTTGAAGCTGGGGAGCCGATTCGCGATGTCACTCGGCTGGCTCTGGCTTATTGCCTGGAAGCAGAAGGCCTGGTGTTCTTTCCGGGGTTCGCACCAGGTCGCGGCGGTAATATTCGCGGCACAACCCCTGATCCGACCGGGCGTGAAGACTTCGCACAGCTTGAATAAGCTCATTTGCCCTTGTTGCCCGGGGCGTCCTGCATGGTTTGCACGTCGAGCCACCAGGCACGTCCCGGGTGAGGCTGCAACAGATTGAACGCCTCCCCCATTAATGGCGTTGTGATCAGAATATTTCGTTGCTCTGCCAGCGCCACGATGCGGTCAAAAGGCTCATGCCAGGCATGAAATGCCAGATCGAAGGTGCCATTGTGAACAGGCAACAACCAGCGACCTTTCAGATCGATATGGGCCTGCAAGGTCTGCTCGGGTTGCATGTGCACGTCAGGCCAGTCGACGTTGTAGGCCCCGGTTTCCATCAGGGTCAGATCAAACGGGCCAAATTGTTCGCCGATCAGTTTGAAGCCGTCGAAATAACCGGAATCGCCACTGAAGAAAATCCGTACCTCGTCAATGATCATGACCCACGACACCCAGAGCGTCTGGTTGTGATCAAACAACCCTCGACCAGAGAAATGCTGGCACGGGGTAGCTATAAAACGAATGCCTGCCAGCTGTGTTTCCTGCCACCAGTCGAGTTGCTGAACTTTACTGGCGGGGACGCCCCACTTGACCAGCAGGTCACCCACACCCAGCGGGGCCAGAAAGTGCCTGGTTTTGGCGGCCAGCTGCAACACCGTCTTTTGATCAAGATGATCGTAGTGATTGTGTGACAGGATCACTACTTCCAGGGACGGAAGCTCATCAAGGCTGATGGGGGGGCATGAAAACGCTTGGGCCCCGCCCATTGGAACGGCGATGCTCGCTCGGCATACACCGGATCGGTGAGCCAGAATTTTCCTTTGAGCTTTAGCAGCAGTGTTGAATGCCCAAGACGGTACACACTGAAGTCCGGAGCGTCCGCCAATTGCTGGCGGCTCAATGGCTTGACCGGGACCACCCCTGCCGGACGAGTATTGGCGGGTTTGAAAAGCATTTTCCAAAAAATGCCCAGTGTCTTGCCCAGGCTGGAGGGCGGCCTTGCCTGCTGGTTTCGAAATGCACCTTGATGACGCTCAGCGGGTCTAAGCGCCTCTGCACTGCGCGATTCAAGTGCCATGTTTTAAAACCTCAGTGAAAAAAGATTATTACGCTTGCTTTTTGGACCACAGAATGCAATTCGTCATGTAACTATAAAATAACAACACGGCCGGACGATGGCTTAAGAGCTAGTGTAAAGCTGACCACGCAGATGATTTCGAAAAAATGCCAGTGCGATACCAACCGGTAGACAAGCGCTGAGTCCAAACATCTTGAGCAAATAACCATGGACAATCAAAGAGGCAAAGGCCTGTCGTTTGCCCGGCGCATTTACGGGCCGCGAACCATTGGCTCAGGGTTTGGCGGTCTGGCCTTAATGGCAGCACTTGTCCCGCTTGATGTCCCTGTATGGGTATGGTTTCTACTACTGTTCAATGCATTTTTGTGGCCGCATCTGGCATATCAACTGTCATCACGATCGAGATATCCGTATCGCGCTGAACGGCGCAATATTTTAATCGACTCACTGGGTGGGGGCTTCTGGGCCGCAACCATTCAATTTAACCCCCTCCCTACAGTGACAATCGTTTCCATGATGATGATGCATAATGTCGCGGCAGGCGGACCACGACTACTGCTGCGCGGACTTTTGGCTCAGGCAACAGGCGCACTGATAGCATTTCTGTTGCTGGGTGCGGCCTTCACCCCAAACACTACAACCCTGCAAGTTTATGCCTGCATCCCCGTACTCATCCTCTACCCCTTGGCAGTAGGCATGGTCAGCTATGGGCTAGCGATCAAACTGGGCGAACATAAACTGGCCTTGAGAACCCTTAGCCGTACGGACAGCCTTACCGGTCTGTTAAACCACGGGTCATGGAAAGACGTGCTGGAGATCAATTTCAAAGAATGCAAACAGACGCAATCAACCGCCACCCTTGCACTGATTGATATCGATCATTTCAAACACATCAATGACACCTATGGGCATATCGTGGGCGACAATGTGTTGCGTACGCTGAGCAACAAACTCAAAGAAAACTTGCGCACTGAAGACTTGGCTGGACGCTATGGCGGGGATGAGTTTTGCGTGATTTTGCCCAATCGGACACTGGCTCAAGCGCGTGAAATCATGGAGCGATTAGGCCGCGTATTCAGCCACTACCAACACGCAGATGAACCTGAACTGCACGTCTGCCTGAGCATTGGTCTGGCGTCTTGCCGGCCGGAGTATCAGGACGCCTCCATGTGGCTCAACGAAGCCGACAAAGCGTTGTACATCGCCAAGAACACCGGCCGTAACAAGGTCAGCATCGGTGCCGCAGACACGCTTATGGATTCAGTCTTGAGCAAACCATAAGGTCCGTAATAATGAGAGAGAGCCCAGTGAGCACAGACAAGAGCGACGCAACACCCGCCCCAGAAAAAGTCGACCACCTACGCTTTCATCGTGCCCATGCGCATCTGGAACCCACCTTCGGCAGTGACAAGTTCGCCTTGAGAGCCGAAGCGTTTGCCCGCTTCTTCGGCACGCCCACCTTTCTCGGCGCCCAGACATTGATCGTGTTGATTTGGATATGCCTGAACCTGTTTGGCGTCACCCACTTTGATATTTACCCGTTCATTCTGCTGAACCTGGCTTTCAGCCTGCAGGCGGCTTACGCCGCGCCTTTGATTTTGCTCGCGCAAACCCGCCAGGCTGCACGGGACAAAGCCCAGGCCGATGCCGACGCCCGGCACCGTGAAGCACTGGCCGTGGCCAACACCGAGCGACAAGCCGCTGCCGCCCAGACCAATGAGCGGATTATGCAGTTGCTGGAACAAAACACCCGATTGACCGAAATGACCAAGACTTTAACCGAGCGAATTGAAAACCTGACCTCGGAAATGCACCAGCACTTGGTACACAAGACGCCTTAACCGAGGCAGCGGCGCACGGCCAGGATCTCCGGCACATCCTGGCGCTGCATGTACACACGCAATGGCTCAGTGATGTTCAGGCGATCGTCGATATTCTGATCCATTAATAACTGAATCAGCTCGCGTTTAAGGATCATGGTGTCTTGCGCGCCGGGCTGCCAGACGAACTCACTGGTGGGCGTGATGTTGTCGTCGGCGACATCCATTCCGAAAGAATCTTCGCTGAAGCGAACAATATGCTGCTCTGTCTTACGATTGAAACCAACAAAACCATTAAGTAGATCGGCAGCCTGGCAGATTAACTGTGATGTGATGCGCATGGTAAACCTCACTGACGAGCCCGGGAGGCTCAAGGATCGATGGTTTACACGCAAGATTGAACACGCATCCCTCTGCCGGGGACGCTGATAGAACCAAGAGTACTGCACAACTTTTCTAATACCAAGGACCTCAACAATGCCTGTTACTTTTTCCAAAAGCACCCTGCTGCTGAGCTTGCTACTAGGAATGGGTGGCGCATACGCCGCCAACGCATCGAACGCACCCGAAGCAGCTGTGGCCAGCGCTCAAGGCATCCCTCATCCGGCAGTCATCGCCCATCGTGGGGCATCTTTCGACGCACCGGAGTCTACTGCGGCGTCCTACAAGCTTGCCCGGGATCTGGGCGCCGACTACCTGGAGATGGATCTGCAGCGCAGTAAAGACGGTGTGTTGTTTGCGCTACATGACAACGGCTTGTTGCGCACCACGGACGTAGCGAAAAAATTCCCGGAGCGCAAAGACAGTCCGGCCAGCGCCTTCACCCTGGCAGAACTTAAAACACTGGATGCCGGGAGCTGGTTCAACCAGGCCTACCCGCAGCGTGCCCGCCCTTCCTTCGTCGGGCTGCCAATCCTGACGCTGGACGAAATTATCGATATTGCCCAGGGCAACCCGCAACACAAGCCCGGGTTATACATCGAGACCAAAGAGCCCAAGCAGTTTCCGGGTATTGAGCGTGACCTGAAAAACAAGCTGACCGAACGCGGATGGCTAAAACCCGTCACAACCACTGCCGGCAACGTTGCACCTCAAACAGGCGAAGGCAAAGGTCGCGTGATTCTGCAAACCTTTGAAAAAAACAGCCTTGAATTACTGCAAAAAGAGATGCCTGACACGCCAAAAATCCTGCTGCTCTGGATCGGCGAAGGTGGCATGGCAGCCAGTTCCGGCGTCAGTTTTGCCGACTCCGGCGAGAAGGACAAAGCAGCGTATTACGCAAAACTGCAGCCCAAGGACAAAGACGAGTTCCTGCACTGGCTGGACGTTGCCAAAGCCAACGGCGCCATCGGTACTGGCCCGTCAGCAGCCCTGACCCACGGTGGCGCCCAGAGCTATTTCGACCTGATACAGCCCTGGATGAACAAGGCCACCCATGACAAAGGCCTGCTGGTACATGTCTACACCCTTGATGAGCCGGTGGATTTCAAGAAGGCAACGGACGCCGGCGTCGACGGCATTTTCACTAACCGTGCCAGCGAACTGCTCAAGTACTACCAGCGCCCGGCGGCAAAGAGCGTCAATCAACTACTGGAGCAAAACGGCTACTGAGATTCGACATTCAGGAACAGGGCGAAAATTAAGGGTGAGTTAAGTTGCCATGGTTAATCTAATCCCACTTAAACAGTTGACCCAAAAGGGATTAAACATGAAAACACTTAACGTAATGCTCACCGCTACTGCCCTGATCCTGACTGCCGGCATAGCCCAGGCTGATGTCCGCCCTGACCATATTCCTGGCCTGCTCAAGTCGGGCGAGATCAGCTCGTTTGAGAAGTTGAACCAGGCCGCGCTGGATAAACACCCGGGCGCAACTATTGTCGACACCGAACTGGATCATTCCTACGGCAAACTGGTTTATGAAGTTGAATTGCGCGACAGCAAGGGCATCAAGTGGGATGTAGACCTGGATGCTAAAACCGCTGAGGTGCTGCAAGACAAACAAGATACTTAAGTTGCATGTTTAAAAAACCGCGCCCCTCATCATGAGCGGCGCGGTTTTTTATTGGCTATTACTCTGCAAGTACGCCACACAAAAACAGTATGCATTTGTACCGGTCGCAATGGTTCTGGCTAAAATCAGCTTTTTCCTGCGAGAGTATCTTCCATGGGGCGAAGCACGGCTGCCGATATCGCGACAATTGACCGGATCAGTGCCGTGCCGGCAATACTTCAAGTCATCACGGAGATGACAGGCATGCGCTTTGCCGCCGTTGCTCGTGTCACCCAGCAAACCTGGACCGCCTGCGCGGTGCTCGACAACCTGGGGTTTGGTTTGCAGGCCGGCGGGGAGCTAGACCTGGTCAGCACCTTGTGCTTTGAAACCATGACCTCACATCTGCCGATCGTAATCGACCAGGCCAGCACAGATCCGTTGTATCAAAGCCATCACACGCCAAAAATGTATCGTTTCGAGAGTTACATTACGATTCCGGTATTTCGCACCGACGGTGCTTTTTTCGGCACCCTCTGCGCGCTGGACCCTGAACCTGCAAGTCTTAAAGACAGCCCCATACAATCCACGATGGAGTCCTTTGCGCGCCTGCTCTCGCTGCAAATTGAAGCCGAAGAAAACTTGCAGCGCACAGAAATCGAATTGATCAAGGAGCGCGAGAATGCAGAGTTGCGCGAACAGTTCATTGCCGTCATCGGCCATGATTTGCGCAACCCGTTATTCGCTATTACCACCGCCGCCGAGCGGGTACTGCGTAAGCACCCCGACCCGCAAACCGACGGCCTGGTGCAACATATTCTGAGCTGCGGCAATCGCGCCTCTCAACTGGTTGAGGATGTGCTGGACTTCGCCCGGGGGCGCCTCGGTAGCGGAATTCCTTTAACCTTGCGCAAATGTTCCGATCTCGACAAGGTGTTAAGGCATGTCATTTCGGAAGTACAAAGCGTTCACCCCCACCGCCAGATTCTGTCGACGATAAAAACATTCGAGCACATTGAATGTGACAGCGGCCGTTTGGCACAACTGCTGTCCAACCTGCTGGCCAATGCCATCACCCATGGATCAGCCACCGACCCTGTTCGAGTCGATGCCCTGTGCATTAACGGGGTGTTTACCCTCAGCGTCACCAACCAGGGCCCGCCCATCCCGGCAGACGTCATACCCAACCTGTTCCAGCCCTACTCCCGCCCCCCTAGCGACATGCCCCAGGCCGGTCTTGGCCTGGGCCTGTACATTGCCAGCCAGATTGCCTTGTCCCACGGCGGCCAAGTCGACGTGGTTTCGAGTGAACAGCAGGGCACGGTCTTTACCTTCAGATTTGCGTCGCAGCCCGGGCATTGAAGGCCGGTTGGACCCGCAACCGACTGCTCGCATTACGCATGGGATGAGGAGCGTTTTTTTGCACCGACCACTGGTGCGGTCCACTTCGCTGACGTGAACTAAGGTAGCAGTGGAAAATATGAAGCCCTGTTTTGTCATGCTCGAAAGGAGTCGTTCATGCTAACCAGAACCGAACTGAAATCCCGCCCGCTCAGTCATCCGAAAAAAATTGCCTGCCTGCTCTACAGCCTGTTCAGCTACCTGTTTTTCCTGCTGACTTTTCTGTATTTCATAGGCTTTTTGGGCAATGTCGGGGTCCACAAAAATATTGACTCAGGTTCGGGCCTCACTTGGCCGTGGGCACTGCTCGTCGACGTCTTGTTGATCAGCCTGTTTGCCATACAACACAGCTGCATGGCCCGCAAAAGCTTCAAAAACTGGTGGCAAAACTTCATCCCGCCAGCGATTGAACGTGCCACCTATGTACTGGCTTCCAGTGTGGTTCTGGCATTGATGTGCTGGTGGTGGCAGCCGATCGACATCATCGTCTGGGAGGTCAAGTCGCCGGTGGGCAAAGGGGTGCTCAGCGGCCTGTTCTGGCTAGGATGGGGCATCCTGTTCCTCGCCACCGTGCTGATCAGTCACTTTGAGCTATTCGGAGTGAAGCAGGCCTTTGAGGCATTGCGCCAGCAAAAAACCGTGGACTGTACCTTCAAAACGCCTCTGCTCTATAAAGTCGTCCGCCACCCGATTTACCTGGGGTTTTTGATCTCTTTCTGGGCCACACCCAACATGACTGTCGGGCACCTGGTATTCGCCCTGACCAGCACGCTTTACATCGTGATTGGCACGCATCTGGAAGAAAAAGACCTGGTGGAGTTGTTTGGAGAAAAATACCGCCACTATCAAAAAACCGTCGGCATGTTGCTGCCCTTTCCACGGCGAAAGGCCGGCTCTCAAGACTGATATCCGGATAATTTCTGTATTTGAGCAACAGATGGGTAGACACTGGCGAGCTGTTCAAACGGCCACTGAACCAAGGGTTCAGTGGCCCCCATAACGCTGCAACAGAACCTCAGCATGAACACCCGACTCTGTGCCCATGAAAACCTCACCCCCGGCCAACGCGAGCAATTGCAGGCGCTTGAAGTTCATACCGAACAAATCGCCTTCTCGGGCAACATCGAGTCTGCCTTGCATTCGCTGCCCGCCAGGCCCCACCCGGGGATAAAAGCCTTCGTTCTGTTGGCAGATGAGCGACCAGTGGCTTTTTTACTGCTCAAGCGCCAACCATTTTTGGCCCATTGGGCTGAAGCTGAGAGCGCCACCTTGCACGCACTGCAGGTGGACAAACGGATGCAAGGCCAGGGGCTGGGTAAAGCCTGCCTGCGCGAACTGCCCCGGGCCGTGTCTCAGTTATGGCCCGAGATTCGTCAGTTGATGCTCTCAGTCAGCCCTTTTAACACCGGCGCCCTGGCCTTTTACCTGAGCCAGGGCTGGAGAGAATGCGGCGAGGCATATCGTGGTGAACGGCGTTTGGTAATGCCCCTTGGCGCTACTCACGGCGAGCATCCGCAAGCGTGCCAGGGTCTGGCGTTTGAGGGTGGCCGCGACGCTGGCTCACAACCAGGCGCTAAACCCGCGGTTTGACCGGCAACCAGATTTCCAGCAGCCCGGCACGGGTGTTCGGGTTGAAGTCAGCACTGTAACGCTCAAATTCAGGTGCATCCGCTGCCTCATAAGCAGATTGGGGTAACCAGTCGTTCCAGATCGCCTGAAAGGTCTGGCTCAGATTGGCCAATGAACCTCTATGTTCAAAAACGGCGTAATCCTGTTCTTGCAGCTCAATCCAGCGATAGCATTCAGGCAAGTCATCAAGCTTGCTGATGGCAACCCCGGCGATATATTCGAAGCCACCGTGGCCGTCCGGATTACAGCAGACACCATAGGTTTCTTCGCCGATCTTGCAGGGAATATTAGGTATCTCTGGTACGAACTGTTCCCATAATTGCGGAATCCGGTCAGCGTTCTCCTGAGTAAAGCGCCCGCCCAGACCGGCAATCAATTGAAAATGGCCTTTGGCAAATCGCGGCGCTGGCAATTCAAACTTCGGTGTTTGGTCCATAAGAGCGTGCTCATTGAGTAAGTAGGCAGCATAGCTGTTCAGTATAGGAACAAAAAAACAGGGGTGTTAAGGCGCCAAAAACTTGTATCTGGACAAAAGGCCATCAGCCCCTTTATTGTTCCGCCCGGACCACCGCAGTGGTCCACGTCGCTCGGACGGTTCCGGGCGCTTACGTATCAGAGGCACACATGGCCGAACCACGTTCGCCGCGTCGCTTTGCGCGCATAGATCGACTTCCCCCTTATGTTTTCAATATCACTGCCGAGCTAAAAATGGCGGCACGCCGGCGTGGCGAAGACATTATCGATTTCAGCATGGGCAACCCTGACGGCCCGACGCCACCGCATATAGTCGAAAAGCTCTGCACCGTCGCACAGCGTGAGGACACCCACGGCTACTCGACTTCCCGCGGTATCCCACGTTTGCGCCGGGCAATTTCCCGCTGGTATGCCGACCGATACAACGTTGAAATCGACCCTGAACACGAAGCCATTGTCACCATCGGCTCCAAGGAAGGCCTGGCGCATTTGATGCTCGCCACCCTGGATCAGGGCGACACGGTACTGGTGCCGAACCCCAGCTATCCGATCCACATTTATGGTGCCGTGATTGCCGGCGCCCAGGTGCGTTCGGTGCCGCTGATCCCGGGCGTGGACTTTTTTGCCGAGCTGGAAAAAGCCATTCGCGGCTCGATCCCCAAACCCAAGATGATGATTCTGGGGTTCCCGTCCAACCCGACGGCGCAGTGTGTAGAACTGGATTTCTTCGAGCGCGTGGTGGCCCTGGCCAAGCAATACGATGTGCTGGTGGTTCACGACCTGGCCTATGCCGACATTGTTTATGACGGCTGGAAAGCCCCCTCGATCATGCAAGTGCCCGGCGCCAAGGACATCGCGGTGGAGTTCTTCACCCTGTCAAAAAGCTACAACATGGCAGGCTGGCGTATCGGTTTTATGGTGGGCAATGCGGAGCTGGTCAACGCTTTGGCGCGGATCAAGAGCTATCACGACTACGGTACGTTCACCCCGCTGCAAGTTGCAGCAATTGCCGCGCTCGAAGGCGACCAGCAATGCGTGAAAGATATCGCCGAACAGTACCGTCAACGCCGTAACGTCCTGGTCAAAGGCCTGCACGAACTGGGATGGATGGTCGAAAACCCGAAAGCATCGATGTATGTCTGGGCCAAGATTCCCCAGGCCTATGCGCACATGGGCTCGCTGGAATTTGCCAAAAAACTGCTGGCGGACGCCAAAGTATGTGTCTCACCAGGCGTAGGATTTGGTGAGTATGGCGATGACCATGTGCGTTTTGCCCTGATTGAAAACCAGGACCGCATCCGGCAGGCCCTGCGCGGTATTCGCACGATGTTCAGGGCCGACGGTTTGAGCGCGAGTTAAGTCTTGCCGTCTGTTTGCGGGAGCGAAATTGCTCGCTCCCGCACACTCAGAGGGGCTTAAACCACCAGCGACAGCAGCAGGATAAAGACCAAGGCTACGATCGACAGGATGGTTTCCATCGCTGTCCAGGTCTTGAAGGTTTCAGCCACGGTCATGTTGAAGTACTGCTTCACCAGCCAGAAACCCGCATCGTTGACGTGAGACAAAATCAACGAGCCGGCACCTGTTGCCAGTACCAGCAATTCACGGTTCACACCTGGAATCAGGTCCACCACCGGCAACACAATCCCCGCCCCGGTAATAGTCGCGACCGTTGCAGAGCCGGTTGCAACACGGATGACCGCTGCCACCAGCCACGCCAGCAGGATCGGCGAAATTTGCGCGTTGACCGCCATGTGGCCGATTACATCACCCACACCGCTGGCTACCAGCATTTGCTTGAAGCCGCCGCCCGCACCAATGATCAGAATGATCGCTGCGGTAGGAGCCAGACTCGCGTCGAGCAACTTCAGAATGCGCTTGGAGTCGATACCCTGCCGGGCGCCGAAGGTGTACAGCGCCAACAGCAATGCCAGCAACAGGGCACTGATCGGGTGACCGATCATGTCCATCCAGCTACGGAAGAAGTTACCGTCCGGCAACGCAACGTCCGCGAACGTCTTGAGCAACATCAGGAATACCGGCAACAGCACGGTGATCAAGGTGATGCTAAAGCTCGGCAGACTGCTGGATTCAGGCTCGCTCGCCAGTTGGTCCATCAACTCCTGAGACGGGTTGCCGGGAATGTATTTGGCGATGAAAGTACCGTAGATCGGGCCGGCAATGATGGCCGTCGGCAAGGCTACGATCAGGCCATACAGGATGGTTTTACCGATATCGGCACCGAATACACCGATGGCCAGCAACGGCCCCGGGTGCGGCGGTACCAGACCGTGTACTGCCGACAAACCGGCGAGCAGCGGGATACCGATTTTAATGATCGAAACCCCGGTACGGCGCGCGACAATAAATACCAGCGGGATCAGCAATACAAAACCGATCTCGAAAAACAGCGGAATACCGACCAAAAACGCGGCAAACATCATTGCCCACTGCACCCGCTCCTTGCCGAATGCACGGATCAGCGTACGGGCAATCTGGTCAGCACCGCCGGAGTCAGCCATCATTTTGCCAAGCATGGTGCCCAGCGCCAGGATGATCCCGACAAAGCCCAGCACGCCGCCAAAACCATCCTGGAACGATTTGATGATCAGGTTGGCAGGCATGCCGGCAGTCAGGCCCAGAAACGCAGAGGCAATAATCAAGGCAATAAAGGGGTGCAGCTTGAATCGGGTGATCAATACGATCAGCCCGATAATGGTCACCACTGCATCAAGCAGCAGAAAGGTGTTGTGGGACATGCCTAGCATGGGGCGTCTCCTGACTTGTTGTTGTTATCAAGTACGTGTGTGCTGCCATTGCCGAGGCGGATAGCGCTGTCTGTCTGCAACAAAATCATGAGGTTACCAACACCGACTGCTCACACCACCAGTCACGGGCAGCGTGTGCCAACTGGTCGATGTCCATCTGTGCAGCATTCAATGTCAGCACCAGAGGCTCATCGGCGGGCGATTCAAGCGTCGCGAACTGACTGTCGATCAGGGTCTTGGGCATAAAGTGCCCCGGACGATGAGCCACACGATCAGCGGCCACCTCAGGTGTCAGCTCCAGAAACACAAAGCCCAGACCGTCGACAGCACTGCGCAAGCGCTCGCGATAACGCAGCTTGAGGGCCGAACAGGTCAGCACCGGACGCTGGCCCTTGGCAACAGCACGACGCAGTTCTTGACACAGGCTGTCGAGCCAGCCGGCACGGTCTTCATCGGTCAAGGGGATACCGGCACTCATCTTTTCAATGTTGGCCGCAGGGTGAAACGCATCGCCTTCAATCGGGGTCGCACCATTAAGCTGGCACAAGGCCTGGCTCACGCTGGACTTGCCGCAGCCGGCAACACCCATGATGACCAGGGCAGTGATAGGTTGACTCATGAAACACCTCAGTCCGTAGACAGCGCTGTCTTTGTTGATGCGTTCAATAGTTGAAAGCAAAGCACAAAGCCTAGGCTACCGACGTCTATTTCTCGTTTTTATGGGGAGACGCGGTGGCGCTCTCGACATACAAAGCTGGGGTAACTGCCCCGGGCGCAATCAGGCAATTGCGGGGATCCCAGGACAGCGCTACCTTAGTGACTTGTTTTTTGTTTGGCAAGCCGCCCGATGACCTCCTTTAAAAACGATAAAAACACCCGAACCACGGGTCGCCCCACCCTTAATGAAGTCGCCCGCCTTGCCGGCGTCAGCCCGATTACCGCCTCGCGGGCCCTGCGTGGGATCAGCAGTGTGGCCACTGAGCTTGCTGAAAAGGTGCGCAAGGCTGCCGACGAACTGAACTATGTGGTCAATCCGGCGGCACGGGCGCTGGCCTCGGCGCAGAGCCATTCCGTGGTGGTACTGGTGCCATCACTGTCCAACCTGCTGTTTATCGACACGCTCGAAGCTATTCATTCCGTCTTGCGGCCCAAGGGCTTTGAAGTGCTGATCGGCAACTTTCACTACTCCCGGGACGAAGAAGAAAACCTGCTGCGCAACTACATGTCCTACCAGCCACGGGGGTTATTGCTGACAGGTTTTGATCGTTCCGAAAGCTCGCGCCGGATGATCGAGAACAGCAATGTGCCCTGCGTATACATGATGGAACTGGACGCCGCTGCAGGCCTCAATTGCGTAGGCTTTTCACAGATAAAAGCCGGAGAGACCGCTGCACACCACTTGATTTCACGCGGGCGTCGTCGCCTGGCCTATATAGGTGCACAGCTTGACCAGCGCACTCTGTTGCGCGGCGAAGGGTATCGCCTTGCCTTGCAGCAAGCCGGCCTGTACAACCCCGATCTTGAAATGCTGACGCCTCGCCCCTCCTCTGTCGGCCTGGGCGGCGAAATGTTTTTGCAGTTGCTGGCCAACCATCCACAAGTGGATGCCATATTTTTCGGCAATGACGACCTGGCACAGGGCGCCCTGCTGGAAGCCGCGCGCATCGGCATTAAAATCCCCGAGCAAATTGCCATCCTGGGATTCAACGATCTGCCCTCCTCCGAGTTTATGGTGCCGCGCCTCAGCAGCATTCGCACACCGCGAGAAGCCATTGGCCGTCACGCCGCCGAGCAGATGCTCACTTTGATGGCAGGAAACCGGGTCGCCAATCCGGTCCAGGACATGGGCTTTGACTTGATGGTGCGTGAAAGTACTTAGGTCCGGTAAAGCAGTCGCAGCATAGAGCACTAATTTGTAACCACTTATGGCAACAAGACGCTGTATTTCTCCAGTCCAGGCCCAAACTTAACAAGCAATAACCTTAGTAAGCGAACTACCCTTTCTGACTTATAGAAAGGGTAGTTCGCCAATGCCTGAAGTCTCCTCTACCTACACTGCCGGACCAGCGTCGCCAGCGGACGGAATTGATCCTTCCCGTGCGGCCTGGATCAGCGCACGCATTGATCGCCTGCCTGCCGTGGCCAGTGTCTGGAAATTAGTAGCCCTGCTTTCAATAGGCGGATTTTTTGAGCTTTATGACCTGTTCCAGACGGCCTATATAAGCCCGGGCCTGATTCGCGACGGTATTTTCGCGACGGGGGCACAAGGGGTGTTCGGCTTTTCGGATCAGGCCGCTTTCGCCTCGGCCACTTTTCTTGGCCTGTTCCTTGGCGCCAGCATGCTCAGCCCCTTGGCCGACCGCTTCGGACGGCGCGCCATTTTCACCTTCGCCTTGATCTGGTACACCATCGCCACTGTTTTGATGGGCGTTCAGAGTTCGGCACTGGGTATCATCCTCATGCGTTTCCTGGTGGGCATTGGCCTGGGGATTGAGCTGGTCACGATTGACGCCTACCTGTCAGAACTGGTGCCCAAGCGCATGCGCAGTTCTGCTTTTGCCTTTGCGTTCTTTATCCAGTTCTTGTCAGTACCGGCGGTGGCATTGATGTCCTGGTGGCTGGTACCACAGGCGCCGTTTGGAATTTCGGGCTGGCGTTGGGTGGTATTGGCCAGTGCCGTGTTTGCGCTGTTTATCTGGTGGTTACGCTCAAGCCTGCCTGAGTCCCCACGCTGGCTCGCGCAAAAGGGTCGCTTTGAAGAGGCCAATAAAATCCTGGGTGACCTGGAATCGCGCTGCCTGCGCGATCATAAAAAACCATTGGATATTCCAGAGCCCGAACCCGTGAACCTTGAGGGTGAAGGGCGCTTTGCCGATATCTGGAAACCGCCGTACCGCCGACGCGCCATCATGCTGATCGTGTTCCACGTATTTCAGGCCATCGGGTTTTTCGGGTTCGGCAACTGGTTGCCCGCATTGATTTCAGGTCAGGGGGTCAGCGTCACCCACAGCTTGATGTATGCCTTCATCATTACCCTGGCCTACCCTCTGGGGCCGCTGCTGTTCATGCGCTTCGCCAACCGCTTTGAAAACAAATGGCAGATTGTCGGCTCGGCACTGGGAGCCATGATTTTCGGCACCTTGTTTGCGTTTCAGACCAGCGCCTTGGGCCTGGTCTTTTGTGGGGTGATGATCACCTTCTGTAACGCATGGCTGAGCTTCAGCTATCACTCCTATCAAAGCGAACTTTTCCCCACCAACATCCGGGCGCGCGCCGTCGGCTTTTGCTATTCCTTCAGCCGTCTGTCCACTGTATTCAGCAGCTTGTTGGTCGGTATTTTCCTGGAGCACTTCGGCACCCCGGGAGTTTTGGCGTTCATCGTCAGCAGCATGCTCATCGTGATGATCACCATCGGCGGTTTTGGCCCGCGCACCCGCAACCTGGCGCTGGAGAACATTGCCCATCGCTAAGAGCCATAGGGCTTGGGCAGCGAGTACGCAGCAATCGAGGGAGTGATTGGGCTTTAGTGCAACTGCAAGGTCGAATTGAACTGGCTGATGGCATCAACCACATGCCTGGAGCCCTGCTGGATCTCCAGAATCGCTTCGCCAGCCTCGTTCGCCAGCGAAACCCCCAGCCCAGTCCGGCTCAGGCTCGACTGCATGCTGTTCACCGCGCTCAGTGACAAATCATGGTTCTTGCGTACCACCTCGACAATTTCCACCGTTGCCGCGCTGGTACGTGCCGCCAGGCTTCTGACCTCATCGGCCACCACTGCAAAGCCCCGTCCGTGCTCGCCAGCCCTGGCCGCTTCAATCGCAGCATTGAGTGCCAATAGATTGGTCTGGTCGGCAATACCGCGAATGGTCTGCACGATTTTGCCAATGATGTCGGACTGCTTGCTCACGGCATCAATGCTTTGCGCGGCTTCATTGAGATCTTTGGAGATGGCTTCGATGATCTGTACGGTTTGCTGAACCACCTGCGAGCCCTTCTGTGCACAGGCGTCGTTTTGTACCGAGGTGCTGTGGGCCGATTCAGCGGCGGTTTGCAGGCTGATCACTTGAGCGGTGATGTCGCTGGCGAACTTCACCACTTTATACAGTCGACCCTTGGCATCAAAAATCGGGTTGTAGGACGCCTCCAGGAAAACCGTATGACCGTATTTATCAACCCGTTCAAAGCGCCTGGAATGATATTCGCCACGGTTCAGAGAGGCCCAAAATGCTTTATACCCGGCTGACTCACTCTCACTGCGCAGGCAAAACATGCTGTGATGCTGGCCTACAATCTCAGCCAATGAGTAATGCATGGTGTCGAGAAAGTTCTGGTTGGCGCTCATGACATGACCGTCGGGAGAGAATTCAACCATCGCCATGGCGCGGCTCAACGCATTCACAATACTTTGGTTTTCATGCTCTTTATTGATTCGTTCGGTAATGTCGCAAGCCACTTTCAATACCCGGACAACTTCACGATTCTGGCCTGTAATCGGCATATAACTGGCTTCGAGCCAAATCTCGCGACCGGCTTTATCAAGCCGCAAGAAAGTGCCACTCACGGGTACACCGCTCGCAAGTCCGCTCCAGAACTGCGCGTACTCTTGACCCCGCAGATAGTCCGGCTCACAAAAAAGTCGGTGATGTTTTCCGCGAATCTCGTCGGCTGAGTAGCCCATGACGCGACAGAAGTTTTCGTTGGCATCCAGAATGACACCTTCGGGCGTGAACTCGATCATTGCCATGGAGCGATCAACGGCCATCAATTTGGCCTTGATATCATCCAGAGAACCGCTAAGGCGCTGGTTCTCGAGCAGATCGGCTTTGCGGTGCAAATTGAACATGGCGAAATCCCGAAAGATGCTTTCTATTGATAATTCAAACGCGTCAAGACACAACAATGACTGTGTCTGTAGCCCTTAATATAGAGTCGTTCGCACTTCGGGGATGTTAGATAGAGTTGCTCGGCCCCAAGACCTGAAGCATAGCCAACCAAATAAAGCGTGCAAGCAAATCGCCACCAGCCTGCGACAAAGCGCTCACGGGTGAAAAATGATCCAATTGGACGATGCGGGAATTTAAAACAGAAGGAGCCCGGTCTACGGGCCCCTGTCAATCACTCAGTGGCCAAACAATCCGACTTCGGATTTTTTGGTTTTCTTGTCTGCGCGTTTCTCATCGGCTGTTTTAGCCGGTTTCTTCTTCGCGGCTTTCTTTGAATCCATACCTTTGGCCATTTTAAGCGCTCAACTGTTCAGGGGTGTGGCCACAGGTATAACACCGATCCATGGCTAACTAATATTTAAAATCCTTTATTCAGAAAACCACGACAAATAAAGCCTTTTAATTGCCAATAAGCGGCAACAGCCAAGGTTTAATAAGTAAGCCCTCAATTGTTTATACTGGCGCCCCCTGTTCAAGCCTGTGGACTTATGACTGCCATTACTTATTCTTTGCTCGAAGCGCCGCTGTGGCCTTTGATGAACAAGTTTTACCGCGCTCACCAATCGTCGATGAAAGCGAGCAAGGACGCTCAATTGTGGGTAGCCCGCCAGGAACAGATCATCGCCGGGTTATGCCTTCGGCCTATGGCCAGTGGCTACTGGTTGACCGGCCTGTTTGTCGATCCGGCAGTGCGCGGGCAAGGCATAGCGCCAGCACTGGTCAACGCGGCAATTTCATCGTGCGAAGGGACGGTCTGGTTGTTCTGCGACCCCGAACTGCAAGGGTTCTATGAAAAGCTGGGGTTCGGGCTGGATGTCGACTTGCCGCATGCCCTGCATGAGCGGCTGGTCCGCTATCAACGCAACAAGGCGATGATAGCGATGTGCCGTTGAACCCGATGCCCCTGCAGGAGCGAGCTTTTCGAAGCGCTTTCAAAGAGCTCGCTCCTACAAGGTAGGGCAGTTATTCTCCGGCGCCCGGCTCCAGATCAGGAAACAAGACTTCAATAAAACCAAATTTGCTGAAGTCCTTGATGCGCGACGGATACAGACGACCGATCAGGTGGTCGCATTCATGCTGCACCACTCGCGCATGAAAACCTTCTGCCACACGTACGATCGGTTCACCTTTAGGCGTGAAGCCTTCGTAACGGATCTTTTGAAAACGCTCGACTGTCCCGCGCAAACCAGGCACCGACAGGCAGCCTTCCCAATCTTCTTCAAGCGCAGGACTGAGCGGGGTGATCAACGGATTGATCAGGATGGTTTGTGGTACAGCTTCAGCATCCGGGTAGCGTTCGCTGTGCTCGAAACCGAAGACCACCATTTGCAGGTCAACGCCAATCTGCGGAGCCGCCAGCCCGACACCCCCCGCGTGCTCCATGGTTTGCAACATGTCGTCCAGTAACTGCCAGAGTTCCGGGGTATCGAACATGTGCTCCGGTACAGGCTGAGCGACACGCAGTAAACGCTCATCGCCCATTTTCAGAATTTCACGAATCATAGTCAGGCTTCATCTGGAGTGGATGGAATGGAATGGTCACGCCCCAGCCCGGAGACGTGTTGCTTGGGATCAGGGTCGTCGGATCCATCGAAGGTTTTTTCGCCCGGATCCTTGCCCTCTGCCGACATGTGCTCGATCACGGCGTTCATTTCAGCCCCCAGCAGCAACACCGCGGCGGAAATGTAGAAGTACAGCAACAGCACGATGATCGCACCGATGCTGCCATACATGGCGTTGTAGTCAGCAAAGGTTTTGACATAAAAGGCAAAGCCCAACGAAGCAACGATCCACACCACCACCGCCAGCACCGAGCCTGGGGTGATGAAACGGAATTTTTGCTCCACATCCGGCATCACGTAATACATCACCGCCACCGCCACCATCATCAGCAATACGATCACGGGCCAACGCAGGATGGTCCATAGCGTCACAACGAAATCTTCGAGCCCCACCTGCCCTGCCAGCCAGCTCATGACCTGCGGCCCGAGTACCATCAACGCGGCAGCCGCCAGTAGCATGCCGGCAATACCGATGGTGTAAAAAATCGACAGCGGAAAGCGCTTCCAGATCGGCCGGCCTTCGACTACATCGTAGGCAGCATTCATCGCGCTCATCATTAGCCGTACACCGGCCGAAGCGGTCCACAAGGCAATGACGATACCCACCGACAGCAATCCGCCCTTGGACTGCTGCAACTGATCAATGACCGGGTTGACCTGCTCCAGCGCCTGGGGCGGCAGTACCAGTTCGGATTGCAGTCGCAACCAGGTGAAAAAGTCGGGCAGATGCAGGAAGCCGATCAAGGCAATCAAAAACAGAATGAAGGGAAATAACGAAAACAGCATTTGATAGGCCAGCGCCGAGGCGTAGGTCGACATTTCGTCGTCGATAAACTCCTTTACCGTACGGATCAGGACTTTGCCTATCGGCAGGCCATTCAAGACCGGGAAAAACATAGCGTCTCCTTTCGCCGCTTGGAAATTGAGTTCTACAAGCCAGCCAACAGCTTAAGGTAGGGGTTGTACCTCAAATGTAGCCGCGTTGGCGACTTTGGAAACACTTATGCAAAAACGGCCATCACCAGGATGGCCGTTCATTTCGCAACAGGCGCCCGACGCGCCTCATGCAATTAGCCTGTCAGGCCTTGTCTACGGTTTTCTTGACCGTATCTTTCACTTTGCCTACAGCCTGCTGGCCTTCGCCTTTGAGCTCTTGAGCCTTACCTTCAGTACGTAGCTTGTCATTGTCGGTCGCTTTACCGACTGCTTGTTTGACATTACCTACCGCTTCGTTCGCTTTGCCTTTGATCTTATCGCCAGTGCTGCTCATGGGATTTCTCCTGATGAAATTTCGGATGTCATTACATCGACAAAATCATTGACTCGTCCGCCACCAAGAGAGTTTCATTTATTTTCAGGCCATCATTTCGTCGTTCCGCGCAGGTTGAGCTTTATGTTTGCCGCCTAACCCCGAGAATGCGCAACGTATTCAGGCTATGGCGCTGAAGATCAGCAATTGTAGGAAGGTTATGAAACTCGATAAAAAGCTGGCCATTGCCCGCAGAAACCAGGAACTCGGCGGCGCGGTGCTTGGCGTCAACAACTGCCATTTCGCCACACTGAACACCAACAAGAACATCTGGTGGTTCGATATCCCTCTGGCTCGACTGGCCGTCGGCCAGTACGAATGGGTGCATCTGCTGCTGCACACCCCAAGTACCGATGAACTGCTGCACTTGAAAGTAACGACTGCATTCCTGCGTGAGAAACGCGAAGGTATGGTGGTACGCGCGACGCACAAGCGTACGCCAACCATGAGCCTTGAGCTGAGCGCGGACAAAGACTCCTTCCTGCAAGATGTGCGTCCGACAGGCACAGGCGTCAATTTCTCGCAGTTTCTACAGAAATAACCACTCAAACCCTGCAGGAGCGCTCTTGCTCGCAATGAAATCGATGCAGTGGATCAGACACTGCGCGGCCTGAATCGCGAGCACCCTCCTGCAGAGTGGCGGACACCAGCTAAAACAACAAAGCCCCGCAATGAGGGGCTTTGTTGTTTGCGGAGCAACTTACTTTTTAAGGCCCAGCTTCTTCATTTCTTCGTCACGCAACTCACGGCGCAGGATTTTGCCTACGTTAGTGGTCGGCAAACTGTCACGGAACTCGACGATTTTCGGCGCTTTATAAGCGGTCAGGTTAGCGCGCATATGCGCCATCACCTGCTCTTTGGTCAGGGTCATGCCCGGCTTGACCACGATAAACACCTTGATCAGCTCGCCGGTTTTTTCATCTGGAATACCAATCGCCGCTGATTGAAGCACCTCAGGCAGGGAGGCCATTACATCTTCCAGCTCGTTCGGGTACACGTTGAAGCCAGAGACCAGAATCATGTCTTTCTTGCGATCAACAATACGCATATAGCCATCAGGTTGAATAACCGCGATATCACCGGACTTCAACCAGCCATCGCTGTCCATGATCTCGGCGGTGGCATCAGGACGCTCCCAATACCCTTTCATGACCTGCGGGCCTTTGATGCACAGCTCGCCGACTTCACCCAGCGGCAGCTCTTCACCCGCATCGTTGATGACTTTGCACAGGGTCGAAGGCATCGGAATGCCAATAGTACCGATCTGAATGTTTTGAATCGGGTTGACCGAGGCCACCGGGCTGGTCTCAGTCATGCCGTAACCTTCACAGATCGCACAACCGGTTACAGTCTTCCAGCGCTCGGCCACAGAGAGTTGCAAAGCCATTCCGCCCGACAACGTTACTTTCAGCGACGAGAAGTCCAGCTTGCGGAAACCCTCGTTGTTGCACAGCGCAATAAACAGGGTGTTAAGGCCCACGAAGCCGGTGAACTTCCACTTCGACAGTTCTTTAACCATCGCAGGCAGGTCGCGCGGGTTGCTGATCAATACATTGTGATTGCCCAGCAGCATCATCGCCATGCAATGAAAGGTGAACGCGTAGATGTGGTAAAGCGGCAATGGCGTAATCAGGATTTCACAACCTTCATTAAGGTTGGAGCCCATCAGCGCCTTGCACTGCAACATGTTGGCGATCAGGTTGCGATGGGTCAGCATTGCCCCCTTCGCCACCCCGGTGGTACCGCCAGTGTATTGCAGTACAGCGACGTCACTGCTGGCCGGGTGGGCCTCGTTCACTGGCTGGCCGTGCCCCTTGCTCAGCACATCATTGAACTTGATGGCCTTGGGCAAGTGATAGGCCGGGACCATTTTTTTCACGTATTTGATAACACTGTTGATCAATACGCGCTTGAAGGGCGATAGCAAGTCAGCCACTTCAGTGACAATCACATGCTTGATCGAAGTCTGCGGCACGACCTTTTCGGCCAGGTGCGCCATGTTCGCCAGGCATACCAGGGCCTTGGCGCCGGAGTCATTAAACTGGTGTTCCATTTCCCGCGCGGTATACAGCGGGTTGGTGTTGACCACGATCAAGCCGGCGCGGATGGCTCCGAACACAGCGATCGGGTATTGCAGCAAGTTGGGCAACTGCACGGCGATCCGGTCGCCGGGTTGCAGATCGGTGTGCTGCTGCAGGTAGGCAGCAAAAGCACCAGACTGCTCGTAAAGCTCACCGTAAGTGATGGTTTTACCGAGGTTGCTAAAGGCTGGTTTATCAGCAAAACGCTGGCAAGATTGGCGCAACACCGTCTGAATATTAGGGTATTCGTCCGGGTTGATTTCAGCAGCAATCCCAGCTGGGTACTTATCCTTCCAAAAGCCGTCAATCATGGAAGCCCGCTCCTCAGCGTTGCGAATTCTTCACCGCATTTTATGCGGTTATTATTTGTTTGATTTTGTAATGGATAATTCTGGCTTTTTACTTATCGAGAAGTCACAAAGCGCGCCGAGAGTAGCAGCTTTGCCAGAGGCCGCCTAGAGCCAAAAATGCCCCCCAGAGTCACAAACCTGACTGTAGGACAATCCAAAGTCATCATTAGTACAAAAACTCTATTGCCGCCAAAACCTCTCTATCCCGGGCATTACAGCCAACCTTGCAGGGATTTCAATCAAACACTGCACCTTGTTATAGACGAATAAAAACGCCCGCTTGCTCAAAGCAAACGGGCGTTTGTCGCCAGGCTGAACGAATCAGGCGTTATCACGTAACTCTCGGCGCAGGATTTTACCCACGGCGGTCATGGGCAAAGCATCACGAAAGACGATCTGTTTGGGCACTTTATAAGCGGTGAAGTTCTCTTTGCAGTACGCCTGAAGTTCTTCAACACTAACCCCGCCTGCGCGCGCGACCACAAACAGTTTGACCGCCTCCCCGGTGCGCTCGTCAGGTACGCCAATCACCGCGCAACTCGCCACCTTCGGGTGGGCCATCACGATGTCTTCGATTTCATTGGGGTACACATTGAAGCCTGAAACGATAATCAGGTCTTTTTTGCGATCGACAATGCGCACAAATCCGTCGGGATCAATCACCGCAATATCCCCCGTCCTGAACCACCCCTCAGCGTCCAGCACTTCAGCGGTTGCCTGCGGATTTTGCCAGTAGCCCTTCATGACCTGCGGGCCTTTGACACATAGCTCGCCGCTTTCACCCAAGCCCAGGTCGCTGCCGTCATCGCCGACTACTTTCATCGCCGTGCCCGGAACAGGCATGCCCACGGTCCCCAGCCTTGCCAGAGAACCGCACGGGTTGGCGCTGGCCACAGGCGAAGTTTCAGTCAGACCGTAGCCCTCTACGATCCGGCACCCCGTGAGTTTTTCCCAACGCTCAGCCGTAGCCCTGACCAGTGCGGTGCCGCCCGAATTGGTGATTTTAAGTCCCGAGAAATCCACACTCTTGAAGTCCGGGTGGTCCATGAGCGCGACAAACAGGGTATTGAGCCCCAGAAAAGCAGTGAATCGCCAGTTCTTCAACTCCTTGATGAAACCTTTGATATCACGCGGGTTGGTGATCAGGATGTTGTGGTTACCAGTGACCATCATCCCCATGCAATTGGCCGTGAATGCATAGATATGGTACAGCGGCAAAGGCGCCACCATGATCTCGCGGCCGTCTCTGAGGAAGGGTTGACCATCTTCGTCCAGTTGGGAAAGGCAAGCGCGGAGCTGCTGCATGTTGGCGACCAGATTGCCATGACTGAGCATTGCCCCTTTGGGCAGCCCCGTCGTGCCTCCGGTGTATTGAATGACGGCGGTATCATCCAGTGTCACCGGTACCGGGTGGATAACCTGACCAGCTCCACGGTGCAACACACTTTTAAACCCAATGGCCTGGGGTAGTTGATAGGCCGGCACCAGCTTTTTGACCTTGTCGACCACCAGGTTGGTGACCCAGCCTTTGGCTGCCGGCATCATGTCGCCCATTTTGGCTTCAATCAGGTAATCGATTTCGGTATCTGCCAGCACTTCCTGCACGCGTTTGCCAAACATATTCAAATACACCAGTGCCCTGATTCCGGCACTTTTGAACTGATGGCGCATCTCGCGCGAGGTGTACAGGGGGTTGGTATTGACCACTATCAGGCCTGCACGCAACGCACCAAATACCGCGATCGGGTATTGCAGGACATTGGGCATTTGTACGGCAATGCGGTCGCCGGGCTTGAGGTCTGTGCAGTTTTGCAGATAACCGGCGAACGCTGCGCTGTAGCGCTCCAGTTCGGCATAAGTGATGGTCACACCCAAATTGCTGAAGGCCGGGCGATCTGCAAATTTCTTGCAGGAGCGTTCAAACACATCTACGACCGATCTGAAGGCCGTCATATCAATATCCAGTGGTACACCGGCAGGACGTTTGTCGTTCCAGAAATCAGGTTGCATTATTTTTATCCTCGTACCTGAGTGTGTCTGGCCGCTTCTCTGGGCGTTGAAAAGCGGAGCTAACGGACGTTAACAGTTATCAAGTTGTAGGCAAATACAGCGATATTCGCCATTTACATCTTGAATCTTATTACTGCGGCATAGCGGGTTAAGTGGCTTGACTGCGAATGCGCTATACACTGCTCCTACTCCGTGTAAAGGAATGGCCATGATTCATGAGACTTTCTGGCTGGACGCGAATGACCGCAGCGGCCTGTTCGTTAACCAGTGGCTGCCTGCCGGCACCCCCAAGGCCATTGTGTTGCTTGCCCATGGCATGGCCGAACACAGCGCCAGATATGCGCGCCTGGGCCAGGTTCTGTGTGATGCCGGCTTTGGCCTTTATGCCCATGACCAGCGCGGCCACGGCAAGACAGGTGAACGTGGAACATTGGGCTACTTCGCTGACGAAGAGGGCTGGTGCGCAGTAGTCAGTGATGTCGCCAGTCTTAATCAGCACATTGGCCAGGCCCATCCAGGGCTACCGACTTTTCTGCTCGGCCACAGCATGGGCAGTTATATCGCCCAGGCTTATTTGCTGCACCACAGCAAGAGTTTGCAGGGTGCGATTCTGAGCGCCTCCAACTTCCAGCCTGTCGCCTTGTATCGCAGCGCCAGCCTGATAGCCCGGATGGAACGTTGGCGCCAGGGTCCAAAAGGGCGCAGTGCGCTGATCGAATGGCTGTCTTTTGGCTCGTTCAATAAAGCGTTCAAACCCAATCGCACCCAATATGACTGGTTAAGCCGTGATCCGGCCGAAGTCGACGCCTACGCCAGCGACCCTTTGTGCGGGTTCCGTTGCACCAACCAACTGTGGATTGACCTGCTGGGCGGCTTGCAGCAAATCAGCAAAGCGTCCAACCTCGCTCAGATAGATCCTGCCCTGCCATTGCTGGTGATGGGTGGCGCCTGTGATCCGGTGAGTGAAGGCAAGCGCCTTGAGGACCTGGCCCGGGCGTTGCGCAAAGCAGGCAGTCTGCATTTGCAACTCAATATCTACCCGCAGGCTCGGCATGAACTGTTCAATGAAACAAACCGTGACCAAGTGATGGCAGACGTTGTCGAATGGCTGAACCAGGCATTGCTTCACGCTCGTCCGCCACACAGCGAATAGCTCGACCATCTAAAAAATACTTTAAAATCAAAAACTTGAAATTAAACACTCGTCACAGGACATGCGCTAGATGACTCAGGTTACCAACACCCCGTACGAAGCCCTCGAAGTCGGTCAGACTGCCAGCTACAGCAAAACCGTCGAAGAGCGTGATATTCAGCTTTTTGCGGCCATGTCTGGTGACCATAACCCGGTGCACCTCGATCCGGAATTTGCCGCTGCGACCATGTTCAAAGAGCGCATTGCCCACGGCATGTTCAGTGGCGCGCTGATCAGCGCAGCCGTGGCATGCGAGCTGCCTGGCCCGGGCACTATTTATGTCGGCCAGCAGATGAGCTTCCAGAAACCGGTAAAAATTGGCGACACCCTCACCGTGCGTCTGGAAATTCTCGAGAAAATGCCGAAATTCCGCGTCCGTATCGCGACCCGCGTTTTCAATCAACGCGATGAAATCGTGGTCGACGGTGAAGCCGAAATCATTGCCCCGCGCAAGCAGCAAACCGTGACACTGCCGGTGTTGCCGGCGATCAGCATCGGCTGAATCGCAAACATAAAAAAACGCCGGCTAGCCGGCGTTTTTTTATGGGGTCACGCGGTATTCAGGATTGAGCACGAGCTCGGTTGCGCAGGGCTTTAACTTCATCGTGATTGCGCTGTACACCTTGAAGCTGGCGCACAACCAGATCACGAATGTGCAGCAGTTGGTGCTTGTCGATTTTTTCCAAGGCTTCTTTATAAGCCTTCAGCGCATGGTCTTCGCCGCGCTCGGCTTCATTAAGTACCGCCTCTTCGCCCTTGCCGGTAAAGATGGATTTCACATCGACCCAGCGACGATGCAAATCACCCGTCACACTGGTGCTGGTCTCCGGATCGCCACCCAGTGAGCGAACAGCACTCTGCAATTCAGCAGCGGCTGTACCGCAATCGGCAGCGCGCTGGACGAAAAAGGCCTTCAGATCCGGTTGCTTGATATCTTCAGCACAGGATTTGAATCCCTCCTGACCGTCTTTACTGGTTTCGATCAAATCGTTCAGGACAGAGATGGCTTCTTTATTAAGGTCAGTCATTGTTCAATTCCTTACAAGGTTGAGGATCGTGCAATAGGTATTGCAGAGCTCGTGCCAGTTACAGAATTTAACAAATCACATATATATCAATGACTTATAAAATACAGCTATTTCTGTATCCGGTTTATTTGCATGATCTGTCAATTGGCCTGCATGCAAAATGCCTGTATTTTTCATCCCGTTGATCCACGTGCCCGAAGGCTGTTGCATGAACCCCGAAAAACTCGAACTGCTGGTGACTCGCGAAATGCCATTCGGCAAATACAAAGGCCGAATCATCGCCGACCTCCCGGGCCAGTACCTGAACTGGTTTGCCCGCGAAGGCTTTCCACACGGCGAATTGGGCGGCCTTCTGGCCCTGATGCAAGAAATCGATCACAACGGTTTGTCAGACCTGCTCGACCCGTTGCGCGCCAAACACGGAAAACCCAAACCTCGCCACTGATAGAGTTGCCTTATGCCAAGGATTGAAGAGAACGCCCGCGATGAAAACTTCTGGCACGCTATCGCCGAGCGCTATGACATGGCACCCGGCCCGGTCAATCTGGAAAACGGCTACTTCGGGCGTATGACCCGGGGAGTTGCCCAGGACTACCAGCGCAATATCGACTTTATCAACCGCAACAACTCGGTGCATGTACGCCAGCAATTCGATGGTCCGCAGAACATCGAAATCCGTAATCAGCTGGCCGGGATGCTCGGAGTTGCACACGCCAGTATCGCCCTCACCCGTTGCGCTTCGGACGCACTGCAATCGCTGATTGGCAACTACAAGAACTTGCAGCCAGGCGATCAGTTACTGATCAGTGACCTGGAGTACCCCAGCGTCGAATCCGCCATGCGCTGGGTGGCACAGCATCGTGGCCTTGAGATCATCGAAATAGTCCATCAGCACCCCGCGACCCATGACGCCCTGGTGGCCAGCTATCGCGAGGCATTTGAACGTCATCCGCGGATCAAACTGATGGCGCTGACCCACGTCACCCACCGTACCGGCCTGGTTTTGCCGGTGCAGGCGATTGTCGAAGCGGCCAATGCTCACGGGGTGGACGTGGTACTGGACGGCGCCCATGCGCTCGGCCAGATCGAGTTTGACCTGCCGGCGCTGGGCGTGGCCTTTGCCGGCTACAACCTGCATAAATGGGTTGGCGGGCCTCTGACTCTGGGCTTTATGTACATCGACCCGCGGCGCCTCGCAGACATTGCCCCGGACATGGGCAGCCAGCGCTACCCTGAGCCTGACATCCGCACCCGTGCGCCCTACGGCACGGTCAATATTGCGGCATGGCTGACGCTGCCCAAGGTGCTGCAAGAGCACAAGGCATTGGGTGGCGCCAGGGCCAAAGGCGAGCGCCTGAACTACCTGCGAGAGCTATGGGTGAGTGAAGCGCGAAAAATGCCGGGAGTCGAAGTACTCACGCCTGACGATCCGCGTTTGCAGTGCGCCATTTCAGCGCTGCGCTTTACCGGGCTGGAGGATCAAAAGCCGATGGCAGACCGCCTGCTTGAGGACTACAACCTGTTCACCGTAGTGCGCGACGGTTCAGCCTGCGGCAGTTGTATCCGTATCACCGTGGGCTTGAGCACCTCACTGGATGACATCAACCGGTTGATCAGGGCATTGCGCGAGCTTTCCTGCAACCCACTGTAGGAGCGAGCTTGCCTCGCGATCTTTTAAAAGCTGGCGAGCAACCCCGCTCCTGCAGTGGGTGCCGGCACCAACAAATTGCGGGCAAAAAAAAGGTGCGCCGACCAAGCGCACCAAAAACCGTAGAACACACAACAAATTCTTTACAGGCTTGAGTCCAGCAGGGCCAGGGCCTCGGCCGTGCATTCCTGGATCCGGGCCCAGTCGCCGTTCTTGATCCACTCGCTGTCGAGCATCCAGCTACCGCCAACACACATGACGTTTTTCAATGCCATATAGTTGCGAATATTCGCCGGGCTAACACCACCGGTCGGGCAGAACTTCACTTCACCGAAGGGGCCGCCCAGCGCCTTGATCGCCGCCACACCGCCGCTGACTTCAGCCGGGAACAGCTTGAATCGACGGTAACCCAGCCCGTAGCCTTCCATAATTCCGGACGCATTGCTGATACCCGGCAGCAGCGGGATATCGCTGGCCACGCTGGCTTCGAGCAAGTCACGGGTAATGCCCGGAGTGACAATAAACTGCGAACCGGCCTCTTCGGCAGCCGCCAGCATGTGCCGGTCCAGCACGGTGCCCGCACCCGTCACCAACTCGGGCCGTTGCTCGCGCAGAACACGAATGGCCTTGAGCCCGAACTGTGAACGCAGGGTCACTTCAAGTGCCGTCAGACCGCCCGCTGCCAGCGCATCGGCCAGCGGCAAAATGTCTTGCTCACGAGCGATGGTGATCACCGGCAGAATTCGCGCCGAGGCACACAGTTCATCGATCAGGGCGACTTTATCCGCCATCGAAACGTGGGAAGTTTTTATTGTCATGGCAGCTGATCCTTGGCTCATGGGCACCAGTAAATCTCTAACGTAGGTTGCAGAAAGGCACGAATCGGCAAGGCGGCAATATCAGTGCCCGCCAGCGCTTCGTTGAGGGTATTCAATTTGGCCTGCCCTTGAATCGACAGCACCGTGTTCCTGGCGCTCGCCAGCAGGCTGCGGCTCATGCTCAAGCGTTGATGAGGCACGGTCGGTGCCAGCATCGGCCAGCAACGGCGCTCGCCATCCGCTTTCAAGGCTTCAAGCAGATTCGGGCTGTTGGGGAACAGCGATGCGGTATGCCCGTCATCACCCATCCCCAGGATCAGCACATCAATCGGCGGCAACTCGGCCAATGCCCGGTCGGCTTGCTCTGCCGCAGCGTCCAGATTGGCTGCAACGTTATACAAGCCGACAAAGCGCGCCTTGGCGCCAGGCCCTTGCAGCAGATGCTTTTTCAGCAGGCCGGCATTGCTGTCGGCGTGTTCGACCGGCACCCAGCGTTCATCAGCAAGGCTGACCACCACTTTGGACCAATCGACCGGTTGCTTGATCAGGCTCTGAAAAAACGCTACCGGACTACGACCGCCCGATACCACCAGGGTGGCAACCCCTTGTGCACCAATGGCTGCATTCAATTGCCCTGCCACTTTTTTTGCCAGTTCCTCGGCCAGAATCGCCGGGTTCTTGAAGGTGTGCGCGTTGACCCCTTCAGGCAGTTTCAAATCAGATATCGCCATACCAAGACCTCCCGTCCCGCGTAATCAATGCTATGGAACTCATCGGTCCCCAGGAGCCCGCCGCGTAGGGCTTGGGCGCATCACCAGACTTTTTCCAGCCGGCGATCAACTGGTCACACCACTTCCATGCCGCTTCAATTTCGTCCTTGCGCACAAACAGGTTCTGATTGCCGCGCATCACTTCGAGCAATAAACGCTCGTAGGCATCCGGAATCCGCGCACTGCGGTACGTGTCGGAAAAATTCAATTGCAGTGGGCCGCTACGCAGTTGCATGCCTTTATCCAGGCCCTGCTCTTTGGTCATCACCCGCAAGGAGATACCTTCGTCCGGCTGCAGGCGAATAATCAGCTTGTTGCCGATTTGCAGGCGCTGCTCCGGGGCGAAGATGTAGTGCGACGGCTCCTTGAAGTGGATAACGATCTGCGACAGTTTTTGCGGCATGCGTTTGCCAGTACGCAGATAAAACGGCACACCCGCCCAACGCCAGTTGCGAATATCGGCACGCAGGGCAACAAAGGTTTCGGTATCGCTCTGGGTATTGGAGTTTTCTTCCTCCAGATAACCCGGGACCGACTGCCCTTCGCTGTGACCGGCGATGTATTGGCCACGTACCACCTGGGTGGTCAGGCCCTCAGCGCTGATCGGGGCCAGCGCCTTGAGAACTTTTACTTTCTCGTCACGAATGCTGTCTGCCGACAAGTCCGCAGGCGGATCCATGGCAATCAGGCACAACAGCTGCAACAAGTGGTTCTGAATCATGTCGCGCAGTTGCCCGGCCTTGTCGAAATAGCCCCAGCGCCCCTCGATACCGACTTTCTCGGCCACGGTGATTTCAACGTGAGAGATGTAGCGCTGGTTCCACTGGGATTCGAACAGACTGTTGGCAAAGCGCAGGGCGATGAGGTTTTGAACGGTCTCTTTGCCCAGGTAGTGGTCGATGCGGTAAATGCGCGTCTCGGGGAAGAACTGCGCTACGGCGTCGTTGACCTTGCGCGACGAGTCAAGGTCCGAACCAATGGGTTTTTCCAGCACCACTCGGGTATTTTCAGCCAGACCGACCCTGGACAGGTTCTCGCAAATGGCGCCATACACCGCCGCAGGAGTCGCGAAATACGCGATCAAGGGCTGGTCGGTGCCGGCCTGTTCGGCCAGAAGCAAATAATCGTCAGTATTGAGAAAATCTACATGCAGATAGCTCAAACGAGCCAGGAAGCGGGTCAGCGCTTCATCTTCGATTTCCTTGTCGCCTACATACTGGCGCAACTGGCTGTCGATGTGCGCCAGATGCGTGAGGGCGTCGCCCGGCTCACGAGCCAGCGCCAGAATGCGCGTGTCGGCGTGCAACAGCCCGGCGCGATCCAGTTGGTATAAAGCAGGAAACAGCTTGCGCAAGGCTAAATCGCCAAGGGCGCCGAACAAGGCAAAGGTGCACGGTTCAACCGTAATCGAAGGCATGATGTTTGTTCTTTTATCAAGTTAAGCTACAAATACCTTTTTTCAAGGTATCACTCAAGGAAAAATGTAGTAATAACCACAACATTTTCTCAAAATACAGATTCCTGCTAGTGGTCGTTACAGGCCACAAGTAGGATAGGCCACCTTCCAGAGCCGCTTTAGAACACGGCTCTTTGCATCGCTGAACCAAGGAACATAAATGGACCGCGTGCGAAATTTACTCGAACAAATCAAAGGCCGCCTCGAAGACCTGAACAAGGCCGAGCGCAAAGTGGCAGAAATCATCCTGCAGAACCCGCAACAGGCGACCCGGTTCAGCATTGCGGCGCTCGCCCAGGCAGCTTCGGTCAGTGAACCGACGGTTAACCGGTTTTGCCGTTCGTTCGGCGTCAGCGGATACCCGGAATTAAAGCTGCAACTGGCGCAGAGCCTGGCCAGCGGTGCCGCCTATGTCAGCCGTGCGGTCGAGGCCGACGACAATCCGGAAGCTTACACCCAGAAAATTTTCGGCAGTGCAATTGCATCACTCGACAGTGCCTGCCAGGCGCTGGACCCCAACCTTGTGAGCCGCGCCGTCGACTTGCTGATACAGGCCCGCCAAATCCATTTCTTTGGCCTGGGCGCCTCGGCTCCGGTGGCGCTGGATGCACAGCACAAGTTCTTCCGCTTCAACCTGGCCGTCACTGCCCATGCCGACGTGTTGATGCAGCGCATGATTGCGTCAGTGGCGCACACCGGCGAGCTGTTCGTGATTATTTCTTACACCGGGCGTACGCGAGAGCTGGTAGAGGTGGCGCGCATTGCACGGGCCAACGGTGCCTCGGTACTGGGACTGACCGCCGAGAACTCGCCACTGGCCAAGGCCAGTACCCTGAGCCTGAACATCCCGCTGCCTGAAGACACCGACATTTACATGCCGATGACCTCACGCATCATCCAGTTGACCGTACTGGACGTATTGGCCACCGGCATGACCTTGCGCCGGGGCGTGGATTTCCAGCCACACCTGCGCAAAATCAAGGAGAGCCTCAACGCCAGCCGCTATCCGGTGGGTGACGAGTTTAATTGAAGCCAACAACTGCAGGAGCGAGCTTGCCTGTAGGAGCGAGCTTGCTCGCGAGCTTTTACAACAAACACAGCTCGCTCCTACAGGCAGGTTCGTTCAGGCACTCACTAACCTGGCCCGCGCCTGAAGGCTCAGATGCGCTTGCTCGCCGGGGGCCAGAGTCTGGTTGTGGGCTCCGCCGCTGGTGGACTCCACACACACAAATCCCATCACTTCGTTCCAGCTCACACCCAGTAACGGCCGCTTGCCCGGGTGCCACACCACCGTGTTGCCACTTGTGCCGGTGTCGATGCTCAGCGCGCGCCGCCAGGCGTGATCATTGAGCTGCATTTCGCCGTCATGCCGGAATACCCGCTGACAACCACCCGCCACCCGCAATTCGCCCTTTTGCTGGCAAACCTCACGGTTGAGCTGGTCGTACCCTTGCACTCCGTCCAGCCCGGACAGCGCTGCCTCAGCCACATCACCAATCCGCCAGTAAGCGCGTAAAGCCTGGCTCAGTTGGCAAGGTTCATCGTCCTGGTGCTCGGTACTCAGGTGTAGCGCCATGTCTTCGCCCAGTCGCGCATGCAGGTCAACCTGCCAGTCACACAGCTGCAACCGCCAATGCAGGCTCACGCCCTCTTCATCTGAATGGCTATCCAGTAACTTCCAGTCGATCAAGCGCGCCCAGCCGTGGGACGGCCACGCATTTTCGCTCGGATGGCGGCCATACCATGGCCAGAAAACGGGTACGCCGCCACGGATCGCACCGACCTGAGGCCATTTGGCAGCACACCACAACCAGGGCTTTTGCCCGGTAGGCTTGAAATGCAGAAGTTGCGCACCCTGACGGCTGAACACGGCCTGGCAGTGCGGGTGATCGATCACCAGAATGTCACGCTGCTGAAAGCGCTCCCACTGGAAGACAGGTTGCTCGCGTCTGGATTTGAAAAACCGGTGAAGTGGATGCTCATGCATGTGCCGCAGTCCTGAAAATCATGTCGCCCGAACCTTAGTAGAACCTGTGAAAGCCGACTTGCCTGCAATGAGGCAGCCACCTCCTGAATAGATATCGACGGTTACACCGCCATCGCAGCCTCACTAAAACCCGACGGCTGCGGCACAAAAAAAACGGATAGCCATGGCTATCCGTCAAATGCGCACTAGGAGAGGAGCTTATCGCAACAACGTTAGAACACCGACTGAATTTTCAGGCCGGCCACCAACGCGTTGTCAACTTGGTCCACGCCACCCGGATGGGTGATGTATTGCAGATTGGGACGCACAGTCAGCCAGTTGGTGACGTGGATGCCGTAGTTGAGTTCGTAGTTGTACTCGGTGGAACGCAGCGGCGCGTACAACGGGTCGTTGTAGTCGGTAACACCATTGGCCTCGTTGGCCAGCTCGGCGTTTTTCTTCACTTCGTTGTTAACGTGGATACGGGCAAAACCGATACCGATGTCATCTTTTGGACGCGCATCGAACGGTCCTTTGTACACGAACATCAGCGACTGGTAGTTGTCGACGATGTTGGTCGCCTTGTCGTGAAAAGTCGCGTTGGCTGCGACATTCAGACCACGGGAGGCATCACCGTTGTGGCTGGTGAGTTGCTGCTGGGCAACAAACCAGTAACCGTGTTTGCTGTTGTGCACGCGGTAGCTCTGACCGGTGGTGGCAGCGTCTGCACCGTTGATGTCTTCACGCAGGTCATTGGCAGGAGCCGTGCTCTTGTAGTAGCCCACACGGTATTCACCCGGCAGGTTGTTGACCTTCGGCGACCAGACCAGTTCGACTGGCAAAACGGTGCCCTTGGTCCCGCTGCCGCTGAGCTTGAAACCGTTGCCGTGTTCCAGCTGCGACGGGTTCTGGTTGTAAGCACCGATCTGCGCATAGAACTCTGGCGTGATGTTGTACTTCACGCGCAGTGCAGCCTGGCTGACCGGCCAGTTGTACCAGATGTTAGTGGCCCAGTTACCCACCTGGGAACCGCAGAACGCCAGGTTCTGGAATTCGCACGGGAAGGTGTTGAAGTCTTCGCCTTCACCGAAGTAGCCGGCTTTGACATCCAGTTTGCCGTCCAGGAATTGATGCTGGATATACAACTGGGTCAGACGAACCATGTGGCCACGGCCGTAGACTTCCTGCGAGGAACTCAAGGTTCCGGCACGCGGGTCGCCGACACGGTCATTGGAGATGCTCTGACCGTTACGGTTGGTCAGCTGGATCTTGGCCTGGGTGTTATCCCAGCCCCACAGCTTTTGCAGGTCCAATGCCACGCCCAGGCCAAACTGGTCGCTGTAGCGCGCGGTCTTGTCGTGGTTATAGCCGCCATGCAGGTTGGCGCCTACTTCACCGACGTAATCGGCCTTGATGTCGATACCCTGCTCAATGAGTTTGGTACGCTCGCCTCCCCAATCGCCGGTCATCCATTTTGAGTCCGCGCTGAAAGCGTCGTCTGCCATCGCATTGGCAGAAAGAACCAGCGCAGCGACTGCTGACAACTGGCAGACCAACCGGGTACTTGTGTGTTGCTTTTTCATCCCTAAATCCTCGTCTTTTATTGTTATTAACTGTTTTTGACTAACGCGGTCCACTTTTTTATTCCCGACAACCCCAATCCCCTCTGGAGCCAGCATTGCCGGCTGCCAGGCTTGCGCACATTGAAACTCAGCGACCCTTGATCCGGGTGACATTGTCGGCACGGTCCTGCACGGGCAACGTGCCTGCAGTGCCCAACCGCTCACCGGTCTTGGCGTCGAACAACAACACCTTGGCCGGATCGAACTGCAGCGTCAGGGTTTCGCCCACTTGTGGCGCCACATCGGGTGCCAGGCGGCAACAGACCTTGACGTCATTGAGCTGAACGAACACCAGCGTGTCCGGCCCGGTAGGCTCGGTCACTTGAACCTCGGCGCGAATGGTCGGCATGCCGGCCGCGTCGGCCGAGGCCAGCACGATTTGCTCCGGGCGCAGGCCCAAAATCACCTCACGGTCTTCCAGACCGGCGTCGCCCATGTTCAGCGGTAACTCACAACGCGCCTGGCCGCTATCCAGCAGCGCCACCAGGCGGCCGTCCTTGCGCTGCAGGCGCAGGGGAATGAAGTTCATCGGTGGTGAGCCGATGAAACTGGCGACAAACAGGTTGGCCGGATCGTTGTAGATCTGCTTGGGAGTACCGAACTGCTGAATGATGCCGTCCTTCATGACCGCCACTTTGTCGCCCAGTGTCATGGCCTCGATCTGATCGTGGGTGACATAGACGGTGGTGGTTTTCAGACGCTGATGCATCAGCTTCATTTCGGTCCGCATCTCGACCCGCAGTTTGGCGTCGAGGTTGGACAGCGGCTCGTCGAACAGGTAGATCTTCGGCCGCCGGGCCAGTGCCCGCCCCATCGCCACACGCTGTTGCTGGCCGCCGGACAACTGGCCCGGCTTGCGGTTAAGCAAATGCTCGATCTGCAACAACTTGGCGACCCGGGCAACCTCTTCGTCGATGTCCGCCCGGGGCATCTTGCGAATTTTGAGACCGAACTCGATGTTCTCGCGCACGCTCATGGTCGGGTACAGCGCATAGGACTGGAACACCATGGCGATGTCGCGATCCTTGGGGCTCAAGCCGCTGACATCCTGATCATCAATCATGATCGCGCCGCCCGTGATGTTCTCCAGGCCGGCGATGCAGTTCATCAGCGTCGACTTGCCGCACCCCGAGGGGCCCACCAGAATCAGGAATTCGCCTTCCTTGATCGACAGTTCGATGTTCTTGAGGGTGTCCGGCAGGCCGGCACCATAGGTCTTGTTAACGTTACGAAGCTCAAGCGTTGCCATGATTACCCCTTGACTGCGCCGGCCGTCAGCCCGCGCACGAAATACTTGCCTGCGACCACATAGACCAGCAGGGTCGGCAGCCCGGCGATCATCGCCGCTGCCATATCAACGTTGTATTCCTTGACCCCGGTGCTGGTGTTGACCAGGTTGTTCAGGGCCACGGTGATCGGCTGCGAGTCGCCACTGGAGAACACCACACCGAACAGGAAGTCGTTCCAGATCTGGGTGAACTGCCAGATCAGGCAGACCATGATGATCGGGGTCGACATCGGCAAAATGATCATGCGGAAGATCGTGAAGAAACCCGCGCCATCCAGACGTGCTGCCTTCACCAGCGCATCGGGAATGCTGACGTAGTAGTTGCGGAAAAACAGTGTAGTAAACGCCAGGCCGTAAACAATGTGCACGAACACCAGGCCGGTGGTGGTGCTGGCCAGGCCCATTTTGCCGAGGGTGAACGAGGCTGGCAGCAGCACGGTCTGGAACGGCAGGAAGCAGCCGAACAGCAACAGGCCGAAGAACAACTGCGAACCACGAAAACGCCACATCGACAACACATAGCCGTTCAGTGCACCGATAGCGGTGGACACCAGCACCGCCGGGACGGTGATCTTGATCGAGTTCCAGAAGTAGCCGTCGACCGTGGCCCAGGCCTTGACCCAGCCAATACCAGTGACCACGGTGGGCCAGCTCAGCAAGTTACCGGTACTGATGTCTTCCGGGGTCTTGAAGCTGGTCAACAGCATGACCACCAGTGGCACCAGATAAAGCAGTACGGCGAAGATCAGCACCGCGTAAATCGCGATGCGAGTGAGACTGATGGAAGATTTGCCGGCAAGACTAGTCATTACGCTTGGCCCTTAGCTCGGAGTACAGGTAAGGCACGATGATCGCGAGAATCGCACCGAGCATCAGGATCGCACTGGCCGAACCTACACCCATCTGGCCGCGACTGAAGGTGAACGAATACATGAACATCGCAGGCAGGTCGGAGGAGTAACCCGGTCCACCGGCCGTCATCGCCGCCACCAGGTCGAAGCTCTTGATCGCGATATGCGCCAGAATCATCACCGCACTGAAGAACACCGGACGCAGGCTGGGCAGCACCACTTTCCAGTAAATCCTGGGCAGGCTTGCCCCATCTATCTGGGCCGCACGAATGATCGATTGGTCCACCCCTCGAAGGCCGGCGAGGAACATCGCCATGATAAAGCCGGAGGCTTGCCACACTGCCGCGATGACCAGGCAATACACCACGCGGTCGGGATCGATCAGCCAGTCCAGGCGAAAGCCTTCCCAACCCCAGTCACGCAGCAGCTTGTCCAGCCCCATGCCCGGGTTGAGCAACCACTTCCAGGCAGTACCGGTCACGATCATCGAGAGCGCCATCGGGTACAGATAAATAGTGCGGATAAAACCTTCACGCCGGATGCGCTGATCGAGGAACACCGCCAGCGTCACGCCAATCACCAAGGTAATCGCGATGAACATGCCACCGAATACCGCAAGGTTTTTGCTGGCTACCCACCAGCGGTCGTTGTCGAACAACCGTACGTATTGCGCCAGCCCCACCCATTGGTAGGTCGGCAGGAAAGTCGAGTTGGTGAACGAAAGTACGAACGTCCACAGGATATAGCCATAGAAGCCCACCAGAACGATGAACATGCTGGGCGCCAGCACCAGTTTCGGTAGCCAGCGCTGCAATGCATCGAACGGTGAGGCTTTGCTGAACACAGCAACAGAACTCATGGGGAAATCCGGGCAGAGGATAGAGATTACAAGGCCATTGCACCTCTGCAGGAGCGAGCTTGTTCGCGAACCTTAAAGACAGCTCGCGAGCAAGCTCGCTCCTGCAGGGGGTGTGGGGTTACTTGGCAGACTTGACTGCGGCGCCGAGTTTTTTGGCCGTTTCAACCGGGTCGGCTTTCGGGTCGTTGATGTAGTTGGTCACGACATCAAAGAATGCGCCCTGCACTGCCAGCGTGGTTGCCATGTTGTGCGCCATGCTCGGCTGCAGGCCACCGCTCTTGGCATCCGCCAGGAAGTCCTTGGCTGCGGTCTGGGCGCAGGAGTCGAAGCCGTACTTGTTCATGTCGTTCAGCATGTCGATCCGCACCGGGATCGAGCCTTTGTTGATGCTGAAGACCTTCTGGAAGTCCTCACCCAGAGCGACCTTGGCGATGTCCTGTTGACCCGCCGCCGTGCCCTTGTCCTTCTGCTTGAACACCGCCAGGGAGTCGATGTTGTAGGTGAAGGCTTTATCGGTGCCCGGGAAAGGAACGCACTCATAATCCTTGCCCGCGACTTTCTTGGCCGCTGTCCATTCGCTCTTGGCCCAGTCGCCCATGATCTGCATGCCGGCCTTGCCGTTGATGACCTTGCCCGCTTCCAGGTTCCAGTCCTGACCTTTGCCGTCTGCGTCCATGTAGGTCGCGACTTTCTTCAGTTCGGTCAGCGCCTTGACCATTTGCGGACCGGTGAGTGTGGCGTCATCCAGCTCTACCAACGCTTTTTTGTAGCCATCGACACCCATGACCGAGAGCACCACGGCTTCGAACACCGTGCTGTCCTGCCAAGGCTGGCCACCGTGGGCCAGCGGAATGAAACCGGCAGCCTTGAGCTTGTCGCCGGCGGCGTAGAATTCTTCGAGGGTGGTCGGGGCTTTTTCGATACCGGCTTTCTTGAAGACTGCCGGGTTGATCCACAGCCAGTTGACGCGGTGGATGTTCACCGGCACGGCCACGTAATTACCTTCGTACTTCACGGTATCGGAGACTTTCTTGTCGAGCAGGCTGTCCCACTTCTCGTCCTTGGCCACATTCTTCAGGACGTCAGTGTCGAGCAGGCCGGTAGATGCCCACTCCTGGATGTCCGGACCTTTGATCTGGGCCATGCCTGGCGGGTTGCCGGCAACGGCACGACTTTTCAGTACGGTCATGGCCGTGGCCCCGCCACCGCCGGCAACAGCGCCGTCTTTCCAGGTGAAGCCGTCTTTTTCTACTTGGGCCTTGAGGACATCCACGGCCGCTTTTTCACCGCCCGATGTCCACCAGTGCACCACTTCGACCGTGCCTTTGGAATCGGCAGGTGCATCGGCGGCATAGGCGGTCAGGGGAAATGCACAGGCGAGAGAGATGGAAACGGCGAGGCGACTGAGTAAATTCATGACATGTCCTTTCTTGTTGTTATAGCTGGGCAAGTCTTTTGCTTGCGCTGCTAAAGAGTGTATCCATCACCGCCCGCCCCCACGTAACGAAGAGACGCGCAAATGTCACAGTCCGGTTACATAAGGCAGGAGATCAATCGGCATTTCGCGGCAAGGTCAACGTCACCCGCAGACCACCCACACGCAGGTTCTGCAGACTGACTTCGCCCCCATGGCTGTGGGCGATGCTGCGCGCGATACCGAGCCCCAGGCCATAGCCCTGCTGCTGTCCGGCCAGGCGAAAGTGCGGTTCGAAGATTTGCTCCATACGCTGCTCGGGTACGCCCGGGCCCTCATCGTCAACGGTCAGGACAAATTTATGGGCATTGTCATCAATGCGCAGGTGAGCGTTTTTACCGTATTTCAGAGCGTTGTCGATCAGGTTGCCCATGCAGCGGCGCAGCGCCAGCGACTTGCCCGAGTAGGGCTTGAGCGCCCGCCCGTGCAACGTCACGCGGCCATTGCCCTGTGGCAGCAAGTAAGGTTCGATCAAACAATCCAGCAACAGGTTGAGGTCCACCTGCTCGATATTTTCGTGAATATCGGTGTCCTTCACGCACTGCAGCGCACCTTTTACCAGCAGCTCGAGTTCATCCAGATCGCGGCCAAACTTGTGTTGCAATTGCTCATCATCAAGCAGCTCGACCCGCAGACGCAGGCGGGTGATGGGCGTACGTAAATCATGGGAGATCGCACTGAACAATTGGCTGCGCTCAGTCAAATAACGGCTGATACGCGCACGCATGGTGTTAAAGGCCCGACCGACTTCCACCACTTCGCTGCCGCCACCGATCTCCACCGGCTTGAGCCTGTCCTCGCCCAGCGACATATCCCGCGCCGCCCGTGCCAGACGCTTGAGCGGGCGGCTTTGCCAGTGCACCAGCAGCCCGATAAACAACAGCAGGAAAATACTGCTCAGGCCAATGAACCACAGCTGCACGGCCGGCAGGCCTTCCTCCTCAAGACTGGTATAGGGCTCGGGCAACAAGGAGGCGATGTACAGCCACTCGCCGGGCGCCATCTGAATTTGCGTCACCAGCACCGGCGGGTTGACCGGTTCCAGGGTCAGGGCGAAATGCGCCCAGGAACGCGGCAACTCTTCGAGTTTCATGCCGGCATTGAAGATGCGTAAGTCCTGGGGGCTGACAAACTGCACGGTCATGTCGACATCAGCCCCCAGCGACTGGCGCAACACTTGATCGACCGCGCTGAGCACCGCCTTTTTACGCTGGGTCGGCTGCAGAACCGGCATCTGCAGTGGCTTGTCATTCAGGCTTACGAAGAACCGCGTACCGCCCATGCTGCGCATCTGATCGAGCACCATGGGACGGTAGGCCAGGGGCAGTGAGCGCAAGTACGTCACCGTGGCGTTCATCGAATACGCCAGGCTGCGCGCACTGGTGACCAGACCTTCAAGCTGGGTGGTGCGCAACTGCGAGAGCCAGATCGCACTCGAAAGCGTCTGCGCCAGCAAGATGGCAAGCAGGGTCAGTAACAACATGCGCCCGAGCAGTGAACGGGGGACCCGTACCTTGCCCAGGAATTTAAAGGCCATGGACAGGGAAAACCTGGGCCGCCAATTGATAGCCACTGCCACGGATGGTGCGGATCAACCGTGGCGGTTTCTCGGTGTCGCGCAGGCGCTGACGCAAGCGGCTGACGGCCATGTCAACGATCCGGTCCAGAGGCATCAGCTCCCGGCCCCGGGTCGCATTGCCAATGGTGTCGCGATCAAGGATCTGTTGCGGATGATCCAGAAACATCTTCAGCAGAGCGAAATCTGCGCCGGACAGAATGACCTCCTCACCATCGGTATGGAACAAGCGGTGGGTCACGATGTTGAGCCGCCACTCGTCAAAGGCCATGACCTCGTTGCCCGCAGCCGCACTTACGCTGGCAAATTGCGCACGGCGCAACAACGCCTTGATTCGCGCCTGGAGCTCGCGGGGGCTGAAAGGTTTACCCAGGTAATCATCGGCGCCCAGTTCCAGGCCTATCACCCGATCGGCTTCGTCGGAACTGGCGGTGAGCATGATGATGGGGATCTGGGCAAAACGCGGATGCTGACGCACCCAGCGGCATAAACTGAAACCGTCTTCGTCGGGCAACATGACATCAAGAATCAACAGATCGCTTGAAGCGTCGTCCATGGCCAGCCGAAAACCGGCACCGTCGCCCACGGTGCGGACCTGGAAGCCCGCACGGGTGAGATAGATATCAAGCAGTTCGCGAATTTCCTGGTCATCGTCGACCAGCAAAATGGATTTGCCGAGTGCGCTCACAGCAATGTTCCTTATTGTTTTTTACCCGTCACAGCGGGCTTGCCGGCAACAGTAGCGCTGCGGGTATTCAGACTGCCGTCTGAATCGCCGGCAAGCCGGCTTCCACATGTTTGGCCATCAGAGAGTCAACCGAACGCCTGCTGCAGGGCTACCCCCGCGCCGATCAGTCCCGAGTAGGGAGCCGTCACCAGCCATACCGGGATACCTTTGAGGTAGTCGCTCATGCAGCCCTTGTCCGCGAAACTTTTGGCAAAACCGCTGGCCAGAAAGATATCGGCAAAGCGCGGGATCACCCCCCCGACGATGTATACCCCGCCGCGTCCGCCGACAGTCAGCACGTTGTTACCCGCCACTCGCCCCAGCCAGCAACTAAACTGCTCCAGCACTTGGCGCGCAACCGGGTCACCGTCCAGGGCCGCCGCCGTGATGGCACGGTCGCTGTCCAGCACCGGGGTATGACCATCTACGGCACAGATCGCGCGATAGACACGGGGCAGCCCGCTACCGCTCAAAATGGTCTCAGCGCTGACATGCCCGATTTCGTTGTAGATGTGCTGCCACAGCTGCACTTCGCGCGGGTTGCTCATGGGCAGATCAACGTGACCGCCCTCCCCCGGCAACGCCATCCACTGCTCGTCACCCAGATTCAGCAGGGTGCCGACCCCAAGCCCGGTGCCCGGGCCGATCACCACCGCAGGTCGCGCCGGGTCAGCAGTGCCGGGGCACACCTCACGCACATCCTCCGGCTGCAAGCGGGTCATGCCCAGTGCCATGGCACTGAAATCATTGACCAGCAGCAGATTGTCGACCTGTAACGCCTGGCAGAACGCCGAACGGCTCAAGCGCCAGTGGTTGTTGGTGAAGCGAAATTCATCGCCACTCACCGGTCCTGCCACGGACAAACAGACCGAGCCTACTGCGCCCGGGGCCAGTTGCAGATCGTGCAGGTACAGCCTGATGGCGTCTTCCGGGCAGACGAAGTCCACCGTGGCCAATACGCGGACCGAATGCAGCTGGTCGTTCTCCCACAACGCAAATCGTGCGTTGGTGCCACCGATATCACCGACCAGCGCCAGTTTCATTTCAAGTTTTCCAGAGACGAGGTGAAGGTACTCGCGCCCTGCTCAGCCGAACTGAAGGCCTCGCGCATGAACGCAAACAACTCGCGCCCGGTACCGACGGCATTACTCAAGGTGCCGATGGCCGGAGTGCGCGCCGCGAATTCTGCCTCATCCACCAGCAGTTGCAACGTTCCCTTGACCCCATCAACCCGAATCAGGTCGCCGTCCCTGACCCGTGCCAGGGCGCCGCCGCGCGCGGCCTCGGGGCTGACGTGAATCGCCGCCGGGATTTTGCCCGACGCGCCGGACATGCGACCGTCAGTAATCAATGCCACTTTAAAGCCACGGTCCTGCAACACGCCCAGGAATGGCGTCATTTTGTGCAGCTCGGGCATGCCATTGGAGCGCGGCCCCTGGAAACGCATTACAGCGACAAAGTCGTGTTCCAGGGTCCCGGCCGTGAACGCATCGGCCAGCTCTTGCTGATCCTGAAATACCCGGGCCGGGGCTTCAACGATTTGATGCTCGGGCGCAACGGCCGAGACCTTCATCACGCCGCGCCCCAGGTTGCCTTCCATGACCCGCAAGCCACCCTCTGCCGAGAAGGCACGGGCCACCGGGCGCAAGATCGCTTCATCAAGGCTTTCAATCGGGCCATCACGCCAGACCAGTTCACCATCAACGAGGAATGGTTCGCGGGTGTAGCGACTCAGGCCAAAGCCGGCCACGGTATTGACGTTTTCGTGCAGCAAACCGGCTTCGAGCAGTTCACGGATCAGGAACGCCATACCGCCTGCGGCCTGGAAGTGGTTGATGTCGGCTTTGCCGTTTGGATACACGTGGGACAGGGTCGGTACCACCTCGGACAGGTCGGCCATGTCTTGCCAGGTCAATTGGATGCCCGCGGCCATGGCAATCGCCGGCATGTGCAGCGTGTGGTTGGTCGAGCCGCCCGTGGCATGCAGCGCCACAATGGAGTTGACCAGGGAGCGCTCGTCGACGATCTCGCCCAACGGCGTAAAGTTGCCGTTTTGCTTGGTCAGACGGGTGATCTGGTGGGCTGCTTCGCGTGTCAGTGCATCACGCAATGGCGTGTAGGGATTAACGAAAGAGGCGCCCGGCAGGTGCAGGCCCATGACTTCCATCAGCAACTGGTTGGTGTTGGCGGTGCCATAGAACGTGCAGGTGCCAGGGCTGTGGTAGGACTTCATCTCCGATTCCAGCAGCTCTTCGCGGCTGGCCTTGCCTTCGGCGTAGCGCTGACGCACGTCGGCTTTTTCCTTGTTGGAGATACCCGATGGCATCGGCCCGCCCGGAACAAAGATTGTTGGCAGATGACCGAAGCGCAGTGCGCCTATCAACAAGCCCGGAACGATCTTGTCGCAAATACCCAGCATCATCGCGGCATCGAACATGTTGTGCGACAGCGCCACAGCCGTCGACAACGCAATCACTTCGCGGCTCAGCAGGCTCAGCTCCATCCCTGCCTCGCCCTGGGTCACGCCATCGCACATGGCCGGGGTGCCGCCTGCAAATTGGCCGACCGAGCCCATTTCGCGCAGTGCTTTCTTGATTTGCTCAGGGAAATGCTCGTAAGGCTGATGCGCCGACAGCATGTCGTTATATGACGAAACAATTGCCACGTTGGCCGCGTTCATCATTTTCAGGCTGTTTTTGTCTTCCGTTCCGCAGCCGGCCACGCCATGGGCAAAGTTGGCACATTGCAGCTTGCCGCGTTGCGGACCGTCACTGGCGGCCCCGCGAATAAGCGTCAGATACGCCTCGCGGGTAGCTCGACTGCGGGCAATAAGACGCTCGGTGACTTCAAGAACGCGGGGATGCATGTGTTGAACTCCAGGCTAACGGATGTGGCGACCTGTACGTGTCCTATGCTGATCGAAGGGCGCAGACACGCGACTTTGATCATTCGGACCCGTTGATTCAGGTCACTCGTTGTAGATAAAACAAAATATTGCCACTTAAATGGCTTGTTTTCTATTTTTATGAGAATAATCTTGTAATTCCAACAACAAATCGATGGCGGACGCTTTCCATGACTCTACGAATCGCAATCAATGGTTTTGGCCGAATCGGCCGTAACGTCCTACGTGCACTGTATACCCAAGGCTACCGTCAGGACTTGCAGATCGTCGCCATCAACGATCTGGGCGACAGCTCGATCAATGCTCACCTGCTCAAGTTCGACACGGTTCATGGCACTTTCGACGCAACTGTCGAGCATGATCAGGACAGTCTGACCGTGAATGGCGACCGCATTGCCGTCAGTGCCATCCGCAATCCGGCTGAACTGCCATGGGCTGCATTGAAGATCGACGTGGTGTTTGAATGCACCGGCCTGTTCACCGATCGCAGCAAAGCCGAGGCCCATATCAGCGCCGGCGCACGCAAGGTGATTATCTCCGCTCCCGGCAAAAATGCCGATGCGACTGTGGTCTACGGGGTTAACCACGACATCCTGCGCCAATCGCACCAGATCATTTCCAACGCTTCATGCACCACCAACTGCCTGGCGCCTGTGGCGCAAATTCTGCACCGCGAATTTGGTATTGAAAACGGCCTGATGACCACCATCCACGCCTATACCAACGACCAGAACCTGACCGACGTTTACCACAGCGACCCCTACCGCGCCCGTTCGGCTACCCATAACATGATCCCGAGCAAAACCGGCGCTGCCGAAGCCGTGGGCCTGGTACTGCCTGAACTGGCCGGCAAACTGACCGGCATGGCTGTTCGGGTTCCGGTGATCAACGTGTCACTGGTCGACCTGACCATTGAGCTCAAGCGTGAAGTCAGCGCAGCTGAAGTCAACGCGCTGTTCAAAGAAGCCAGCCAACATTCCAAAGTGCTGGGTTACAACACCCTGCCGCTGGTTTCGAGCGACTTCAACCACAACCCGCTGTCGTCGATCTTCGACGCCAATCACACCAAAGTCAGCGGCAAACTGCTGAAAGTCCTGGCCTGGTACGACAATGAGTGGGGCTTCTCCAACCGCATGCTCGATAACTGCCTGGCGCTGTACAACGCGGAGTAACGCGATGATCGGTATCAGCTTCACCACGGCTCCCCTGGCGGCGCGCAAGCGTATCGCCCTGGTGGCCCACGATCACTGCAAAGGGTTCTTGCTGGACTGGGCCGAGCGGCACAAAACAGCGCTCAGCCAGCATGACCTGTGTGCCACCGGCACTACAGGTCTGTTGCTAAGCCAACGCCTGGGGTTACCGATCGAAAGCATGATCAGCGGCCCGTTGGGCGGCGACCAGCAGGTTGGCGCACGGATCGCCGAACAACGGGTCGACATGCTGGTGTTTTTCTGGGACCCCTTCGAGCCGCAGCCTCACGACCCGGATATCAAGGCACTGCTGCGGGTCGCTGCGGTGTGGAATATCCCAGTGGCATGCAATGAATGCAGCGCCGATTACTTGATCAGCAGCCCATTGATGAGCCAGCCCCACGAGCATCGCATCCCGGATTACAGCGCCTATCTCAAGGGCCGCATTTAAGCGGTATCTCCTAGTCCCCGATGTGGGAGCTGGCTTGCCAGCGATGCAGGCACCGCGGCTTTAGCCTCATACCGCGCTGCTGCAATCGCTGGCAAGCCAGCTCCCACAGATGGTCAGTTGCCTCGCAGATTCGCCCCCGACCAAAACAGCACTTGACCAACAGAGCAGATGATAAGCATTATCATTCGCTAACATTCGGTCGGGTAGTACAGTGAGTCAGTCCCACTTCAATCAAGTCTTCCTTACCCAACGGGTAACCCTGCTGCGTACTCTGGAACGGATGGTCAACAACCACAGTACCGCCGAGGACCTGCTGCAAGAGACCTACTTGCGTGTGACCCGGGCCTTGAACGAGCGCGCGATCGAACACCTTGAGCCATTTGTGTTCCAGACGGCGCGCAATCTGGCCCTTGACCATCTAAGGGCACGACGCATTCAGTCCCGTACGGTGGTTGAAGACGTACCGATGGAAGTCATCGAAGGCGTCGCCTCCCCCCTCAGCACCCCCGAAGAAGCCCATCAAGCCGCGCAATTACTGGAGCGTTTGAGTGTGAGCCTGAGCCAGTTGAGCGCACGTCAGCAGCGGATTTTCATCCTCAGCCGTCTGCATGGCTGCAGTTATCAAGAGATCGCCAATGAACTTGACGTGTCATTGAGCACCGTCCAAAAGGAACTCAAATTGATCATGGCAATCTGCATCGGGGTAGCCGACAGGCTGAGTCGGCCTTAATCTTCACCGTCGATGCCTGCAAAATGCCCTGAGACTGCCAAGGAACATCCGTGACGGACACTCACAAATCTGCTCAAGACGTGCTGCAAGACAGCGCCATGGATCAGGCACTGGACTGGCTGATCACGCTTGAGTGCGCGAACGCCGAACAAAAGTGCGCCTTCAATGACTGGCTCAATGCCGACCCTGCCCATGCACTGGCTTTTGCCAAAGCCAATGCCATCTGGAACGGGCAACCGCTGCTGGACGCCGCCAAAACCTTGCAAACCCGCCGCACTCCCGGTTTGTTGCGGCGTGCAAGCCGGTACTGGAAGCACGTGGCAACCGCCGCAGTGCTGATCATTACCGTGGGCGGTTACAGCAACGTGCCGTTACGCCTGCAGGCCGATCACCTGACAGTGGTGGGCGAACGCCAGCGCCTGCAACTCGAAGACGGCTCAAAAGTGCTGCTCAACACCAACTCTGCGTTTTCCAGCCATGTGGTCAATGCCCAGGGCAACGCCCGCCTGTATCAAGGCGAGGCGTTTTTCGAGGTCCCGGCCAATCTGGAATTTCCGCTGCTGCTTGAAGCCGGCCCGGTGCGCGCCAGCGTCCGCGATTCTGCTTTCGCCGTGAGTTACCTCAATGGCGAAGCGCATGTCAGGGTGCAGCGTGGCGATGTTGAATTGCGGGTAAAAAGTGTCGGTACACAAATGCGTTTGTCTGCCGGCAATAGTGTGAGCATTGGCCCCAACGGCTTTGGGCAACCGGTCACGCTCAACCCCCAGACCGACCTCGCCTGGGTCCAGGGGCGCCTGGTGTTTGAAAACTGCCCCATGGGCAAAGTTCTGGATGAAGTGCGACGCTATTACCCCGGCTGGATCGTCAACAACAACGACAAGCTGGCCAACGTGGCAGTGACCGGTAATTACCGTCTCGACCAGCCGCTGGACATCGTTCGCTCACTCGCCCACATCACCTCGAGCAGCCTTGCGGAATTTCCGGCACTGGTGATCCTCAATTAAACAGTGCAATTAATTAAAAGTTTTTTTACTCGATAGCCCGGGGTCATACGTCTCGTTGTAGTCAATGCAACTGATTCGCATTTTGAATCAGCTTCGCAACTATAAGATTCGTTCACCACGGAGCGCTATCAATGCCCACTCGTTTCAACAGCCGGTCCTCATCCAACGCCCGTCCGGGCGGCCTGCAACAGTGCACGTTGTCATTGTTGACCGTCGCCATGCTTCTGGCCGGTGTGCAAGCAGCTCCGGCCATGGCTGGCGGTGATGAGCAACCCGCTACCCGCTCCGTGGGCAATTACAAATTCGCAATCTCCCAGCAACCCCTGGTGTCCGCGCTTAACGCCTTTACCGTGGTGACGGGCTGGCAGGTCGGCTTGCCAGCCGAACTGGGACAGAATGTTTCCTCACCGGGAGTACGCGGTGCCCTGTCCCCGGAAAAAGCCCTGGATCGCCTGCTGATTGGCACAAACCTGGGCTATCGCAAGTTGGGCAACAACAACATCGTGCTCGAAAAACGCAGCAACAGCAGCGGTACTCTGGCCCTGCAACAGGTGACCATCAGTGCCACCCGCCAGGAACAGGACGTGAACTCGGTACCCAGCACCATCACGGTCCAGGATCGCCAGGCCCTCGACCGTCAGAACGTCAACACCATCAAGGATCTGGTGCGTTATGAACCGGGCGTTTCGGTGGGCGGCGCAGGCCAGCGTGGCGGGATCAGCGGCTATAACATTCGCGGCATCGACGGCGACCGGATCCTGACCCAGGTCGACGGAGTAGAAATCCCGGATTCGTTCTTCAACGGCCCCTATGCCAAAACCCAGCGCAACTACGTCGACCCCGAAATCGTCAAGCGTGTTGAAATCCTGCGTGGCCCGGCGTCGGTTCTTTACGGCAGCAACGCCATAGGCGGGGCAGTCAGTTACTTCACCCTCGACCCGGATGACATCATCAAACCGGGCGCGGATGTTGGCGCCCGCCTGAAAACCGGCTACAGCTCGGCCGATCGCAGCTGGCTCAAGTCCGGCACCGTGGCCGGGCGTTCAGGTGATTTTGACGGCTTGCTGCATCTGAGCCAGCGCGATGGCCACCAAACCGAATCCTATGGCGATCATGGCGGCACTGGTTTGAGCCGTACGGCAGCCAACCCGGAGGACGTCAAAACCACCAACGTGCTGGCCAAGGCAGGCTGGAACTACAACGATGACGATCGTCTGGTCTTCACCTACGAAAAATTCAAGAACCGGATCGATGCCAATGAAAAAAGCGCGGTCGGCGGGCCCTACAACAAAGGCCAGCCGATGGGCATGTACCGTTCCCGCTCCGGTACGGACACTGTCAGCCGCGAGCGTTTCGGGCTCGAAAACAGCATGGTTGTTGATAGTGCAGTGGCCGACAATCTCAAGCTGAGCCTCAATTACCAGATCGCTAAAACCGATCAGGACACTCTGGAAGACTACTTCCCCTTCTCCCGTAATGTGTTGCGTTCACGCAACACCACGTACCAAGAGAAACAATGGGTGCTGGACGCTCAGGCGGACAAAGCATTCCAGATCGCTGACACCGACCATTTGCTGACCTACGGCGCAACCGTAAAACACCAGAAAGTCACCGGCTCGCGCAGCGGCTCGGGGATCTGCCTGGCCGTAGGCAGAGGTTGCACTGCCCCGGGCGCCAACAGCCCGAGCGACTACCTGGTTAAATCCAGCGACTTCCCGGACCCGACCATCAACACCTACAGCCTGTTCGCCCAGGATGAGATCAGCTGGAACGACTGGACCTTCATGCCGGGGCTGCGCTACGACTACACCAGACTCACGCCACACATCACTCAAGAGTTCATGAATACGGTGGCCGCCGATGACAAGGACAGTGTCAGCAACAAGAAGAAGGTCTGGCATCGGTTCTCGCCCAAGTTTGGTCTGACCTACGCCCTGAGCGATCAATACACATGGTACGGCCAGTACGCCGAAGGTTTCCGTACCCCAAGTGCCAAAGCGCTGTACGGCCGGTTTACCAATCTGGGGGAAGGCTATTCGGTTGAGCCCAATCCCAATCTTGAGCCGGAAAAAAGCAAAAGCTTCGAAACCGGCCTGCGTGGCAATTTCGATGCGGGCTCATTCGATATTGCCGTGTTCTATAACAAGTACCGCGACTTCATCAATGAAGATGCGATCACACCCGGCTACGACGAGCTGACGTTCCAGAGCAACAACATCAAGCACGCCACCATCAAGGGCGCCGAAGTCAAAGGCCGCCTGAATCTGGATGCGTTCGGTGCACCCCAGGGTCTGTACAACATAGGCTCGGTGGCGTACGCCCACGGCAGAAACGACGACACCGGCGAGCCGATCAACAGCGTCAACCCGCTTAAAGCGGTACTCGGCCTTGGCTATGAGCAAGAGAACTACGGCGCCCTGGTCAGCTGGACCCTGGTTAAACGCAAGGATCAGGTCGACGACAGCAATTTCTTCTCGCCCGACGGCACCAGCACGCAATTCAAGTCCCCGGGCTACGGCGTGATCGATCTTTCTGGCTTCTATAAGGTCACCAAGGACGTCACCGTGAACGCCGGCCTGTACAACCTGACCGACAAGAAATACTGGAACTGGGATGATGTGCGCGGTTACGACAGCGTAGGTGAAGCCGGTGTCATCAACCCCGCCAACATGGATCGCCTGACCGCCCCCGGCCGCAACTTCGCGGTCAACCTGGTATGGGATATCTGATCCAGAGGCCCATTGCGCAGCTCTTTTACGCTGCGCAGTGAGGATTTTTTACTGTGCCGCGTCTTCTGGTTCGTCTAGTTACAAAGCGCATCTCATTCTCAAGGACATTTGCATGAATACTCCAGATTCCGCACCGCGCCCTTCCCTGCGTTCACAACGCCTGAACCAGATCACCAACGAGCCGCACCAAAAGCTCGATGCACTGGTCAAGGCGCACAAGCCGTTTGATCAAGTGGCCAGTTTCGCCCGTTTTGTCGTGGCCCAATACCTGTTCCAGTCGGAACTCAAAGCGCTGTACACCGACCCGGCCTTGCAAGAAATCGTTCCGGATCTGCCAGAACGTTGCCGTGCCGAGCAAGCCAGGGCCGATCTGGCCGACCTCAACACTGAAGTACCGGCCCCTGTTGCCGGCGCAGTGACCTCGCCGAGCAAAGCCGAAGCCCTGGGCTGGATTTTCGTTTCCGAAGGCTCCAAGCTCGGCGCCGCGTTCCTGATCAAACGTGCTGTTGGCCTGGGCCTGAGCGACACGTTCGGTGCCCGCCACCTGGGTGAGCCTGCAGGCGGCCGCGCCGAAGGCTGGAAGCGCTTTATCAGGACTCTCGACGGCCTGGACCTCAGCGCTGAAGAAGAAGCCGACCTGGACAAAGGTGCTGTTGCTGCCTTCGAACGTTTCACCGTATTACTGGAACACGCTTACGCTGCTGAACCGGAACTGGCTTAAGCTTGACCTGCCCGGTCAGCACTGGCTGACCGGGCGTCCTTTCATGCGTCTTGAGCTTATGACCCAGCAAACTCAATCCCCGTCGAAAATAGCTCGCGTGTTGTTTGGCTTGCTGGCCTACGTGAGTCTGGGTATTGGCCTGATCGCCATCGTGATTCCTGGCCTGCCGACCACCGAATTCATTTTGCTCGCTGCCTGGGCCGCGACCAAAAGCTCGCCGCGCCTGAGTGCCTGGCTCGAAAACCACCGTTTGTTTGGCCCGATCCTGAGTAATTGGCGCAACGGTAAAATCATCCAGCGCAAAGCCAAGGTCAGCGCCACGATCAGCATGCTGATATGCGCCGGGCTGATGCTGTATGTGCTTGACCACCAATGGCCAGTGTTCCTCGCCATTGCCGGCATGAGCATGGGCAATCTGTGGATATGGTCCCGACCAGAGCGCTTGCCACCGACAACTACCGCCCCGCAGAACGACTGATCCCGCTGGCAGCCTTCCACTGTAGGCGCTGGCTGGCCAGCGACAATATCAGTGCGGTTTCCCGCTTGAATCCGGTCGCTTGGATCGCTGGCAAGCCAGCTCCCACAGGTTTTTCAGGTCGTATTACAGGGTCAGTGCGCCGCTATAAAGCCCGTACGCCGCCGAAAGTGCTGTGAACAACACCGCAGCAAAGATCAGTTTTTCCCAGTGCTTGAACAGCGGCTCTCCCTGCTCGCGCTTGGCCTTGGCAAAGAGCAGAACCCCCGGGGCATAAAGCAATGCCGAGAGCAGCAGGTATTTGGGCCCAGCGGCATACAGCAGCCAAAAGGCATAACTGAGTGCCACTGCGCCTACCACCAGGTCCTTGATCCGCCGTCTGCTGGCGTGCGAGTAGGTCTCCCCCCTGACGCACAACAACACCGAATAGGCAGCCGACCACAGGTAAGGCACCAGAATCATCGAAGACGCCAGGCGGATCAGGCTGGTGTAGGTGCTGGCTGAGACCAGGGTAATGATCAGGAAAATCTGAATCATCACGTTGGTCAGCCACAAGGCATTGACCGGCACATGGTTGGCATTTTCCTTTTTCAGGAACGCCGGCATCGTTTTGTCCCTGGACGTTGCGAAGAGTATTTCGGCGCACAGCAGCGCCCATGACAACAATGCCCCCAACAACGAAATGACCAGCCCGATGCTGATCAAGATCGCGCCCCACTCCCCGACCACGTGCTTGAGTACCCCGGCCATCGACGGGTTCTGCAAGTTGGCCAGCTCCGGCTGGGTCATGATCCCGAGCGAGAGCACATTCACCAGCACCAGCAACGCCAGCACCCCGAGAAAGCCGATCACTGTAGCCTTGCCCACATCCGAACGTTTCTCGGCCCTTCCCGAATACACGCTGGCGCCTTCAATACCGATGAATACGAACACGGTGACCAGCATCATGTTGCGCACCTGGTCCATCACGCTGCCCAGATCGGGCGTACCCCTGCCCCATAGATCCCGGGTGAAGATGTCCGCCTTGAAGGCCACAGCCGCAATCACGATAAACATGACGATCGGGACGATTTTCGCGATCGTGGTCAATTGGTTGATGAAGGCGGCCTCCTTGATCCCGCGCAGTACCAAAAAGTGCACGCCCCACAGCAATAACGAAGCACAACCGATGGCAACCGGCGTGTTGCCCTGACCAAAAACCGGAAAGAAGTAGCCCAGGGTGCTGAACAGCAGCACGAAGTAACCGACGTTGCCCAGCCAGGCACTGATCCAGTAGCCCCAGGCCGATGAGAACCCCATGTAGTCGCCAAAGCCGGCCCTGGCATAGGCGTACACGCCTGAGTCGAGTTCGGGCTTGCGATTGGCAAGCGTCTGGAACACAAAGGCCAGCGCCAGCATCCCCACCGCCGTGATCGACCAGCCAATCAGTACGGCACCGCCAGCAGCCTGCTCGGCAATGTTTTGCGGCAGAGAAAAGATACCGCCGCCAATCATTGAGCCGACCACCAACGCAATCAGGGCATTGAGCCGAAGCTTTTGCGTCTGCTGTGACATTGCCACCTCTTTTTTCAATTATTTATTAACCGGTATCAGGGCACAGCCACGGGCTGACTAAATATAACTATGGCCTGAACGTTTACTAAGGTTAGGCAATAAGTATGCTGTTTTTAATAACAACGTTTTCTATTGAAACCTAAAAAACAATTTATATGTGAATGACATTTTAAATTTCCGGCGGCCGGATGAAACATCACGATGACATTTGCAAATCTGAAAATAGTGTCTAGCTTCAATCCCCACGCGAACGTAGTAAATCCGCAGCGTTGACTGAGAATATCCCTGTCTGGATAAGGCCTTCCAGAGCGCGTCAAAATAAGTCGCCATTGCGACTTACTCTCCCTATTCACAATGGAATGTAGTAATGCCCTGATCTAAGTCAACTGGCTCAAAAAACCAACGGACTAACCTTTAGGCCTCACTTCTCCTAGATTGGAGTCACTACAAATGTCTGATACTCCTGGAAAACTTCGACTGGGTGCATTGGTTGCGCTGGTAGTCGGCTCAATGATTGGCGGCGGTATCTTTTCTCTGCCGCAAAACATGGCCGCAAGTGCCGATGTGGGCGCTGTTCTTATCGGGTGGGCAATCACTGCGGTAGGCATGCTAACCCTGGCTTTCGTCTTCCAGACCCTCGCTAATCGCAAACCGGATATCGACGGCGGCGTTTACGCCTATGCCAAGGCCGGCTTTGGCGACTACATGGGGTTCTCATCGGCCTGGGGCTACTGGATCAGTGCCTGGCTGGGCAACGTCGGCTACTTCGTGCTGCTGTTCAGCACCCTGGGCTACTTCTTCCCGATCTTCGGCGAAGGCAACACGCCGGCAGCCATCATAGGTGCCTCGATTTTGCTCTGGGCCGTGCACTTTCTAGTGCTGCGCGGGATCAAGGAAGCAGCGTTCATCAATCTGGTGACCACCATCGCCAAGGTTGTGCCACTGATTCTGTTCATCCTGATTGCCCTGTTCGCCTTCAAGCTGGACATCTTTACCAGTGACATCTGGGGTCTGAAAAACCCGAGTCTGGGCAGCGTGATGGACCAGGTGCGCAACATGATGCTGGTCACCGTATGGGTGTTCATCGGTATCGAAGGGGCGAGTATTTTCTCTTCCCGTGCCGAAAAACGCTCGGATGTGGGTAAGGCCACCGTGCTCGGCTTTATTACCGTGCTGCTGTTGCTGGTGCTGGTCAACGTACTGTCGCTGGGCATCATGACTCAGCCTGAGTTGGCCAAACTGCAGAACCCTTCGATGGCGGCCGTGCTTGAGCACGTAGTGGGTCACTGGGGCGCGGTGCTGATCAGCGTCGGCTTGATTATCTCGCTGCTGGGCGCCCTGTTGTCATGGGTACTGCTGTGCGCCGAGATCATGTTCTCGGCGGCCAAAGACCACACCATGCCGGCCTTCCTGAAAAAGGAAAACGTCAACCATGTACCGGTCAACGCTCTGTGGCTGACCAACGCGATGGTGCAGTTGTTCCTGATCATCACCCTGTTCTCGGCCAGCACTTACCTGTCACTGATTTACCTGGCGACCTCAATGATTCTGGTGCCTTACCTCTGGTCGGCAGCCTACGGTTTCCTGTTGGCGGTACGCGGCGAGACCTACGAGAACGCTCTGGCGGAACGCAAGAAAGACCTGATCATCGGCGGTATCGCGCTGATCTACGCCATCTGGCTGATCTATGCCGGCGGCCTTAAATACCTGCTGCTCTCGGCCCTACTGTACGCCCCTGGCGCAATCCTGTTCGCCAAGGCCAAACACGAGAGCGGCCAGCCCGTTTTCACCAACATCGAGAAAGTGATATTTGCCGCAGTAGTGATTGGCGCCCTGGTAGCGGCCTATGGACTCTACGACGGCTTCCTGACCCTGTAACACCCTGTTTATGTACTTTGGAGGATGACTGTAATGACCACGGAAAAAGTGAAGTACGGCGTACATTCCGAAGCCGGAAAGCTGCATAAGGTTATGGTTTGCTCCCCGGGCCTGGCTCACCAGCGCCTGACTCCGAGCAACTGCGATGAACTGCTGTTTGATGACGTGTTGTGGGTCAACCAGGCCAAACGCGACCACTTCGATTTCGTCACCAAAATGCGCGATCGCGGCATCGACGTTCTGGAAATGCACAACCTGCTGACAGACATCGTTGCCATGCCTGAAGCACTGGACTGGATCCTGGATCACAAAGTAACCCCCGATCAGGTTGGCGTCGGTCTGGTCAGTGAAGTCAAAGCCTGGATCAAGAGCCTGGAACCACGCCACATAGCCGAGTACCTGATCGGCGGCGTCTCTGCAGACGATCTGCCGGACAGCTTCGGTGGCAAAACCATCCAGATGTTCCGCGACTTCCTGGGCCATACCAGCTTTATCCTGCCACCTCTGCCCAACACACAATTCACCCGTGACACCACCTGCTGGATCTACGGCGGCGTGACGCTGAACCCGATGTACTGGCCAGCCCGTCGTCAGGAAACCCTGCTGACCACGGCAATTTACAAATTCCACCCTGAATTCACCAACGCGGACTTCCAGATCTGGTACGGCGACCCGACCATTGACCACGGCAACGCCAGCCTTGAAGGCGGCGACGTGATGCCAATCGGCAAAGGTGTGGTCCTGATCGGCATGGGCGAGCGCTCTTCGCGTCAAGCCATCGGCCAACTGGCACAGAGCCTGTTCAAGAACAAAGCGGTAGAACGGGTCATCGTGGCGGGCCTGCCCAAGTCGCGGGCCGCGATGCACCTGGACACCGTGTTCAGCTTCTGCGACCGCGACCTGGTGACGATCTTCCCTGAAGTCGTCAACCAGATCGTCGCCTTCTCGCTGTACCCGGACGAAAGCAAAGCCGGCGGCATCGACGTGCGCCGTGAAGAAGCCAGCTTCCTCAATGTCGTGGCCAAGGCGCTTGACCTCAAGGCCCTGCGTGTTGTCGAAACCGGTGGCAATTCCTTTGCTGCCGAGCGCGAACAGTGGGATGACGGCAACAACGTAGTGGCTCTGGAGCCTGGTGTGGTGATCGGTTATGACCGCAACACCTACACCAACACTCTGCTGCGCAAGGCCGGTGTTGAAGTAATCACCATCAGCGCCTCCGAACTGGGGCGCGGCCGTGGCGGCGGCCACTGCATGACCTGCCCGATCGTACGCGACGCGATTGACTATTAATTCATTCATTAGATTGCTTGCGCCCCACCCCACAAGGGACGGCGCAAGCCGGTTAACCAGAAACCCAGGAGATCCCCATGGCGTTTAACATGAAAAACCGCAGCTTGCTCAGCCTGATGCACCACACTCCGCGTGAGCTGCACTTTCTGCTGGATCTGTCCCGCGACCTCAAGCGCGCCAAGTACACCGGTACTGAAGAGCCCCATCTGAAAGGCAAAAACATTGCGCTGATTTTCGAAAAAACTTCAACCCGCACCCGTTGTGCATTTGAAGTGGCCGCCCATGACCAGGGCGCGCACGTCACCTACATTGATCCGGTTTCTTCGCAAATCGGTCACAAAGAAAGCATGAAAGACACCGCCCGCGTTCTGGGCCGCATGTTTGATGCCATCGAATACCGTGGCTTTGCCCAGGAAATCGTCGAAGAACTGGCGAAATATGCAGGGGTACCGGTGTTCAACGGCCTGACCGCTGAATTCCACCCGACGCAAATGATCGCTGATGCGCTGACCATGCGTGAAAACAGCGACAAACCGCTGCACAGCATCAGCTACGCGTACCTGGGCGATGCACGCAATAACATGGGTAACTCGCTGCTGATGATCGGTGCCAAGCTGGGTATGGACGTGCGGATCGGTGCACCGAAAAGCCTGTGGCCAGAAGAGTCATTCGTGAAGCAGTGCAAGGAATTCGCCAAGGAAAGCGGCGCTAAAATCACCCTGACCGAAGACCCTAAAGCAGCAGTCAAGGGCGTGGACTTCATCCATACCGACGTATGGGTATCGATGGGCGAGCCGGTTGAAGCCTGGAACGAACGCATCAAGCTGCTGCTGCCGTATCAGGTCAATGCCGAGATGATCAAGGCGGCAGAAAATCCGCGCGTGAAATTCATGCACTGCCTGCCAGCGTTTCACAACTGTGAAACCAAGGTTGGCAAGGACGTGGCCGAGCACCATCCAAACCTGAAAAACGGCATTGAAGTGACTGAGGAAGTGTTTGAGTCCCCGGTGAACATCGCCTTTGAGCAAGCAGAAAACCGCATGCACACCATCAAGGCAATCCTGGTCGCAGCGCTGGCTGACATCTAAGGCCCGCGGGTTTCGTGTGGGAGCCGGCTTGCCGGCGATGACATCACCCCGGATCAGGACTCCGACCGGGGCGTCTGCATCGCGAGCAAGCCCGGCTTCTGCGGGACTCAAGTCGCTCCCCGCTTTTTATAAGGACACTTTTTATGCGTATCGTCGTAGCACTGGGCGGTAACGCCCTCTTGCGTCGCGGTCAGCCCATGACTGCAGAAAACCAGCGCGAAAACATCCAGACCGCAGCTCAGCAAATCGCCCTCATCGCCCCCGGTAACGAACTGGTGGTGGCCCACGGCAATGGCCCGCAAGTCGGCCTGCTGTCGCTGCAAGCGGCTTCCTACTCCGCCGTCGATCCTTACCCGCTGGATGTGCTGGGTGCTGAAAGCGAAGGCATGATCGGTTACATGATTGAGCAGGAACTGGGCAACGTATTGCCCAAGGAAACACCACTTGCCACCTTGCTGACCCAAGTCCAGGTCGACCCAAAAGACCCGGCTTTCAAGAACCCGACCAAGCCGATTGGCCCGGTTTACAGCAAGGCCGAAGCTGAAAGCCTGGCCGCGGAAAAAGGCTGGAGCATCGCCCCGGACGGTGACAAGTTCCGGCGTGTGGTCGCCAGCCCCAAACCCATGCGCATCTTCGAGATCCGCCCGATCAAATGGATGCTCGAAAAAGGCACCACCGTCATTTGTGCGGGCGGAGGCGGCATTCCAACCATGTATGGCGAAGACGGCAAACTCAAGGGCATCGAGGCTGTTATCGACAAGGACTTGTGTTCGTCGCTACTGGCGCAGGAACTCAAAAGTGACTTGCTGGTGATTGCCACTGACGTTGTCGCGGCCTTTATTGACTGGGGCAAGCCTACGCAAAAAGCTATCGCCCAGGCGCATCCGGACGAACTGGAAAAGCTCGGCTTCGCCAATGGCTCCATGGGGCCCAAAGTCCAGGCGGCTTGCGAGTTTGCCCGCAATACCGGCAAGACCGCGGTCATCGGCGCGCTGGCGGATATTGAAGCTATTGTTCAGGGCAAAGCCGGTACCCGTGTCAGCACTGAAAAGCCTGGCATCAGCTACTTTTGAACCATAGGGCAGACCTCGCGGTCTGCCCTTTATCCCCAAGCATTCAGGAGTTGCCCTATGGCCTCGTTCGAACCCGGTCACCTGCATATCCATCGTGAGCCCCTGCAACCGGGTGACTTCGGGTATGACATCAAGATCGATTACCAGGTCGTTCAAGATCCCAAGGAAGGCAAGTCGATGCAGTTCGACATGCACGGCCAGATCAACCAAAAGGATTTCAAGGAGTCGTTCACCCTGCCCAAGGACAAGTGGTTCGACTTCGCCAGGGTGGCCTTCAAGATTGCCGTGGACCACGGCATACCCAGCACGGCCAACATCCTGTCGATGCACAAGTATTACGACCTGATGTTCAAGGACGTGCGCCAGCAGCTCGACGTGCAACTTGGCGACCCGGTCAAGCCCGAACACCTCGAATAACCCGAGTACTTTAATCGCCGGCAAGCCGGCTCCCACAAGGTTTGTTATCGGCATCAATGTTGTGGGCGCCGGCTTGCCGGCGATACAGCCAATGTCTCCCCGCCCTGCGATTTCACCAATATCCCGCGCCAAGGCATACTGGCCGCTTCTGCTGGCCAAAAGTGCTCACTGCTCCCATGCGTATCCATGTCAGTTTTATCGACCGAGTCGGCATCACCCAGGAAGTTCTGGCGTTGCTCGGCGGGCGCAACCTCAACCTGGATGCGGTGGAAATGGTCCCGCCCAACGTGTATATCGACGCCCCGACCCTGAGCCCGCAAGTGCTCGACGAGTTGCGCGAGGCGCTGTTCAAGGTCAATGGCGTACAGACGGTGACGGTGGTCGACATCCTTCCCGGTCAACGCCGCCATCTGCAACTTGACGCTCTGCTCGCAGCCATGACCGACCCGGTACTGGCTCTGGACAGCGCGGGCCACGTACTGCTGGCCAACCCGGCGCTGGTTGCCCTGTATGGGCATGAACCCACCGGTGAAAGTATCGGCGAACTGTTCAGTGACCCGGGGTTGCTCGATGTATTGCTGGAGCACGGCTTCCGCCTGCCATTGCGCGAAGTCACCCTCAACGGCCACCCGCTGATGCTCGACGCCACACCGATCACCGATGCCGGCGCCCTGCTGACCCTGTATCAACCGAGCCGCATCGGTGAACGCCTGGCCGCGCTGCATCACGACCACGCAGAAGGCTTTGACGCGCTGCTCGGCGACTCCCCTGCCATTCGTACCCTCAAGGCCCGGGCGCAGCGTGTAGCAGCACTGGATGCGCCATTATTGATCCAGGGCGAGACCGGTACCGGTAAAGAACTGGTCGCGCGCGCCTGCCATGCCATCAGCGACCGTTTTGGCGCCCCCTTTTTGGCCTTGAACTGTGCGGCACTCCCGGAGAACCTGGCCGAGAGTGAACTGTTCGGTTATGCCCCTGGCGCCTTCACCGGTGCCCAGCGCGGGGGTAAACCGGGGCTGATGGAACTGGCCAACCATGGCACGGTGTTCCTCGACGAAATCGCGGAAATGTCGCCTTACCTGCAAGCCAAGCTGCTGCGCTTTCTGAATGACGGCAGCTTCCGCCGGGTAGGCGGCGAACGCGAGGTCAAGGTCAATGTGCGGATCCTCAGCGCTACCCACCGCAACCTCGAAAAAATGGTCAACGAGGGTTCTTTTCGCGAGGACCTGTTCTATCGCCTGAACGTGCTTAATATCGAAGTGCCGCCACTGCGCGAGCGCGGCCAGGACATTTTGTTGCTGGCACGCACCTTTATGCAGCAGGCCTGCACTCAGATTCAGCGCCCCGTGTGCCGCCTGGCACCCGGCACCTATCCGGCGCTGCTGGGTAATCGCTGGCCCGGTAACGTGCGGCAATTGCAGAACGTGATCTTTCGTGCCGCAGCAATCTGCGAAAGCACCCTGGTCGACATTGGCGACCTGGACATTGCCGGTACCTCGGTTGCACGCCAAAGCGACGGCGAGGTTGAAACCCTGGAGCATGCGGTCGAAACCTTCGAGAAAGCCCTGCTCGAAAAGCTGTATGTCAGCTACCCCTCGACCCGCCAGCTGGCCAGCCGTCTGCAAACCAGCCATACCGCCATTGCCCACCGCCTGCGCAAGTATGGAATCCGCGGCAAGGCCTGACCTGCTTCAGCTCCCATGAAGCTACCGTATCGAAATCATTCCACTGGATCGATTTCGATACACTCCCTTCAGCCCCATGCTGTGCAAGGCCATGATCCTCATAGCTTTTTTTCCAGCCTCCGGACTGTAGTGATTTCGCTACAGATCAGTTTTCAATCTGCGCTCTAGAAACTTTCAAGGCGTTGATAAATATAGATATTTTTAAACTGGCAGCCATTTTGCAGTGATCTCCTCAATAAGCTCGACCTGCACGAGCATTAACCTGTGACCACCAGACATGTCTGGCCCTGAGGAGTTTGCATGAGCCAATTGCGTTTTACTGAAGACCACGAATGGCTACGCGCCGAAGCTGACGGCAGCGTGACCGTGGGTATCACCGCGTTTGCGCAAAACGCTCTGGGGGATGTGGTGTTTGTCCAGCTGCCCGAGTTGCAGTCATACGACAAAGGCGCAGAAGCCGCCACCGTTGAGTCGGTCAAGGCGGCCAGCGGCGTCTACATGCCACTGGACGGTGAAGTGCTCGAAGTAAACCCGGCGCTCGAAGACAGCCCGGAACTGGTTAACGAAGACCCACTGGGGCAAGGCTGGTTCTTCCGTTTCAAGCCTGCTGATGCGAACGCCGTCGACAAGCTGCTGGATCAAGATGCCTACGACCGCCTGATCAAAGCTCAAGACGACAACTGAGGAGCCTGCCATGACCATCGATCTCAGCACTGCCAATGAATTCATCGCCCGCCACATCGGCCCGCGCCAGGCCGATGAGCAAGCCATGCTCGCCACCCTCGGGTTTGACTCCCTTGAAGGCCTGAGCGCCAGCGTGATCCCTGAAAGCATTAAGGGCACCAGCGTTCTCGACTTGCCGGCCGGACAAAGCGAAGCCGATGCGCTGGCCTCGATCAAAGCCATTGCCGCCAAAAACCAGCTGTGCAAAACCTATATCGGCCAGGGCTATTACAACTGCCACACCCCCTCGCCGATCCTGCGCAACCTGCTGGAAAACCCGGCCTGGTACACCGCCTACACCCCGTATCAGCCAGAAATTTCCCAAGGCCGCCTCGAAGCCCTGCTCAACTATCAAACCCTGATCAGTGATCTCAGCGGTCTACCGATTTCCAACGCTTCATTGCTCGATGAGGCCACCGCCGCCGCCGAAGCGATGACCTTCTGCAAGCGTTTGAGCAAGAACAAAACCAGCCACAGCTTTTTTGCTTCCAGCCACTGCCATCCGCAAACCCTCGACGTGTTGCGCACCCGTGCCGAACCATTGGGCATTGAGGTGGTAGTCGCGGATGAGCGTGAACTGACTGATGTGTCGGCTTTCTTCGGTGCCCTGCTGCAATACCCGGCAAGCAACGGTGACGTGTTCGACTACCGCGACCTGGTTGAGCGTTTCCACGCTGCCAATGCGCTGGTGGCCGTTGCCGCTGACCTGCTGGCCTTGACCCTGTTGACGCCTCCGGGCGAGTTTGGCGCCGACGTGGCCATCGGCAGCGCCCAGCGTTTCGGTGTCCCGCTGGGCTTCGGTGGCCCGCATGCGGCTTACTTCGCCACGCGCGACGCATTCAAGCGCGACATGCCAGGGCGTCTGGTCGGTGTTTCGGTTGACCGTCACGGCAAACCGGCATTGCGCCTGGCCATGCAAACCCGCGAGCAACATATCCGCCGCGAGAAGGCCACCAGCAACATCTGCACCGCACAGGTCCTGCTCGCCAACATCGCCAGCATGTATGCCGTGTATCACGGCCCCAAGGGCCTGACCCAAATCGCCCGGCGCATTCACCAGCTGACCGCGATTCTGGCCAAGGGGCTGAGCGATCTGGGGCTGAAGGTTGAACAAACCGCCTTCTTCGACACCCTGACCCTGAACACCGGCAGCCAGACCGCCACCCTGCATGCCAAGGCTCACGCCCGGCGCATCAACCTGCGCGTAATCGATGGCCAGCGCCTGGGCCTGTCGCTGGACGAAACCAGCAGCCAGTCCGATGTAACCGCACTGTGGGCGTTGCTCGCGGCTGACGGCCAGGCACTGCCTGATTTCGACGCACTGGCCACTGCGGTGACCGGCACCTTGCCGACGGCGCTGCTGCGCCAGTCGCCGATACTCAGCCACCCGGTATTCAATCGCTACCACTCTGAAACCGAGCTGATGCGCTACCTGCGCCGTCTGGCCGACAAAGACCTGGCCCTGGATCGCACCATGATCCCGCTGGGCTCGTGCACCATGAAGCTCAACGCCGCCAGCGAAATGATTCCGGTGACCTGGGCCGAGTTCGGCAACCTGCACCCGTTTGCACCCGCTGAGCAAAGCCTTGGCTACCAGCAATTGACCACCGAGCTGGAAGCGATGCTGTGCGCGGCCACCGGTTACGACGCCATCTCGCTGCAACCGAATGCCGGCTCCCAGGGTGAATACGCCGGCCTGCTGGCCATTCGTGCCTATCACCAGAGCCGTGGTGAAGAGCGTCGCGATATCTGCCTGATCCCGTCCTCGGCACACGGCACCAACCCGGCAACCGCCAACATGGCCGGTATGCGCGTGGTGGTGACGGCGTGCGATGCACGGGGCAACGTTGACATCGAAGACCTGCGCGCCAAAGCCATCGAGCACCGTGATCACCTGGCGGCCCTGATGATCACCTACCCGTCGACCCACGGCGTGTTCGAGGAAGGCATCCGCGAAATCTGCGGCATCATTCATGACAACGGCGGCCAGGTGTACATCGACGGCGCCAACATGAACGCCATGGTCGGCCTGTGCGCACCGGGCAAATTCGGCGGCGACGTATCCCACCTCAACCTGCACAAAACCTTCTGCATCCCGCACGGCGGCGGCGGACCGGGTGTCGGCCCGATCGGGGTCAAATCGCACCTCACGCCGTTCCTGCCGGGTCACGGCACCATGGAGCGCAAGGAAGGCGCGGTCTGCGCGGCGCCGTTTGGCAGCGCGAGCATCCTGCCGATTACCTGGATGTATATCCGCATGATGGGCGGCGAAGGCCTCAAGCGTGCTTCGCAGCTGGCGATTCTGAACGCCAACTACATTGCCCGCCGTCTCGAAGAGCACTACCCGGTGCTGTACTCGGGCAGCAACGGCCTGGTGGCGCACGAATGCATTCTTGACCTGCGCCCGCTCAAGGACAGCAGCGGCATCAGCGTCGACGACGTAGCCAAGCGCCTGATCGACTTCGGTTTCCATGCTCCGACCATGTCGTTCCCGGTAGCCGGCACACTGATGATCGAGCCGACCGAGAGTGAATCCAAAGAAGAACTGGACCGCTTCTGCGAAGCCATGATCCGCATCCGCGAAGAGATTCGTGCGGTGGAAAATGGCAGCCTGGACAAAGAAGACAACCCGCTGAAAAACGCTCCGCACACCGCTGCCGAAATGGTCGGTGAATGGACTCACCCCTACAGTCGCGAACAGGCGGTGTATCCGGTGGCATCCCTGATTGAAGGTAAATACTGGCCGCCGGTTGGCCGGGTCGACAATGTGTTCGGCGACCGCAATCTGGTGTGTGCTTGCCCGTCGATCGAAAGCTACCAGGAGGCGTAAACACCCAATAAACCTGTAGGAGCGAGCTTGCTCGCGAGCTGTTACGCAACGAGAAGCTCGCGAGCAAGCTCGCTCCTACAGGGATGTTTTTTTGCCAACAAACCTATAAGAAACCGGAGAACCCCATGTCGTTAAGCGTGTTCGACCTGTTCAAGATTGGCATCGGCCCCTCCAGTTCCCATACCGTCGGCCCCATGCGCGCAGCCGCGCGTTTTGCCGAAGGTCTGCGCCGTGATGACCTGCTGCAAGACACTGCCTGCGTAAAAGTTGAACTCTACGGTTCCCTCGGCGCCACCGGCAAAGGCCACGGCAGCGACAAGGCCGTGCTGCTGGGCCTTGAAGGCGAGCACCCGGATACCGTAAACACCGAAACAGTCGCCGAACGTCTGGCCGCTATTCGCAACAGCGGGCGTTTGAACCTGCTGGGCGAGCACCCCATCGATTTCAATGAAAAATCGCACCTGGCGATGATTCGAAAACCCCTGCCCTATCACCCCAACGGCATGATTTTCCGGGCGCTGGATGGCGCCGGGATTCAGATCCGCAGCCGCGAGTATTACTCGGTGGGCGGCGGCTTCGTGGTGGATGAAGGCGCGGCAGGCGCTGATCGCATTGTCGAAGACAGCACGGCGCTGAAATACCCGTTCAAAACTGCCAAAGACTTGCTGCGCCATTGCGTCACCCACGATCTGTCGATCAGCCAGGTGATGATGGCCAATGAAAGCGCCTGGCGCCCGGAAGCAGAAACCCGCAGCGGCTTGCTGAATATCTGGCAAGTGATGCAGGACTGCGTGAGTGCAGGTTGCCGCAACGAAGGTATTTTGCCGGGTGGTTTGAAGGTCAAGCGGCGAGCCGCCGCGCTGCACCGGCAGCTGTGCGCCAACCCCGAGGCCGCACTGCGCGATGCGCTGTCAGTGCTCGACTGGGTGAACCTGTACGCCCTGGCCGTGAATGAAGAAAACGCCAACGGCGGCCGGGTGGTCACCGCGCCGACCAATGGAGCGGCGGGGATCATTCCGGCGGTTCTGCATTACTACATGCGTTTCATTGGCGGGGCCAATGAGGACGGCGTGGTGCGCTTCATGCTGACGGCTGCCGCCATCGGCATTCTGTACAAGGAAAACGCGTCAATCTCAGGCGCCGAAGTGGGCTGCCAGGGCGAAGTCGGCGTGGCTTGCTCCATGGCCGCCGGCGCGTTGTGTGAAGTGCTGGGCGGCAGCGTGCAGCAAGTCGAAAACGCTGCCGAAATTGGTATGGAGCACAACCTTGGCCTGACCTGCGACCCCATTGGCGGGCTGGTGCAGGTGCCCTGCATCGAGCGCAACGCAATGGGCTCGGTCAAGGCCATCAACGCCGTACGGATGGCCCTGCGCGGCGACGGACAGCATTTTGTCTCACTGGACAAGGTGATCCGCACCATGCGCCAGACCGGCGCCGACATGAAAAGCAAATACAAAGAGACTGCCCGCGGCGGTCTGGCCGTAAACATTATTGAGTGCTGATTTTCAAGGAGTCACGAATGTCCACCGAACAACTGCTTAAAACCCCGCTGCACGCACTGCACCTTGAACTCGGTGCCCGCATGGTGCCATTCGCCGGTTATGACATGCCGGTGCAATACCCGTTGGGCGTGATGAAAGAACATCAACATACCCGTGAACACGCCGGGTTGTTCGATGTGTCGCACATGGGGCAAATTCGTTTGAGCGGCACTGATGCGGCCAGGGCACTGGAAGCTCTGGTACCGGTAGACATCATCGACCTGCCGGTTGGCATGCAGCGCTATGCCATGTTCACCAATGAACAAGGCGGCATCCTGGACGATCTGATGGTTGCCAATCTGGGTAATGACCAGCTGTTTCTGGTGGTCAACGCGGCCTGCAAGGACCAGGACCTGGCGCATCTGCGCAAGCACCTGGGCGCACATTGCAGTATAGAGCCGCTGTTTGAAGAGCGCGCCTTGCTCGCGCTGCAAGGTCCGGCCGCCGTGACTGTGCTGCAACGTCTGGCGCCAGAAGTGGCAAAAATGACCTTTATGCAATTTGCCCCTGTCACGCTTCTGGGAGTCGAATGCTACGTCAGTCGTTCGGGTTACACCGGAGAAGACGGCTTTGAAATTTCGGTTCCGGCAGAACACGCAGAAACTCTGGCACGCCGTCTGCTCGCCGAGCCAGAGGTACAGGCCATTGGCCTTGGCGCACGAGATTCCCTGCGTCTGGAAGCCGGCCTGTGCCTGTACGGGCATGACATGAACGAAAACACCACGCCGATTGAGGCCAGCCTGCTCTGGGCGATCTCGAAAACCCGTCGCGCCGACGGTCTGCGGGCCGGCGGTTTCCCCGGTGCCGACGTCATTTTCGCCCAGCAGCAAAACGGTGTAGCGCGCAAGCGTGTGGGCCTGCTGCCCCAAGAGCGCACCCCGGTACGTGAAGGCGCTGAAATCGTTGACGCCGAAGGTACGGTCATCGGCACTGTGTGCAGCGGCGGTTTTGGGCCGACACTGGGCGCACCTCTGGCAATGGGCTACTTGGATACAGCATTTACACCGCTGGACTCTGAGGTGTGGGCAATCGTGCGCGGTAAACGTGTACCGCTGAAAGTGTCGAAGTTGCCATTTGTTCCACAGCGTTATTATCGCGGCCACGTCTAAAGCTAATTAATACAGTTGCATGCTCACGTGACATACGTGCCATGCAACTGCCACAAAACAGTGCAAACTTTCGATAGCGAAAACACAGTTACAAACATGAGCACAATTGAACCCCGCTATGATGAATAACCTTTAAAACCCGCCCCGAAAAACATTGCAAACCAGACGGGGCGCGGCCTGTAAGAGGGGCTTGTATTTTCATTTACGGTTTCGTAAAGTTTGCCCACTGTGTTTGCATGGGTCGCTGGAATCGTGACCTGGGCAGTAGCTTAATGTTTGCTACAACCCGTTCTGCGTCTCTTACTTTCCTGCAACCCAGCACCAGTCCTCTTTAAATACAAAGAGGCTGTCATTAATTGTTAGCGTCAAGGAATTAAGAAATGTCCCAACGTCAGAGCGGTACCGTAAAGTGGTTTAACGACGAGAAAGGTTTTGGTTTCATTACTCCGGAAAGCGGTCCGGACCTGTTTGTGCACTTTCGCGCTATTCAGGGCAATGGCTTCAAGAGCTTGAAAGAAGGCCAGAAAGTGACCTTCATTGCAGTCCAGGGCCAAAAAGGCCTGCAGGCTGACGAAGTGCAAGCCGAAGGCTAAGCATTCTCGCGTTGAAAAGCCTCTGATGCTGACATCAGAGGCTTTTTTATTGGTGTAATTCCGTAAGATGGCGGTTTTCCTTCACGAGACCCTGCCATGTCGAAACAACCACTTAGCCCTCAAGGCGACTTTCCCGCCGTTGGCCTGGGGCGCCGCCTGGCAGCTATGTTTTATGATTTTTTGCTGTGCACGGCCCTGCTTATTGTCACCACGTTCATCTACAAACTGATCATGATGAGCTTTATCGGCGAAGCCAAGATGCGGGCGTTGTCCGAGTCGGGGGCATTGGATGGCGACCCGCTGCTCTCAACCATTTTGTTTTTTGTACTGTTCGGCTTCTTTGCGAAGTTCTGGACCCACTCCGGGCAAACCCTGGGCATGCAGGTCTGGGGCATACGGGTACAGAATGCCGATGGCACCGCAATCAGCCTGTGGCAGGCTCTGCTGCGCTTTATCGTCTCCATCGGCTCCTGGCTGTGCCTGGGGCTCGGGTTTGTCTGGTCGATATTCGACAAGCACAACCGCACCTGGCACGACATGTACTCCAGTAGCCAGCTGGTACGCATTCCCAAGCCGAAGAAATAAAAAAAGCCCGTATCTCTCGATACGGGCTTTTTTTATTACCGGGAGACATCAGAGCTGCAGGAGCACGCGTGCGCCTGCAGTTCAGCTGCGCCCCTATTCAGCCAGTTTGAAGGTAATGAAGCTGGCACGTCCCTGACGCAGAACCCGCATCGATACCGAACGGTTCTTCGGCAATGCCTTGGCAATTTCAGTGAACTGTTTGCCATTAGTGATTGCCTGGTTGTTCAGATGAGTAATCACATCGCCTGGCTGCAGGCCAATCAGGGCAGCCGGGCCGTCCTGCACGTCCTTGATGATCACGCCACCCTTGATGTCATTGGCTTTCTTCTGCTCTTCGCTCAAGTCCGCCACGGACACACCCAGGCGATTGCTGCTCAGTTCTGCACCTGCAGCGGAGGTCATTTCTTTCCCTTCATCAGGGATAGCCCCCACGGTCAGATCCAGGGTTTTGCGCTTGCCGTCACGAACCACTTCAAGGGTCGCCTTGCTGCCGGCCTTGAGTGCGCCCACCAGATGCGGCAGGTCTGCGGACATCACGATCGGCTGACCATTCATGCTCAGGATCACGTCACCCACTTGCAGGCCACCTTTGGCAGCAGGACCGTCGTCAAGCACCTGGGCCACCAGCGCACCGGCCGGTTTATCCAGACCAAACGACTCGGCCAGGTCTTTGTTGACCTCTTGAATCACCACGCCCAACCAGCCACGGCTTACCTTGCCGCCTGCTTTGAGCTGATTGGCAACATCCATCGCCACATCGATAGGAATGGCGAAAGACACGCCCATAAAGCCGCCGGAGCGGGTATAGATTTGCGAGTTGATACCCACTACTTCGCCCGTCAGGTTGAACAACGGGCCACCCGAGTTACCCGGGTTAATCGGCACGTCAGTTTGGATGAACGGCACGTAGCTTTCATTGGGCAGGCTGCGACCGATGGCGCTGATGATGCCTTGGGTCACGGTGTGGTCAAACCCGAACGGTGAACCTATGGCAACCACCCACTGACCGGCCTTGAGGTCCTGGGATTTGCCCAGTTTTAAAACTGGCAGGTTCTTGCCGTCGATTTTCAGCAATGCGACGTCGGAGCGTGGATCTGTGCCGACCAGCTTGGCTTTCATTTCACTGCGGTCAGACAGGCGCACGATGATTTCATCCGCATCCGCAACCACATGGTTGTTGGTCAGGATGTAGCCGTCCGGCGAGATGATGAAGCCAGACCCCAGGGACTGGGCCTCACGCTGACGCCCCCCCTGGCCGCCACTGCCAGGCGGCAGGCTGCGTTCAAAGAAGTCCCGCAGACCAGGCGGCAGGCCTTCCAGATCGGGCATTTGCCCCATGCTGGAGACTTTGCGATCGGGCAGCTTTTGCGTGGTACTGATGTTCACCACGGCCGGAGAGGCCTGCTCGACCAGTTGCGTGAAGTCAGGTAACTGTGCTTCAGCAAGGACCGGCACTGCCTGCCCGAGCATCAGCACGGCTGCAAAAATGGGTAAGTAAGATTTCAATCGAGGCATTGATTTACAGCTCCCGTTAATAGCAAGCAGAGTTAAGCGACAAGCACCAAAAAACTAAGGGCAGCATAGACCTTTTTTTTTGGCCCAGAAAACAAACAAGGCCAGAGCCTTGCGGGCTCTGACCTGTATATAGAGATAAAATGTCTGGTGAATCTGAACGCTCACCGATCATTTCCGAACACCACTATGGCTTGCCCTGCGGAGCAGGATCGTTCTGACCGGCACGCATCGAGAGCGCAATCCGCTCTGCGGTACCCATCGGAATCTCCCCCACAACCGTGGCCATCATGTCACCCCCGGGGTAGTGAGATGCCTGGAGACCGCAACGGTCGGGCCCAGTTGTAACCGCGTATCGGGTACAGAGCTGCCCTTCAGTGGCTCAAGAAACACCGAGAAGCGCGTCAAACCATCGTCGTACAAAAGGCTGGTAACTTCAGACTTGGTCTGAGGGTCATTGCGCACAGTACTGCTGATCAGTTCAAAACCCGGAGGTAACCAGTCTGAATGCCAGACATGGGTAGTTTTGACCGCGGATGGCGCAGGATCAGACGCGACAACAGGACGGCATTTACCGGTGGGCTTGAGCTCACTGTCATCCGGAGGCGTTGTATCAAGAGTTGTAAACTGGAAACGCTCAAGCAACTGCCCCTTGTCATTGAGTAACAATGATTTCAGTGCCAAACCTGTTTCGTTATCCAGATACAGTTCAACCCCGTAGCGATGCTGGTCGCGAGGCGTGAAAGCAATGACGGATACAGGCCGGCCAGCGACCCGTGAGTCGCCAACCTTTGCGACTGAATACCAGTCATTAAGGCGCTCGGTGTTGAGCTGTCGCGCGGTGGTGACCGGAGTATCTCCGAGCCCGGAGATAATCTTGCCACTGACGCACTCGGTGCGACCATCTGCACGAACAACCTCTTGCGCAGCTCCGTCCAGTTGCATCAGTCGTTCACGCACGGACCCGTCTTGCACCAGGTGCCAGATACCATGGGTAGAAAAACTGCCGTTGCGTTCGTAGACGAAAGTGCCCTGGTAGCTTTGCTGTTGCTCGGCCTGCCCGAGGCGTTTAAGCCAATCTCTGGCTTCATCGGCCTGGGCAGGAACAACAAATAAACCAGTGAGCAGAAAAGGTAGCAGAGGTAGGACGCGCATGATGGTCCTTAACGGTTTTCCAGGCTGGCAGCACGAGCATAAGGCAGAGGGCTTTCAGTACCCTTCAACGCGGCTTGCTGTGCATGCTGGCGCAGGTAACCCGGCAAACGCTGATCTTGCCATCCAGGTTGACCTTGCAGAACGCCGTTAGCCATTGGACCGGTGGCCTGGTCGGAGCTCTCGCTGTAGTTCGCCAATACTGCCGGGCCTTTCACCATCGGAGCACTCAGGCTCTGCGGAGCATTTTGCTGCGCCAGCTGGTTACCGACAATATCATCCTGGTTGTACAGTCTTACACCCGCCAATACAGCAACTGTGACCGAGGCAGCGACGGCCAGACGACCGATACCGCGCCAAGGGCCACGTACGACTTTGGCAGGCGTCTGCTCTTCGGCCAAAGCGGCCGAAACGGCTGATGCGATGTCCAGATTTGGAATCAACAAGTCCTTGTGCATCACAGCACGTGCCAACTGGTAACGGGACCAAGTATCACGTGTTTGTGTATCGTCAAAGGCACTTAATACCCGACGTAATTCCAGTTCGTCCGCTTCGTTATCCATCACCGCGGACAGCGATTCCTGCAGGGCTTCACGACTCATGGCGGTTCCTCTCTTGGCTATCGCCGCTGTCTCAGTTTTCCTGCAACAACGGCTGCAGGGCTTTATCGATGGCTTCCCGAGCGCGGAAAATCCGGGAGCGCACGGTACCCACCGGACATTGCATGACACTCGCAATGTCCTCGTAACTCAGACCATCAAACTCACGTAAAGTTAACGCCGTACGCAAATCTTCTGGTAATTGCTGAATGGTGCGGTGAACCGTGCCCTCAATCTCGTCACGGAGCAAAGCACGCTCCGGCGACTCAAGATCCTTGAGACCGTGATCACCATCATAAAATTCAGCGTCTTCAGAACTCACATCGCTATCAGGAGGACGTCGACCGCGGGACACCAAATAGTTTTTCGCCGTGTTGATAGCAATACGGTACAGCCAGGTATAAAAGGCGCTGTCACCGCGAAAATTACCTAGTGCCCTGTAAGCCTTGATAAAGGCTTCCTGAGCGACATCCTGGGCTTCATGGGTGTCGTGCACAAAACGCACGATCAACCCGAGAATTTTGTGCTGATACTTCAACACGAGCAGATCGAAAGCTCGCTTGTCGCCGCGCTGTACGCGCTCGACCAGCTGCTGATCCTCTTCCTGGGTTAGCATGAATACTCCTCATAAGACCGGGAGGAAGAATGCTTTGCTAATTGATCAGGCTTGCAAACATAGACTCGGCTTTTACGCAAAAGTTCTCTCCCCCCTGGCAAGTTTCCTGCGCACTCTGATTTGGCACGCACGAAAACGCAGCTCGGGCCTGCCCGGCTGCGTCGATAATCTTGTCGTCAAATTCAACAGCTGGGGTCAGATCGAAAACCCGCTGCACATTCGACGCTGTTCTCCCATATGAAGGCCAACCCTCTATGGAGCCCCTGGCCTCAGGAAAAGTTCAAAACCTCATACGAAATCAAGCCATATGAGCGCTAGCAACAAGCCTAGGCCTGAGTTGCTGCGGGCGGATGCCGATTAATTGTGCAAATCGCCATGCAGGCCCCACAACTCTGAGGCACACTTCCTGCCCGCTGTACTTTCCCTATGCCACAAAAGCCCGGCTATTGTGCCGATCCCCCCCTCTATATACTAGTGGGCGCTTTTTTTGCGGATCCAAGAAGAATGAGCCAACATTTTCAACATGATGTGCTGGTGATTGGCAGCGGCGCTGCCGGTTTGAGCCTGGCCCTTACACTGCCGGGGCACATGCGTATTGCAGTGCTCAGCAAAGGCGATCTGGCCAACGGCTCGACGTTCTGGGCACAGGGCGGAGTGGCCGCCGTCCTCGATGACACCGACACCGTGCAGTCTCACGTCGAAGACACCCTCAACGCTGGAGGCGGCTTGTGTCATGAAGACGCAGTGCGGTTCACCGTCGAGCACAGCCGCGAAGCCATCCAGTGGCTGATCGACCAGGGCGTACCCTTCACCCGTGATGAAGACGCAAACCCAGAACAGCCGGGCTTTGAGTTCCACCTCACCCGCGAAGGCGGGCACAGCCACCGGCGAATTATCCATGCCGCTGACGCCACCGGCGCTGCCATTTTCAAAACCCTGCTCGAGCAAGCCCGCCAACGACCCAACATTGAATTGCTTGAGCAGCGGGTCGCCGTTGATCTGATTACCGAGCGCCGGCTGGGCCTGGAAGGCGATCGCTGCCTGGGGGCTTATGTGCTCAACCGCAGCACGGGAGAGGTCGAGACCTACGGTTCACGCTTCACCATTCTGGCCACAGGTGGTGCCGCCAAGGTCTACCTCTATACCAGCAACCCCGACGGTGCCTGCGGTGATGGCATTGCCATGGCCTGGCGTTCCGGGTGTCGGGTGGCGAATCTGGAATTCAACCAGTTCCACCCCACATGCCTGTACCACCCCCAGGCCAAAAGCTTTCTGATTACCGAAGCGTTACGTGGCGAAGGCGCACACCTCAAACTGCCTGACGGCGAGCGCTTCATGCATCGTTTTGACCCGCGCGGGGAGTTGGCGCCACGAGATATCGTCGCCCGCGCTATTGACCACGAGATGAAGCGCCTGGGTATCGATTGCGTGTATCTCGATATCAGCCACCAGTCAGAAGCCTTCATCAAAACGCACTTCCCGACTGTCTATGAGCGCTGCCTGGAGTTCTCCATCGACATCACCAAACAGGCGATCCCGGTGGTGCCGGCAGCACATTACACCTGCGGCGGGGTGATGGTGGACGAGCATGGCCACACCGATGTGCCGGGCCTGTATGCCATTGGTGAAACCAGCTTCACCGGTTTGCATGGCGCCAATCGCATGGCCAGCAATTCGCTGCTGGAGTGCTTTGTATATGCCAAGTCGGCAGCGGCCGACATCCTCGCCCAACTGCCCCAGGTGGCCACGCCTGTCGCCCTCCCTGACTGGGATGCCAGCCAGGTCACGGACTCGGATGAAGATGTGATCATTGCCCACAACTGGGATGAATTGCGGCGCTTCATGTGGGACTACGTCGGCATCGTACGCACCAACAAACGCCTGCAACGGGCACAACACCGCGTACGTCTGCTGCTGGATGAGATTGACGAGTTCTACAGCAACTACAAAGTCAGCCGCGACCTGATTGAACTGCGAAATCTGGCGCAAGTGGCCGAACTGATGATCCGCAGCGCCATGGCGAGAAAAGAGTCGCGAGGCCTGCATTACACCCTCGACTACCCGCACATGCTGCCCGAGGCCCTGGACACTATTCTGGTGCCGACCACCTACGTCGGCTGAATTTCAGCCGCACGCGCAAGCGCCGGTGCTGATCCGGCGCCAGCGCGTCACGGGGAATGCATACCGTGCGCACCCAGCGTTCATTGCACACTCTGAAGCGCACGATCACCACACTTGGCAACGCTAGGCTGTCACGACGCAATTGAACGGCCTGCCAGCCCCTGGCACGGTTCCATAACTGCCAGCCGTCGGCATCCCGGCGCAACCCGCTATAGGCCGAGCAGTGGGTCAAGCGGATGTGGCGCCCCAGCACCCAATAACCATGGGCCAGACACAGCAAAATACCGGACACACGTGCCCAGACAGGAATCGACAGAAGGCAAATTGAGATCAGCGCCAGGGTCTGGGCTGCAAGACATGCCGCCAGCAATTGCCCGGAGGCACGCCAGCGGCACTCGAAATAATTACTTGGGCTGGACACGATCCAGAATCATGCGAACCATGCGCTGCAACTCCGGGTCCTCGGACTCTGCGCGTTCCATGAACCAGCCGAACATATCCTGGTCTTCGCACTCAAGCAGCTTGCGATAGCATTCACGATCGACATCATTAAGGGTGGCGTACACTTCCTTGACGAAAGGCACCAGCAACACGTCAAGCTCCAGCATGCCGCGACGGCTGTGCCAGTAGAGACGATTGAGTTCAACATCTTCGACCATGGAGCGCTCCTCAAATAGAGCGCAAGTATACAGCCCGATCCGCCATAGAACAGTCGGCTTTGGTCGCCAGGCATTGAACTACCCATTTGCAGGTCGCACCTCTATGATGTATCCCAGACTTTATTACCTGCGATGACCCATGGCCGACTCTGCTTTTTTCTGCACCCTTTCTCACGAAGGCGTTCTCGCCGTTATCGGCAATGACGCCAGCAAGTTCCTGCAGGGGCAGCTGACCTGCAACCTCAACTATTTGAGCGAGACGCGCTCGAGCCTGGGTGCACGCTGCACGCAAAAAGGCCGGATGCAGTCCAGCTTCCGCATTGTTCTTGAGACCGAAGGTTGCCTGCTGGCGATGGCTCGCGAACTGGTCGAGCCGCAGTTGGCAGACCTGAAAAAATATGCCGTTTTCTCCAAGTCAAAACTGACCGACGACAGCGCCAGCTGGGTGCGCTTTGGCCTGCACCAGGCAGATGCCGCGCTGGAAAGCCTGGGCCTCCATCTGCCAGCCGAAACCGACAGCGTAGTCAGAGCCAACGGTTTGATCGCCATTCGCGTCAGCGAGGGCCGGGCCGAGCTGTGGGCAGCTGCTGAGCAGACAGAAAGCCTGGAGCAACACCTCAAAGCGCAACTGGTTGAAGCCGACCTCAATCAATGGATCCTTGGCCAGATTCGTGCAGGCATCGGCCAGGTCATGCCCCAGACCCGCGAACTGTTCATTCCGCAAATGCTCAACCTGCAAGCGGTAGGCGCAGTCAGCTTCAAAAAAGGCTGTTATACCGGGCAGGAAATCGTCGCGCGCATGCAGTATCTGGGCAAACTCAAACGCCGCCTCTACCGCCTGCGTCTTGAGTCTGACGAACTGCCCGCCCCCGCAACGCCACTGTTTGCACCTGCTCATGGCAGCAGCGTGGGTGAAGTCGTGATGGCTGCCCATGCTGAAAACGGCATCGAGCTGCTTTGTGTCCTGACCGCCGATGCCGTAGAAGTGGGTGAAATCCATATAGGTGATGCGCAAGGTCCAACTCTTTCGCTGCTTGACTTGCCGTACCAGCTAGACCGTGACCGTGAGATCCAGCGCTAATTGCCACACCTTGCTAGAGAACAGAAATGAGTACGTTGGCGCACAAGGTCCAAATGGACTTGATTAAGGCCATCGATAAAGATGACCTGGTTTTGCCCACGCTACCGGAAGTGGCGTTAAACATCCGCAAAGCAGCAGAAAACCCTGAAATCAGCGTAAGTCATCTGAGTAAAGTCATCGGTCGCGACACTGCGCTGTCGGCGCGACTGATTAAGGTCGTCAACAGTCCGCTGCTACGAGCCCTCTACGAAGTCACCGACCTGCATACCGCCATCACCCGCCTGGGCGTCAACTACAGCAGTAATCTGGCGATCGGACTGGTGATGGAACAGATTTTTCATGCCCGTTCGCAAGTGGTCGAAAACAAAATGCGCGACGTGTGGCGCCAAAGTCTGGAGATCGCCGGGATTTGCTACACCCTGTGTCGTCGATACACCTCACTCAAGCCTGATCAGGCGGCACTCGGAGGGCTGGTCCATCAAATTGGCGTGCTGCCGATTCTGACCTACGCCGAAGACCACAATGAACTGCTGTTCGATCCGGTGTCGCTGAATCACGTCATCGAGAGCATTCATCCGCGCATTGGCGACAAGCTGCTGGCGGTGTGGGAATTCCCCGAAATGTTGCTGAAACTCCCCGGCCAGTACCAGGACTTCACTCGCGACTCCAAGGTCATCGACTACATCGACCTGGTACAAATCGCGACCCTGTTCTGCTCTCAAGGCAGCAACGCAGTTGCGGGTCTTGAGCTGAGCACCCTGCCCGCCTTCAAAAAACTGGGGGTGGATGCCGATGACCAAAAGTTCCAGGACGATCTGAACGCGGCACGCGGGATGTTTATCTGAAGCCAGATCAAAACCTGTAGTCGCTGCCGAAGGCTGCGATGGAGCGCGTAGCTGTCCCGAATGTCCTTCGCCCCTTATCGCAGCCTTCGGCAGCGCCTACAAGGTTTGCGTACGCCCTCCGGCCAGCACAAAACTCACCCGTACTTTCAACCCGCCCTGCGCGCCATCGTGCAGGCTGATCGGTGCCAGGTGCGCACGACAAATCTCTCCGACTATCGCCAGCCCGAGCCCCGAGCCTGCCACCTCATGGTTGCGTCGATAAAAGCGCTCAAACACTCGCTCGCGGTCTACAAGGGGGATGCCCGGCCCGTCGTCTTCAACCTCAAGCACGGCATGGGGCGTTACACGCAGAATCACATTACCGCCCTTCGGCGTATGGGCCAGTGCGTTGTCCACCAGATTGCTTAACAATTCACTCAACAATGTGGGCTCGCCGCGCATCCACACTGGCTGATCCGCCTCAAGCGCCAAGGCTACGCCCCGCGCATGGGCGAGTGGCGCCATGGCCATTCCCAGCTCACGGGCCAACTGGCTGAGATCGAGCAACTGCGCCCCGCCTTCGGCAATGGCGCGCGCGCCGTTTTCAATCCGCGCCAGCGATAGCAGCTGATTCGCCAGCTGGGTCAAACGGTCGGTGTCATTCGCTGCCTGTTCAAGGGTCATGCGCCAGGTCTGCGCGTCATTGGCCCGCAAGCCCAATTCGAGCCGGGCCTTGAGCACCGCCAGGGGGGTGCGCAACTCATGGGCGGCGTCGGCAATAAATTGCGCCTGGCGCTCAAACTGACCACGCAAACGCTCGGTAAAGTGATTGAGCGCCTGCACCAATGGCCGCAACTCTCGCTGTACCGACACCAACGGCAGTGGCCGCAAGTCATCGGGCTGGCGCTCCTCAACCGCGGTGCGCAAACGCTCCAGCGGTCGCAATGCCGCACTGACCGCAAACCACACCACTATTAATGCCCCCAGCCCCAACATGCCCAGGCGCAATAATGTGTCGGCCATCAAACTACGCGCCATGGCCACGCGCGCCTCGTCAGTTTCGGCAACCCGAATTTCCGCCATGCCATTCATGTTGGGCTCACTCACGGCCTTGAGCAGGCTCACCACCCGCACGTTTTGCCCCTGATACTGGCCGTTATAAAACCGTGCCAGAGCCGGGTAATCATCGGTACGCGGGGTACCCGCAGGCGGAGCCGGCAACTGTTCATAACCGGAAATCAGCTGCTGATGAATGTCGTTGACCTGGTAGTAGATACGTCCGGCGCTGTCGTAGGCAAAAGTATCGAGCGCGACATAAGGGACATCGGCACTCAAGCTGCCATCACGTTGCGACAGACCGGCAGCAATAGTCCGTGCCGAGGCCAGCAGGGTCCGGTCATAGGCCGTGTCGGCAGCTTCACGGCCATTGAAGTAAGCGCTGAAACCGCTGGCCAGCATCAATGCCACCAGCAACAGCGAGAGATTCCACAATAAACGCCCGCGCAAACTGTCGAATTTAAACATCGCGGCCTTCCAGCAGGTACCCCAGGCCCCTGAAGGTCACAATCGCTACCGCCTGGCCGTCGAGTTTTTTACGCAGCCGGTGAATATAGATTTCGATGGCATCAGAACTGGCTTCCTCGTCCAGGCCAAATACCTGGGCCGCCAGTTGCTCCTTGCTCATGACCCTTCCGGGCCTTGCGATCAACGCCTCAAGCACCGCTTGCTCGCGCGAAGTCAGGATCAGCAATTCATCGCCAAGGGTGAAGCGTCGGGTTCCCAGGTCGTACACCAGAGCTCCGCACTGCTGCTGACGCTCCCCGCCCAGCACACTTCGGCGCAGCAGGGCTTTGACCCTTGCCTCAAGCTCAGTCAGTTCGAAGGGTTTGGCCAGATAGTCATCAGCCCCAAGATTAAGCCCGTGTACCCGGTCTCTGACATCGCTACGCGCCGTCAGCATCAATACCGGCAGGGTCTTGCCCCGACTGCGCAAACGCGCCAGCACTTCAAAACCGTCCATGCGTGGCAACCCCACATCCAGGATCGCCACCGCATACTCTTCGCTGCTCAAGGCCAGGTCGGCAGCCACGCCGTCGTGCAGTACATCCACGGTCAGCCCCGTGCTTTTCAAGGCCTGGGCAACACTCTCGGCCAACTGCAACTGATCCTCGACCAAAAGTACACGCATCGGATTTACCTCATTATTTTTATGCAGGCCGGGGGCCTGTCTTTGCGCGGAGTGTACAGACGGCAGAAATACTGTGAAGTGCGAAAACCGTGAAAGGCCAATGAAAGGCAACTGAAAGGTTCGCGAAAGGTTGGCTGATTAGGATCCGGAAATGGACAGTTACAACTGTCATAACGTATCGCCCTGAAAAACGCCTCGAAGCGTTTTCGCCAATAAGAACAATAATGGAGCACCCCGCATGCTGACGCTTCAGCCCGATGCCCGCCGTCTTTGTGTTTCCCCCGTGTCGATCCAACACTGCAACTGGCTTGCGAATGACTTCCTGTCGTCTTCATTTTGTCCGCAATACGCCTGAGGCCCCACGCCAGCCCTGCGCGATCGTTGCCCGCGCGTAACGGCAGCAGCGAACAACACCAGCCCCCTAAAAACAAAAACGCCTGTGGAGACACCATGAACCTATCACTGCGCACCGTCGCTCTCGCCGCCAGCTGCCTGCTATTCACTGGCCAACTGATGGCTGAACCGAAACGCCCGGAATGCATCGCACCGGCCTCCCCGGCGGTGGTTTCGACCTCACTTGCAAGCTGGCACAAAGCGCACTGGTGAACGAAAAGCTGCTCAGCAAACCGATGCGCGTGACGTACATGCCCGGTGGCGTTGGCGCCGTTGCCTACAACGCCGTGGTCGCACAGCGCCCGGCCGACGCCGGCACGCTAGTGGCCTGGTCCAGTGGTTCGCTGCTCAACCTTGCGCAAGGCAAGTTCGGTCGTTTCGATGAGAACGCCGTGCGCTGGCTCGCCGCCGTGGGTACCAGCTATGGCGCAATTGCGGTGAAAAGCGATTCGCCCTACAAGAACCTCGATGATCTGGTTCAGGCCCTGAAGAAAGATCCAGGCAAAGTGGTCATCGGCTCCGGTGGCACTGTCGGTAGCCAGGACTGGATGCAGACGGCCCTGATCGCCAAGGCCGCCGGAATCAACCCGCGTGACTTGCGCTATGTAGCCCTCGAAGGTGGCGGTGAAATCGCAACGGCCCTGCTGGGCGGGCACATTCAAGTAGGCAGCACCGATATTTCCGACTCCATGCCGCACATCCAGAGCGGTGATATGCGCCTGCTCGCAGTGTTCGCCAATGAACGCCTCGATGACCCCGAGATGAAGAACATCCCGACCGCCAAAGAACAGGGCTACGACATTGTCTGGCCAGTGGTGCGCGGCTTTTACCTGGGGCCAAAAGTCAGCGATGAAGACTACGCATGGTGGAAAGACGCTTTCGACAAACTGCTGGCCTCTGACGAATTCGCCAAGCTGCGCGATCAGCGTGAACTCTTCCCCTTCGCCATGACCGGGCCGGAGCTGGACACCTATGTGAAAAAACAGGTGGCCGACTACAAAACCCTGGCCCAGGAATTTGGCCTGATCCAGTAACCGTCGCCATCCGCTGGCTGAGCCCCTGGATATGGGGGGCTCCGCCCAGGAGTGAACCATGCTCTTCCAACGAATTTTTGCCTCGGGCCTGCTCATCGTCTGTGCCGGTCTAGCGATAATGGCCTGGCCTTACCAGGCAGCGTTTTCCTACGAGCCTGTAGGTCCTCGCGCCTTCCCCTTGCTCATGCTCGCCTTGATGGCACTGGGTTTGATTTACATGATTGTTCGCCCGTCGCCTGTCGTACATAGCGAAGAAGACCCACAACTGGATCGCCAGACTCTGACCAAGATCGGCCTGTGTGTTCTGCTGCTTCTGGTCTTCGCCGGCACCTTCGAACCACTGGGTTTTATCCTCAGCAGCGCGCTGGTCGGCATCCCGATGGCCCGTTTGTATGGCGGTCGCTGGTTGCCGAGCATCGTGATCATCAGCTTGATGAGCGTCGCTCTTTATCTGCTGTTCGATAAAGCCATGGATGTTCCGCTGCCACTTGGCCTGCTCGACGTTCTGGAGAACTGATATGGATACTTTTGGCTATTTGGGACAGGGCTTTGGCGTCGCGCTCACCCCCTACAACCTGATCACCGCACTGTGTGGCACCTTGATTGGCACCGTGGTCGGATTGCTTCCAGGTCTTGGCCCCATCAACGGGGTCGCCCTGCTGATCCCCATTGCTTTCGCCCTTGGGCTGCCACCCGAGTCTGCGCTGATCCTGCTGGCGGCCGTCTACCTGGGCTGTGAGTACGGCGGGCGTATCAGCTCGATCCTGCTGAACATCCCCGGTGAAGCATCGACCGTCATGACCACCCTGGACGGCTACCCGATGGCCCGTAAAGGCCTGGCAGGCGTGGCGCTTTCGCTGTCTGCCTGGAGCTCATTCATTGGCGCCTTTATTGCCACCTGCGGCATGGTGCTGTTCGCCCCGCTGCTGGCCAAATGGGCGATCGCCTTCGGCCCGGCGGAATACTTCGTACTGATGGTATTCGCCATTGTCTGCCTGGGCGGCATGGCCGGAGATCGTCCACTCAAGACATTTATCGCGGCCTTGATCGGCCTGTTTCTGTCGACGGTGGGGATTGATGCCAACAGCGGGGTGTACCGTTTCACAGGGGACAACATCCACCTGACTGACGGCATCCAGTTTGTGGTGCTGGTACTGGGCCTGTTTTCAATCAGCGAAATCCTGTTGCTGCTGGAAAAAACCCACCGCGGGCAAGAGGCCGTAAAAGCCACCGGCCGCATGATGTTCAACTTCAAAGAAGCATCCGCCGTATTCGTGGTGAACATCCGGTGCGGTCTGCTCGGTTTCATCATGGGCGTG